>CAZWTH010000047.1:0-7479 GCA_964636715.1 uncultured Solibacteraceae bacterium | reverse complement strand
GGCCCAAAACATTTTTACATTTTTGTGTTTTCTTTTGGCTCGACTTGTTACATAATAATGATCGGGAGAATCAAACACATGGCAACCAAGAAAGCCGCTAAGAAGGCCGCCCCCAAGAAGGCAGCCGCCAAGAAGAAAGCTACGAAGAAAAAGTAGCTTTGAGGGCCAGCCACCGGTTGGCCCTTTTTGATTTTTGAAGGGCAGGCTTTCGGGCCTGCCCTTTTTGTTATGCGGCGGGTCTACAGTTTCGCCCAATGGAGAAACGCGATCATCGTCTTCGCATCCGTGATTTTATTGGTCCGAATCGCTTCCTGCAGTTCCTTCTTCGAGAACCAGCGCGTTTCGATGCGTTCATCATCCATCGGATGCGCTTCGCCCTGCGTCAGCTCCGTCGCGAGAAAAATCGTCATCTTCTCTTCCACGTAACCGGGGCTGGGAAAGAACGTAGTGAGCTTTTTCCATTTCTTCGCCTTGAGACCAGTCTCTTCGCCGAGCTCGCGCTTTGCAGCCTGCAGCGCGGTCTCGCCTTCGTCGATCTTGCCGGCTGGCAACTCCCAGAGAAACTGACCGGCGGGCAGCCTGTATTGCCGCACAAGAAGAATGCGATTCTTCTCATCCACCGGCATCATGACAGCGGAGCCGAGGTGCCGCACCACGCTGCGCTTCATTTCCCAGCCGGATTTATCGACTGCTTTGTCTTCCGTCACGCGGAAGAGACCGCATGAGTAGACTTCCTTAGATGAAACTATTTTCATAACTTTTGGTTAGTTCCCCGAGGGCGGAGCGGCGTGAAGGATTGAGAGTACTTCGACCGGCGCGGTTGTGCTCCGCAGCGTCAGTCCGAGTTGTTCTTCGATGGCTGTGAAGATCGATGGCCCATCGGTGGACGCGCCGTTAGCGTCCATCTCTTTCGCGCTCCACTTCAGATCGACCGCAAATTTTCCGGGGATATTGGTCTGATCGATTACCGGCTTGCCGATGCGCGAGGCGAGAATTGCCGCAAGGCCGTCCATCGTCAGATCGGGGAAGAACACGCCACCCTTTACCAGCACGGTTTTCGTGCGCCCCTGGGCATCGAAGCTGGTTGCCTCGGTGGAAGGCTTCAGCTTTGCGCCCGTCTTGACCGGAGTCAGAGCGTAAACCTTCATCGATCTCGATTTTGTCTCCGTCTGAAGCGCAAATCGTTCGATGAGCAGAGTCTTCATCATTTCGGGAAGCTGCTTCTGGTCCGCGCCTTCGGGAAACTTGGCGGCGATGTCATAACGATTTTCGTCGATCCAGCCGCTCGCGCCATCCAGCTTCCATTCGGGCTGGCCGTATGCCATCTCGATCAGCATTTTCAGGGACCAGCTATTCAGCGTCACTCGTCCGCTATCCACCTGCATCGGATTTCGCGGTGGCATGTTCGCGGGCGCCGGCTTGACGGACGCTGTTTCGAATGCCATGTCCGCGCGGAGGGGCGCGGATGCCAGAGCGATCAATGCAAGGCCGGCGAAGATTTTCATCCCATTTACTCTAACGCCGAATGGACCCGGCGAAGCGATCGACGGCATAAGTGTTGAGCACGTCCTCCGCCGTTAGTCCGCCGCGGCGAGCGGTCAGGATGCCGTAGCGCATGTTGTGCAGGTGTTTCGGATGGTGGGCGTCGGTTGAAACGATGAATTTCGCGCCCTTCGCTTTGGCAATGCGCACGTGCGTCGCACTGAGGTCCAGGCGTTCCGGACTGCTGTTGACTTCGAGCGCGACGCCGCGCCGGACAGCTTCATCCGCGACTTTATCGAAATCGAATGGAAACGGCTCGCGATGCAGCAGCAGGCGGCCGGTGGGATGGCCGAGCGCCGTCACGTGCGGACACTCGAGGGCCTTCAGCAAACGATCCGTCATGGCGTCGGATTCGAGGTTCATGTTGTTGTGAACGCTCGCGATCACCACATCGAGCGCCGCCAGCGCATCCCATGCAAGGTCGAGGGCGCCGTCTTTGAGGATGTCGCATTCGAGTCCGGCGAAGACGCGGATTCCCAGATCGCCGCGCTCGTTGATCTTGCGGACGGTCTCGGCGAATTCGACGGCGCGCTTCTCATCAAGGCCGAAGTTCATCGCCTGGGCTTTCGAATGGTCCGTGATCGCGATGTACTCGTAACCAAGCGCACGGGCCGCCTCCGCCATTTCTTCGAGTGTGGCGCGGCCGTCGGTCGCAGTGGTGTGCATGTGGAGATCGCCGCGGATATCCGGCTGCTCCAGGAGCTTCGGCAAGCGATGCGATTCAGCCAGTTCGATTTCGCCCTGGTTTTCGCGCAACTCGGGCGGAATCCAGTCGAGCCCCAGCATCCCGTAGACGCCTTCTTCGGTTTCGCCCGCGACGCGCGAATTGTCGTCCAGCCGGAACAGGCCATATTCGTTCAGCGTGAATCCCATGCGGAGAGCGCGCTGGCGCAACGCAACGTTATGTTCCTTGCTGCCGGTGAAATATTGCATGGCGGCGCCGAAGCTTTGATGTTCGAGCGCCCGCACATCGATCTGGAGACCTTCACGTCCCACTTTGACGCTGGTCTTGTTCACGCCGCGCCCCAGAACGTCATTCACTCGCGGATGCTGCGCCACGCGATCGAGCACCGCCGCCGCGTTCGGGCCAGTCACCAGCAAATCGATATCGCCGATGGTTTCTTTACCGCGCCGCAGGCTGCCGGCCGCGGCGACAATCTCCAAACCCCCGGTCTCGCGGATGTAACCCATCATTTCATTCGCGGCGTTATCGGCGAAGTTCAGATGGAAGCGCCCGCTGTGCTCGCGCATCTGGGCGATCCCGCGCAGTACTTTTTCTTCCAGCTTCGCTCCCATCCGCGGCAGCGTCCGGAGTTTCTGCTCTTTGCAGGCCTGCTCCAGCTCGTCAATGGTTTTGACCGCCAGATGCTCGAAGAGCACGGCGATGCTCTTTGGCCCGAGTCCCTGGATCTTCAGGAAGTCGAGCGCGGCGGGTGGAAATTTCAGCAGCAGCTCATCGCGCCGCTCGCAACTGCCGCGTTTGTCGATCTCCGCCAGCACGGCGGCGAGACCTTTGCCGATGCCCGGCACGTTGGTGATCTTCGCATCGGGATTGGCGAGAATGTCGCCGATACGCTCCGGATAGCCTTCAATGACGGCGGCGCCGTTGCGATAGCTGCGGATGCGAAAGCCATCGTCGCCGGCAATCTCCATCAGATCGGCGGTCTCGTACAGGATGCGCGCGTACTCACGATTTTCCAAGCTTTTTCAGTTTAGCTTTTGGGAACGTGTGCCCGAAGCGTTTGAGATCGATCTTGTCGCCCGCGATGACAACGCCTTCCGCGCGCAGCCGCAGGCGCTGTTCGAGTCCGTTCTCGCCGGGAAGCCGGATTTTTCCCCCCGCGCCGATCACGCGATGCCAGGGAACGTGCGATCCGTTTCGCAACGCCCAGACCACCTGCCGGGCCGCGCCTGGATGCCCGCTGGCAGCCGCGACGTCGCCGTAGGTCGAGACCCGGCCCTTCGGGATTTTGGCAATGGTGGTCAGGATCTTCTCGAACACGGATCAGTTCTCCGCCGGGATTTTTTCCGCGCGATCCACCACGATGGTGTCGAGCGGTCCATTTCGCGATTCGAGCTTCAGCCCCAACTGTTCCTGCACGGCGGTGAAGAGCGAGGGCGCGGTGGATTCGGCCGTCGCTGCATCGGTACTGCCGCTGCCCGGCGCCCAATGCATCTGGATCTGGTATTCGCCGGTGAGTCCTGTCTGATCCACAATGATCTGGTGCTCCAGCCGCGAGAGCAGCATCGTGATGAGGGCCAGAGACGCGCGATTTCCCGTCAGGCGGCCTGTACCTCCGCTGTTGTTTCGCTCCTGCGAAGTATCCGCTGGCGTCAGCCTGATCTCGCCCTTGCCGCGAACCAGCGCGAGATACTTCATCGTCTTGTCTTCGTGGTGGATGACGATGCCCATTCGCTCCGTGAGCAGCGTCTTCAGCATCTGCATGATGACGTCGTGCGGCGGATTGCCCGGGATTGCGGCTTCAATGTTGTAGAGGTTCGCCCTCGACCACAGCCAGTCCGGGCCGGAGATCTGCGCATCCGAAACCAGACCGTACGCGAACTTGAGGCAGTCGCTCAGCGTGACGTTCGTCATGTAAAAGCGCGAGCCCTTCACCAGCCCGAGAGTGATTGAATAGCTTTCCGAAGGCGGCGGCGCCTGCTTGAGCGTGGCGGCGTCGAAACGGGGCGCATCCGCGGCGCCGGCCGGAACCGCGGTTGCAATCAACAACGCGATCGTGAGAGCGTACTTCACGATGTCTTGAACTTTTCGTCGATCTCGACCTGATAGCCGCTGGCGAGCCGATTCGTCTCATTCGCCATGCCGGTAACGGCAATCAGTTCCGCGAACATCTCATCGGTCATTCCCGCCTTGCGCGCGGACGCTGTATGTGACGCGATGCAATAGCCGCACTGATTCGTGGCGCTCACCGCGACGTAGATCATTTCTTTCGTCAACGGATCGAGCGCGCCCGGCTTCATAATTTCCCTGATGCTTTCCCACGTCCGGCGCAGCGTGACCGGATCGTGCGCCAGCGCTTTCCAGAAATTGTTGATCCAGTCGGTCTTGCGCGTGGCCATGATGTCGTCGTAAACGGCGCGCACCTCCGGAGTCGCGTCGGCGTATTCCACCAGTCCCAGCGTTGCCATCAGATTTGCCCCCATTCCTTCTGTTGTTCCAGATCGAGCAGATAACCTTTTTTGCCGACGTTCATCGCCGATGTTTCGCCGAGCTTATCCTGTGCGCCGGCGGCTTCGTGAATGTGTCCACAGAAGAAATAGCGCGGCTGCTCGCGCTGGATGAAGTCGCGCATCGACTTGCTGCCGGCGTGCTTCAGGTTGGTGATGCGATCGAGCGGCGTGCCAAACGGCGGCGCGTGGCAGATGGCGATCAGGGGCTTCAGACCGTCGAACGCATGCAGACGCTTCTCCAGCTCTTCTTCGGAATATTCACCCGGCGTATCGAACGGAGTGGGATTGGAGTATCCGAGGCCGGCTATTTCGAAGCCGCCTGCCTGCATTCGTCCGCCGTGAAAACTGTGGAAGCCGAATTTCGCGCAGAACGCTTCGATCTGCTCCGCCGATTCGTGATTGCCCGGAATAACGTAGAGGCGGTCGGCGCGGGGCTTCATGATTTCGCCCATGGCATCAAGGCCGCGCGCCCAGTTCACGAGATCGCCGGCGCAGAAGTAATAGTCGGCTTCGATCGCCATCAGGCGCTCGAGCGCCGCGGCGTCGTTATGGATATCGGAGAAGATCAGCAGCTTCACTGTCTCATCATAAGATCGAAGAGTGATCGATCAGGTTGCGGCTGCGATCGGCGCCAGGAAGCGAATTGGCGTCGCCGTCTCCGGCGGCGCGGATTCGGTTTTCCTGCTGACGGCGCTGCACGAACTCGGCGCGGCCGTCGCCGTTCTCCACGTGAATCACCAGCTTCGCGGAGCGGACTCGGACGCCGACGAGGCATTCGTTCGTGATCTGGCAGCCGCCCGAAACTTGCCCTTCCATGCCGCGGCGCTTCCACCCGCCCCCGGCAACATTGAGCAGGAAGCCCGCCGGCTTCGCTACGAATTCTTCGCCAGCGCGATCGCGAACAGGCTCTGTCCCCTTGTTGCGACCGGCCACACGCTCGATGATCAGGCCGAAACCGTCCTGTTCCGTTTCCTCCGCGGCTCAGGCGCGGCGGGCCTCAGCGGAATCCGCCCGGAGACGGAAGCCGGCCTGATCCGCCCGCTGCTCGGCCTCCGCCGCGCCGCCATCCGGGAGTGGCTGACGGAGCGGGGCATCGCCTGGCGCGAGGACGCTTCCAATGAAGACACGTCCTTTCGGCGCAACCATATCCGGCGCGACGTTCTGCCCGTTTTGATGGAGATCAACCCCTCGCTGCCGGAACTTCTGGCGTCCACCGCAACCTGGGCGCAAGGGGAAGAGGCCTACTGGTCCACCGAAATTACCCGTCTGGAACCCCTCTATCTGAAGACCGCCCCGGAGACTGTTTTCATCGAAATCGGACCATTTAACGAACTTCCGGTGGCAATTCAGCGAAGACTACTCCGCCGGGCTATGGAGTACGTGCGTGGCAATTTGCGCACTATCGGGTTCCAACATGTGGAATCCGTACGCAGGCTGCTGGTGACACGGGAAGGCTCAGGGCGTATCCAGTTGCCCGATCTGGACGTTTACCGGTCCTTTGATCTGCTCCGCATTACGCCCCAGCGGTTTGACGCCCGTATTGAACGTAACTTCTCTGTTCTCATGGAAATTCCGGGGGAAACGACAGTTACGGCGCCACTGTTAACCATTGGGATGGAACTAGCCGCCCCGTCCGGCGTATATAATGGTGGGGAGAATGCTTTGGACCGGGCGAAATGTCAGGGCCAATTGCATCTTCGCAACTGGCGGCCAGGAGACCAGTTCGAGCGGCCAGGACATCCGGGAGCAGCGGTGAAGATCAAGACGCTGTTTCAGGATTATAGGGTTCCGCTGTGGGAAAGGCGCACGTGGCCCGTAATTGTGATGGGCGATTTAATCGTCTGGACCCGGCGATTCGGTCCAGCCCGGCAGTTCGCGGCGACGGCGGAAAGCGAATCCATCCTTCTGGTGAGGGAGCGGTCCCGTTAGAATCAAAACGGAGTCGCTGGACGTCTAAGGGTATAGAGCGGCTGACGTGAGTCGTATATAGAGGTGCTGTGAACTCCAACGTTAAAACAATCATCTTCTGGGTCGTACTGGCCTGCATGGCGGTCCTGCTTTGGGCTGTCGTTAATCATGGTCATGGCAAGAACGATCTGGCCCTGAATTTCACGCAATTCCTCAATGATGTCGACGCCGGCCAGGTCAAGACGGCGAAGGTGGACGGCACTCAGGTCACGGGCGACATGGTGAATGGCCGCGATGCGTATCACACGGTTATTCCCGCGAACTACCCCGACGTCTGGACGAAGCTGAACGAAAAGGGCGTCACTGTCACGATCAGCGATTCCTCCGCCAGCGGCTGGCTCTCGATGCTGGTCAACTTCTCGCCGATCATCCTGGTGGTCGGATTCTGGATTTTCATGGTCCGCCAGATGCAGAGCGGCGGCAACAAGGCGATGAGCTTCGGCAAGAGCCGGGCTCGCCTGCACTCTACCCAGCAGCGCAAGGTCACATTTAAGGATGTCGCGGGGGTGGAGGAAGCGAAAGAAGAACTTCAGGAGATTATCGACTTCCTGCGCGAGCCCCAGAAGTTCCAGAAACTGGGCGGGCGCATCCCGAAGGGCGTTCTGCTCGTCGGTTCGCCGGGCACGGGCAAGACCCTTCTGGCGCGGGCCATCGCGGGCGAAGCCAGCGTGCCGTTCTTCTCGATTTCCGGTTCGGACTTTGTCGAGATGTTTGTGGGCGTCGGCGCGAGCCGTGTCCGCGATCTTTTCGAACAGGGCAAGAAGAATGCCCCCTGCA
>CAZWTH010000046.1:0-6154 GCA_964636715.1 uncultured Solibacteraceae bacterium | reverse complement strand
TGGTTGCGGAGGAGCTCAAAAAGCTCGAGCAGCCGATCTTTCTTTCCGATAGAGACGCGGAGACCGTGGCGGAGTACATCCACAGCGTTCTAGCCAACATGGGCGGGCAGGGAAGCCCTCCCCGCAGCGAGACGAACCCGGAGCTCAACGTGCTGGTGGGCGACGCGAAGGCGGGAGAAGCGTACTTCGGCAAGCATTGCGCGAGTTGCCACTCGCTGACAGGCGATATGAAAGGCATCGCGTCGAAATACAGCGATCCGCGCGCGCTGCAGAATGGCTGGGTTGGCGGCACGCTGCCGGTCGGCGCCGGTGGCGGACGTGGATTCGGCGGGCGTGGAGGCGCGGGCGGAGTCGGCAATCAGGCGACGGTCACTTTGCCGAACGGCCAGAAGGTGGAAGGCCGCGTGGTTCGGAATGATAACTACCTCATCATTCTGACGACGGCGGATGGTACGCGCAAAGTGTTTCCGCTCGATATCAAGGGACCCAAGCCGACTATCGCGGTGAAAGATCCGCAGGAAGCGCACAAGAAGATGGTGCTCGAACTCGACGATCCCGATAACAAGAACATGCACGACGTGACCGCGTACCTCTGGACGCTCAAGTAAGGGGAATGAACAGACACATGAAAAAGATCATTGCTCTTTTATCTTTTGTCGCGGCGCCGGTATTTGTGCACGCGCAGGGCGGCCTCGATCCGGCCGATCTTCTCAAGCCGCTTTCCAGCCAGTGGGTGACCTATTCGGGCGACTTCACCGGCAAGCGATTCAGTTCGTTGAAGGACATCAATACGGCGACGGTCAAAAACCTCAGTCTGAAGTGGATGATTCCCACGCCGCAAACAGGCTGCGGCCCGGCGGGCGTGAACCAGAATGGGGGCGGCGGTGGATTCGGCGGCTTCGGCGGCGGCGGTGGCGCCGCTCCGGCTCCGATCGTCGGCGGTTTCGGCAACGGCGATGCGAACAACTGCGGCCCGGCTCGCCTGGGCGGCGGAATCCTGTTCGTCGACAACATCATCTACGCGGCCGCGCCGGATAACGTGTTCGCCATTGACGCGCGCGACGGCACGGTTCTGTGGCACTACTACTGGAAGACGCGCGGCGGCACGAGCCTCGCGACCCGCGGCGTCGGCATGTGGCACGACAATATCTACTTCGAGCTGCATGACGACTGGGTTGTATGCCTCGATTCCCACACGGGCAAGGAGAAGTGGAAGAAAGAAATTTCGAGCTTCGACGAGCAGTACTTCTCGTCGAACGCGCCGATGGTGATCGGGAATCACATTCTGGTGGGAACGGGGAACGATACCGATCGTCCGGCGTATCTGAAGTCGCTCGATCCGGAAACGGGCGATGAGCAGTGGCGCCTCTATTCTACGGCGCAGAATCCCGGCGAACCCGGTGTCGAGACCTGGGCCAGCCTGGATGCCTCTCGCCACGGCGGCGGCACTTCCTGGATTCCGGGTTCCTACGATCCGGAAACTCACCTCTACATCTTCGGCACCGGCAATCCGACCCCGGCCTACACGGCGGGACGCGGCGACGGCGACAACCTCTATACTTCATGCATCCTGGCCGTGAACGTGGATACCGGCAAGATTAAGTGGTATTTCCAGACTTCGCCGCACGATACGCATGACTGGGATTCCACGCAGACTCCGGTTCTGGCGGACCTGCCGTTCAACGGCCGCGTGCGCAAGCTCGTGCTGGCGGCGGAGCGCAACGGTTATTTCTTCGTTCTCGACCGCACTACGGGCGAGCACCTGATCACCACGAAGCTGGGGCTCGTGAACAACTATGCTTCGGGTATCAGTCCGGATTCGCCGCTGCATCTCAATGCTCGCGGCGAAGTGCAGCGCAATCCGAACAAGGACGCGCTGATTGCGGGGGCGCTCGTGAACAGCGATGTTCTCAACTACCCGCCTCCCACGTTCTCGCCGGATACCGGGCTGTTTTACGTACATGAGCAGAACAATCTCCGCGTGTATTACCTGACCGATCCCGATCCGCGCGGCTCGATGGGCCTCGGTGGCACGAGCAACGGCGCCAGCCTGAGCTGGCCGACTTATATCGATGCGATCGACTATAAGACCGGCAAGGTGCAGTGGCGGCATGAGATCGCGAACAGCGTGGGACTACTGTCCACGGCGGGCGGAGTGCTGTTCCTGAGCGATGGCAACGGCATCGCGGCGTGGGAAGCGAAGACCGGCACGCCTATCTGGCACGCGCAGATCGGCGGCCTTTCAAGCCCGCCCGAAACGTTCCTGCTGGATGGCAAGCAGGTGGTACTGGCGACGGGCGGGAACGGGCTGTTCCTGTTCCAGTTGAACAACTAAAGCCGTGGGGCAGGGCTTCGGCCCTGCAAGCCGGCCTTCCGGCCGGCGCGGAGCTGCCGGGATGCGGCGAGTCGCGTCAGTTGTCGGTCGGTTTCGATTCCACGTGATCGATTACCCACACCCGCACGGGACGCTTATCTTCGACGAGCTTCAGACCAAGCTGTTCCACGAGCGCATCGGCAAATGAAATCGCGCCTGTCGGTTCAGCGGCTTCGGCTGCGGCTGAGTTGGAGGGCGCAGCAGCCTCCGCTCCGCCGCGTCCAGGGCCTCCGCCCGCCAGCGCGAACGGATAGCTGTAGTTGATCGTGAAATCGTAACCGCCTTCAAGGCCGGTGGCATTGGCAACTGGCGTAGTAAGTCCGGTGGCCATCTGGCCAAGCTTCTCGATGAACTGATCCATCGTCACATTCTGAAAAGTCAGGAGGGCCTGGCGAGCCGGGGTCACCGTCCGCGGATCTTTGCCATCCGGCCCCGGAGCATTCGTCATCTTCATTCGTTCGGAAGGATCGGCCTTTTTCATTTTCGGTTTCACAGCGATTAGTTTCCAGGCTGTGAGCGTGCGGTCTTCCTGATGCATCGTGAGCTTGAAGCGCTCTTTGAGAAGCGCTTGCATCATCGTCCATGCGGCTTCGCTGTCATCGGCGCTTCCAAAAGGCGGCGGCGGTGTTGGCGGGGTGGAACTGTCGGCGGTGGCGGACGCGGCGGGTATGGCGGAGGCCGGGGGTTTGGCGACAACACTGTACAGTGTCTGAAGGGGTTTCTCCATTTCGGGCGGAACGATCAGCCGGTTGTTGTCGACCTCATATGCGGACATGATCAGGGTGCGCAACGGCAGCGCTGAAAAATTGACGCCTCCACCCCGAGTGACCTGGATTCGGCGCGGGCCCTGAATGGGCTCCTCGACTGGCCTCACATCCGCTACTTCGAAGCCTTTTGGCATTCTCAGGGTCAGAGCTTCGCTTACCCCGGCGGCATTTGGGGTGGGCTTCTCCGCCTTATCGATGATCAGCACTTCCTGAGGAATCTGAATGGGAGTCAGCTTGAGTCCCAGCTGTTTTTCAACCGCGTCGAAGATGGTGATGTTGTCGGAGGGGCCCTGGGATTGCGCCAGAGGTCCTAACCTCAGAGTGGTGCGGTATTCGAAATCCCATTTACCCGCCAGACCGGTCTTATCTTCCACCGGGCTGGAGACGCTGTTCTGAGAAACCTGCGGAGTCAGCTGTTTCGCGAACGCTTCCATCGTCACGTTGTGGCAGGTGTTATCGATGAAGACGGGACCGGCGTCGGGATTCAGCCGGATTCCCCCTCCGGGCATGACAGTGGCGCCGGGACCGCCGATCTGACCGCGGCAACCGGGTGCGTTACTGACGTCCTCAGCTTGTTTCAGCTTCGGATTCTTCCCGGCGGTAAGCGTATAGGCCTGGAGATCTTTCTTTCCGCTATGGACCACGAGGTGAAAGCGCTCGGCGAGCAGAGCCTTGAGCATGGATTTCTGCGCATCGGCATCAGTGGGCGCGCCGGCCGGAACTTTGGCGGTGAGATCGAACTGATCCCATTCGACCCATGGAGGCCCGCCCAGAATTTTCCCTCGATCGGTTCCGTAGGCGAAGAAAATCAGGTCGATCATGGTGACGCCGCGAAGTTCGTAGCGGCCATTGGTCACATTAGAACCGAAGGATCGGATTCCGGCTCCGATCCGGCCGGAAGCGCCATTGTTCGGTGTGGGATGGATATCGGCTATCTCGAATTTTGGCGACGAATCCGTGGATTGGGAGAACGAGGCGCCAGCCAGAACGGCTGCGGCTGTAATCAGGGCAAAAAATCGGAGCATTGCCACCTCCTTCCCGTTTTCGACTCCCGGAGGAGCGATTTTGTTACTAAAAATTCGGAGGACGGACGGGATTTTCTGTGGAAATCAGTTATCGCTGGGCTCGTTTTCCATGGAATCGACCACCAGAAAATCCACCGGTCCTGTCTGCTTTTTCAATAATTCAATCCCGAGAGTATTGCGGAGAGCGTATTCGAGCGATGGCGCTTCCACGGCAGGGTCATCGCCTATTCCATAGCGGAATGTGTAGTCGTAGTTTCCTGTAACGCCGGTTCGGTTCCAGACGGGCTGATGCAGGAAAAGCGCAAGTTTCTCAGCCAGTTCATCGATGGTGCCATGGTGCGACGTCACCAGCGTGATCGCGGCCTCGGGAAGGGTTCCAGCCACGAAGGGCTTGTCGCCGTGCGGAACCTCGACCTCCCTCACCTTGAGGCCCCCTTTGCCCAGAGTGAGGGCGGCGCCTTCGACATCTTTGGAAATAATGTGCGCCTTCTGTTTGAAACGTACTGAGAGGAGCGTTCGGGTCATCTGGCGCATTTCGTCAACAGTAGAGTCATGACTCGTGCTCGCCTCGATCCGGAAAATCGGATCACCGTGAAGGCCGCTGATTCGATTGATCGGTACATTCCAGGCAAAGCTACTCAGATAGACAAGGTCGGTTTGCCACACCAGGCGGCGGGTGGTCAGAGTCGGCTTAGTGACTGTGGTGACAGAGCCATTGGCTTCCCGTATGGGCGGTTTCACCGAAGCAACGTCGAACGCCGGGCCCGTTTGGGCTGCGGCGGTCACGCACACGAACAACAGAGCCAGCCATCTCATGGCTCTATTCTGCTTCGAAATAGAGCGTGGTGTCGAGCGGTATCATTCGCTTGTGGCGAAAAGCGGCACACAACGCGTCCTGATTTTCTGCGCTTACGCCGCGTTGGGCGCAATCGCCGTGCTGGCCGCCGACGCCGCGCAGGAACTATTCAACAGGACGCGCGAGAATGTCATCACGAATCTGAAGCAATTTCCCCGCTATGTTTGTGTGCAGACCGTGACTCGTTCCCAATATCAGCTGCCGCCGGCGGGATCGAGCTGCGCGTCGGTGATCGCCGCCCGGGATCGAAAGAGCGCTGACCGTGTCCTGCGCGAGCACGACCGGCTGCGGCTGGATGTGGCCGTCGGGGATAAGTCGGATATGTACTCCTGGGCAGGTGCGAGTGAATTCGATTCCGAAGATATTGCGCACATTGTTTCCCGCGGGACAAGCGGAAGCGGGGAGTTCGCTTCTTTCCTGACCGGTGTGTTCGGCGGCGACGTAGATAAGTTTACTTACGCGGGCGAGAGGGACTTACCGGCCGGCCGCCTGGCAGTTTTCGATTTCGTGGTTCCTTCCGAAAAAAGTCACTACCGGTACTCGGTGGATACGAAGGAGTATTCCACGATTGGCTACAACGGCTCATTCTTCGTCGATCCCGCGACGGCGAATCTGCGCGAGCTCGATGTGGACGTGAATGATTTTCCGCAATCGAGCGGCGTCTGCCGGTCTCAGGACCGGATTGAGTACGCGCAAACCAAAATCGGCGACGATACTTTTCTCCTCCCCAGTCATTCCACGATGGATGCGCTCTATCGGAATTACACGGAGTCGATCAATGAAACGACATTCTCCGGGTGCCGCGAGTACGTGGGAGATTCGACAATCCGGTTCGATGTGGATGAGAACGGGGACACGCCGGAGGAGGTGAAGCGGCGCGCGCTGCCTCCGGTGCCGCCGAAGACGCGCATGCGGGTCCGCATCGATCCGCCGGTCGATTCGAGCACGGCCGCCGCCGGAGATCCGATTACTGGCATCGTGATTTCGCCCGTGAAAGAAAAAGGCGTGGTTGTGGTGAATGCCGGAGACAAGCTGAAGGGGCGGATCGTCCGGCTGGAACAGACACTGGGCGCAACGTCGCGGTGGACGGTAGCAATCGTGTTCAGCAAACTGGAGCGCAGCGGCGTGGAAG
>CAZWTH010000045.1:0-10316 GCA_964636715.1 uncultured Solibacteraceae bacterium | reverse complement strand
CAGGGATGGAATGCGCGCCAGTTCGCGCCGCGGCGGCGCACATTGAAGGAACCGTCTTTGTTGAGCGCGCGGCGCAGGGGCGCGCCGTATTGCTGGGTTAAGCCCGGATCGAAAGACGCTTTTCGCATCGTTAGCGCCAGTGTAACGCGCGGGCGCCGCAAGTCAGGCTATGGTTCGTACAGGAAGAAGGGGTAACGCTCCACCGGCAGCGCGGCATTTTTGCGCGCGAGGCACCACGTCTGCTCGCCGCGATTTTCCGTACTGAAGTCGTTGAGCGCGAGTAAACGGAGAAGTTGCTCATGCCCCAGAAATTCCGCGATGAACGTGGTGAAGAGGCGCTCCACTTCAAACCCGGCGGCCTTCACCGCTTCGCCCAATTCGTGGGCCGTGTATTCGCGGACGTGGCCAATTTCCGATTTGCCCTCCGCGTCCGGGCGTTCGTACTTGAAGAAAATCTGCGGATTGTCGCGGCCCTGGAGCGTCTTCGCCACACTGGTGATGCTGCCCACGTTGGGCGTGGAGAGCAACAGATAGCCGCCATCCGCCAGCACGCGGCGGGATTCGAGCAGCATCCACATCGGATCGTGCGTCATGTGCTCGATCATTTCGGCCCCGATGACCAGGTCGAAGTAATTGTCCGGATACGGAAACTCGTGGCGCTCCACATCGAAGTGATCGACCCAGCAGGAGAACCGGCCGTCGGGGAAGTCATGAGTCTTGCGGTCGATCTTCCCCTGCGGGCCGTAGTATGCGCCTCGCACCTCCCTGTAGCCGCAGTGCCGTTCGAGCAGCGGCGTGATCTGCCCGTAGCAGCCGAGTTCGAGAACGCGTCCGGTACTCTGCGGCGGCGGCACAAGCGCGAGCGTTTTTGAGAGCCGCGGGATGTGTTTCGCGAGATAGCGGTCGCCATCGGCATCCGCCATCTTCATTCCGCGCAGCGCAGCGTCCGCCGCTCGTAAGCGGTCACGGTCGAATGGTTCTTCGTTGTCCGCAATGGGCCAGGGTGGAAGTTTTTTGTTGAGCCAGCGCAGCGACGCGCGCAAGGCGCGGAAATAGAGAGGATAGGGGAATGCGGCCGCGGGAACGTCCGGAGCCGGATGGGGAGCATTGTTTCTTCCACGGAACACGACGAAACCACAAAGAAGCAGCGCCGCGGTGAATACGACCTCGGCTACTCTGGCTTCCGTACCGCCTGTGTAGGCGAGGTCGATGGTGCAGCCGTTCTCGCAGGAGGGCCGCAGCACCATGAGCCCCAGTTTGTCGCGGCCGATGGGCAGATCCGCGCCGTTGACCGAAGCGCGCCAGCCGGGGTCCCAACTGATCTGTACCGAGAGAACGTCGGCGCTCGCCAATCGAGTCGAGATCGAAGCGCGATCTGTCCCATCCCACTTTGCGGTGGTCAAAGGACTGTGGTCGATGGCAGCGGCGAACCGGTTGATGGCCGGCCAATCGAGCGGCCCGGTTGTGATCAGCGCGTCCGTGGGGACTACGTGAACCAGGGAACCGTCGCCGGGAATTTCGTAAATGACATCGTCGCCATCGCGCCATCGTTCCGGTATCACGCCGGAGAATTTTCCTGGATCCGAATAATCGCGATACGCGTCGCGGCTGTTCTTGCCCGCCACTGCGAGCGCGCGCACGCCGTAGGCTTTCAGCAGCGCGACGGAATCCGCACCATTGCCCTTCAGATACGGAACCGCGAAGGCCACATCGGCGATCGCGCGATTGGTGCGGCCCTGGTCGAAGCCGCCACCCAACTGAGGATTATCGGCAAATGCGTTGAACCAGAAGCGCGTGCTGCCCTCGACAAAAACCCGCTGTCCGGGAAAGTGACTCTGCAGCCAGAGAGCCTGCTCGCGCTCCACCGTTTTCGTCACGTCGAATGCAGGCAGGAAGTTGTGAACCTGCTTCCGCCATCGCGGCGCCTGGACCAGCGCGAGCGCGCAGAGAAAAACGGGAACGGCTATTCGTTTCCACGCCGGGCCCGTGAGCAGCCGTCGCGACCCGAGCAATATGCCTCCAACGATAGCGAAGGCGCCGTCCATTTCGAGGTGATAGCGATCCGGCTGCGGCAGCGGATAAGCGTGGAACCATTCGTAACCGAGCGGCGGCACAGCCATGAAAAAGAGAAACAGAACGGCGAACGAAACTCCTTCCGACATTCCGATTTTTCGCAACGCGAGACAGATGGCGCCCGCCGCGGCGAACCACAGCACAAGGTAGACGTACTGGGGCGTTCCCATGGGGAACCCGCCTACCAGTTGGGCGTTCATCCGCACAGCGGCGAGATCCGATGGCGGGATCCACGGCATTGCCAGACCGTAGGCGAGAGCGCCGATCAGCGCCAGCCGGCCGAGGCGATTTTTGCGGCTGGCCAGCAGCATCGCAACGCCGCCAAGGGCCAGCGACATGGCGCCGAGCCAGTTTGTCAGCGCCACCAGAGACGACGCGACAATTGCGGCGACGGTCCACCAGCCCAACTCATACTCGAGCGCGGCGCTGATGGCCGCCAGAGCGAAAAACAACAGCGCGATGGAGGTGACGTGGGGGCCTTCGCCATACACAATCAGCGCCTGAATCTTTCGCGCGCCCCACGCGGACCCGGCATCGTGACGAACCGTCGCCAGCAGAAACGCGGACGGAGAAACCAGACTGTACAGCGCGCCCGCAATGAAAGACTTCCAGCGTGATCGTGTCAGCCGCAACGTGAGCAGGAACAAGCCCACGGGCGCCAGACAGTAGAACGCCCCCGAAACGAAGTGGTGAGAATGCGCGACTGTCATACCTGTCGCCCACGACCAGAGAGCGACGAGCGAATGCAGCAGAGGGGGATAAGAATTCTGCGACGGAATGCCGTCGTACCAAAGCGGGAACCAGCGCGCATGGATGCCGTGCGCGATCATCCAACGGCTGATCCCGACATAGGCGCCTTCTATGGAGCTCATGAACGGCGTGTATTCGGTTTTGAAAAGCCGGGCAAGAATCCATGCGTTCACCGCAAGGAGCGCGGCAATGCACAGGGCAGTCTTCGATTTTGGATTCACGCGGTCCAACGATCAGCGTAACAGCCGGGCGTGAAGGGACTAGCTGGTTCCAAGGCCAGGGCCGTCGAGGCCGGTCGTATCCAGATAGCCATCGCGGACGTTGAAGATTCCGGGATAGCGTTTCTCCCAGCCTTTGCTGGCGGAAGGAACGTATTCGCGGCCGTTGGCTTCGACCGCCGCGGTACCGGGGATATGCGCGGCGATGCCGACGGAATGCACCAGCGCGGCGCCGGGACAGGTCAGGTCCTGCACGCAGCGGAACATCTTGTATTTCTGGGCGGCGGCCGCGAGCAGCAGCGTCTGCGACTGTCCTTTACACGCTTTCAGCGCGACGCCGGTGTATCCCATTTCGCGAGCGAGCAGCAGCGCGTCGAGCCCGGTGAGCGATTCGTCGATCACCACCGGCCGCAGCTTCGCGGCTTCGAACATGGTGTTTTGGCGGTTTTTCGCCAGGTCGCGCGCGGTCGGCTGTTCGACATACTGCACGCGTTTGAATGCGTCGGGCGCTTTCTCTCCCAGTTTGCGATCGAAATCGAGCAGGTACTGAACATTCGGGCAGCGTTCGTTGAAATCGAGCGAGTAAATCCAGTCTTTGAATCCGCGTTTCGCCTGCGCGGCGGTTGTGACTTTGTGGATCGCGGCGACGCGATCCACGTCCCACGCGAGATCGTTGCCGTTGAGTTTGATCTTGATGGCGGTGACGCCGCTGTACGGAATCCAGTCTTCGAGCGTCTGAGGCAGGCCATCGTGGATCGGCTTCGTCACATCGGATTTGGTGAGCGGATCCGACGCGCCCGCCGAATGGTACATCCGGACCTTCTTCACCGATTGCGGCAGGATGTAGGGGTCGAGATATTCGCCGCGGAATTCGTCGTTCAGGTAATACGAAAGATCGCGCTGGACAAACGCTTTTCCCGCCGCATGAAAGCTGTTGATGTTGTGCAGCTTTCCGAAGGCGTCGTGAATCGCCGCGTCGATCGGGCTGCCGGTCACCAGCACGCAGAGCTTTGGAATGGGCTGCGACAGCTTGAGCTCGCGCGACACATCCGCCGCGGCCTTCAGATATTCGGGCGCCAGCTCATGATCCACATCGAGCGGATGGGCATATTGACGATAGCTCTTCGTGATGGCGGCGATTCGTCCCGCCAGAACTCTCATTGCGTTCAGCGACTCGTCATACGGCAGGGCGGGGAAGGCCCAGATGTTCCCCATCGACATGGCCGCGGCGCCTGTGGCCGATTTTCCATTCTTCAGGCTCAGCGCGCATTTCACGTTGAGCATGGTGACGCGATCCACTTCCTTGCCGCCGAATTTATAGGGCGCGCGATAAGCGAAATCGGCGAAGTCGATGGAGATGTCGTCAATGCGAGCGTCGGTGGATCGCGCCGCCAGAAAGAATGCGGGCATGGCGAGAAATTCACGCCGCCTTATGCTCATAGGTTCGCCTGCGCCAGGTAGCCGCGCAGCGTCGCGAGATCGCGCTTCATATACTCCGTCGTCTGCGCAGGCGCGCCGAGTGGATATTCGAAATGCATCTGAAGCGGTCCGTCAAAACCGCTCGCGGCGAGCATTTTGAAGAACTGCGGGAGCCGCACCATGCCTTCGCCGAGTGGCTTCCACTGAGGCTGCCAGTCGCCTTTTGCGTTTTTGCCCCAGAGGAAATCCTTCACGGCAACGCCGCGCAGACGGTCTGTGATGACGCGGAAATTATTGATCCAGCCGCCGAGCCCGCCTTCCACGGTGGCGTGTCCGATATCGAAATTCACGCCGACGGCGTTCGGGTCCATGCCATCCATCAGAATGTGCAGGTCCCAGAACGACGCGCCAACCAGATTGACGCCGGAATGCGTGTGATACATCGCGCCCACCTGGTATTTCCTGTTGAGATCCGCCAGTTTCGCCACCGCGGGCCGCAGCGCCTGAAGCTGGGCGATGATCGGCTTGTTATCCACGTAACGGAAATTATTCCACCGGTAGCGGCGGATGCCGAGGTCCGCCATGGTCCGCAGGATGTCTTCTGTGTAAGGCGTGGTGGTATCCACGATGTCCGTGGTGATCATCGGGACTTCGAGGCCATGCTTGCGAATCAATGCCACCAACCCCGGCAGTTCCTGGCGCACGCGGTCCGGCTCAATGTGGCCGCCCTTGCGCACCGTGATATCGATCGCGTCGAAGCCGATCTCCGCGGCGAGGCGCGGGAGTTCCTCGCCCTTCACGAACTGAAGGTGTTTGGAAAAGATCGCGACCTTGAGCTTGCCGGAGGGCGCGGCTGCCGCCGTGGCCGCCGAAGCCGCCAGCAGACCGGCGCCCGCCAATACCGTTCGTCTCGAAATGCCGCCGGATTCTTCGTGCGCCATACCGCTCCTTTCGCGTGACCGCCTTCCAGTCTATTTCGCTGGTGTGGATGGAGCGGGCGCCGGAGGCGTTGGGGGCGCCGCCGGATCGGGGCCGAAGTACTTCTCGTCGAGGTGAGAGCCGGCTTTATCCACCATTTCCTTCACGATCCCCGGCGCCGCCTCCGCCCGCAGACGCGTGACGATGTCTTCCTTCACCTCAGCGAACGGTTTCACGGTGTGCGACTGCACCTGAATGATGTGATAGCCATAGGGCGTCCGCACGGGCTCGCTGATGTCTCCCGGCTTGAGCGCGAAAGCGGCGGCCTCAAACTGCGGCACGGAGCGGCCGTGCCCGATCTCACCCAGATCGCCTCCTTTGCTGGCGGAGGCATCGTCCGATTCTTCGCCGGCGACTTTGGCGAAGTCCTCGCCTGCGATGAGGCGCTGGCGAATCGCCTTTGCTTTTTCGAGCGCCTCATTCTCGGTCAGCTCCGGTTTCGCGGGCTTCGAGGCGCCCGCCGAGCCCTTGACGCGGACCAGGATCTGGCGCACGTGGATGGTCTCATAGAGCGTGTGGTTGGCGTCGTAGAAAGCCTGCGACTGCTCGTCCGTAACGGGAATTTCACTCTCGATCTTCTGGAATTCGTGGACGGAAAGCGTGGTTCGCCGCTCCAGCTCGATCTGATTCTTCGCGGCGGGCTGCTGATCCAGATGCTGCTTCTCCGCCTCCGCGGAAAGAATCAACAATTCTGCAATCCTCTGCGCGTAAGCGCGCTTCGCCGGTCCGAGCGCGATCGCCTGTATCTGGGCCGGTATCACCGCCTTCACCATCTGCTCGTACTCGGCCGCCGTAATATGGCGGTCGCCGATTGTCATGACTACGGTGTTGGGGTCAACTTTCGCCGCAGGGACCGCAGAGGGAGCAACTGGCGAAACCGGCTGCTGCGCGGCGAGCAGCGCCGCGCAGGCCAGCGTCGTCAAAAATAGCTTCACCCGCCTATTTTATCGCGCGCGCTTAAAAAATGAATTTCAGCGCTAGCTGGATGCGGCGCGGAGCGCGGAAGCTCGTGATCTGATCGAACAGCGAACTGGTGTTGTTGGTGCTGCCGAAGCCGCTGGGATTTGCGTGGTTGAGGATGTTCAGGGCCTCGCCACGCAAGTCCAGGCTGTACTTTTCGCTCAGAGGAAGGCTCTTCTCGAGAGCGAAATCCCAGTTGGCGAAGCCCGGCCCGCGAACCACGCCGCGCCCCGCGTCGCCCGGCCGCACCGCGCCCTGCGGCGTCGCCACGAAGCACGATTTGTTGAACCACTGCGCCGTGTTGTGGGGCGCGCCGGAGTTGGGATCGCACACCATATCGGGCCGCGAGCTCGCCGCGCTGTTTCCCAGCAGTCCCAGGCCGGCCGGATCCACGCTCGAGGTTGTGACCGTGAAGGGCTGTCCCGAATAGAAGCTCAGAATGCCATTGAGCTGCCAGTTCTTCAGGACGTATGCGACCGGTCCGCGAGAATTCGCGAAAGCCGGAATCGTGTAGACGTAGTCGGCGGAGGCGACGAATTTCCGGTCGAGCGGCGACGGTCCATATTCGCCTTCGTGCCAGTTGTAGCTGTTCTGCGGAGCACTGCCGCTGTCGGAGCCGGCGTCCGTCAGGTACTTCGACCACGTGAAGGCAAATGAGAGCTGTCCAGCCGAGCGGAACTGGCGCCGCACATTCGTCTGGAGCGAATGATAGTTCGAATCGAACGCCGACTGAATCGTGTTGATCGCGTTGTAGCCCAGGTACGGGCGCACCGCGTTGATGCGCGGATCGTCGGTGGTAGTGAAAATCGTGTTTCCGTTGTTCGTGTGGAGGCCCGCCGCCAGCGCCACTCCCGGAAATGCCTGGTTGATATCGACGATGCCGATCAGGTGTGTGCCCTTCGAGCCGGAATAGGTTGCTTCCAGCACCACGCCCAGCGGGAGCTGATGCTGCAGGCTGAGCGTCCAGTCCTGCATGTAGGGCGTGCGATTCGGCAACTGTGTGCCGCGCCCGAAAACGGTGGAGACGGTGCCCGGAGGCGTGCCGCTCGCGATGTTATCGAACGGCGCGTTGCTTAACGTCACGCTCTGCACGAATGGCGGATTGCCGAAGATCGTGGTTTCGTAGAGGCCCATGTTGGTGGCGTCATAGAAGATGCCATAGCCCGCGCGGATGGAGGTCTTGCCCTTGCCGGTGGGATCCCATGCAATGCCCACGCGCGGACCCAGGTTGTTCCAGTCATCCTGCGCGATCTTCGATCCGAACGGCGAATTCTTGCCCGCGATGATGATGCCGTTTGTGTAGGGCAGAGTCACCGAACTGGCGACGATGTTCCCGGAGGTGCGATCGATTGCCGCTGCCGCCGACGGTGAATAACTGGAGGGGTCGAAATTCGTGAGCAGTCCGTTCGATTCCGTGGGCTGCCCGAAATAGCTGAAGCGCAATCCCAGAGAAAGCGTGAGGCGCGGGGTGAAACGATAATCGTCCTGCACGAAGGCTTCGGTCTGCCACGTCCAGATATCGGGTGTGATGTCGGCGGAGGGCTGCGTGAAGCTCGAGACGTTGCCCAGCAGGAAATTCGCGAATGACTGGGTGAAGGATGCCGTGCCGGTTGGCGCGCCGGTGTTCGTAAAGGCAAAGGAACCCTGCGCTCTGCCCGCATTTTCCGTCTTGTTATAGCGATTGAACTGAATGCCGAGCTTCAGCGAATGCTTCCCGAGCTGCCAGTTCACCGTGTCATACCAGGCCCAGTTTCTGTTGAATTCGTTATACGGGCCGAAGCCGGCGATGCTCGTTCCGCCCGTGAGCGTGACGGTGGGAATGACGGAGTCCGGATTGGGGAAGGGCAGCGCCACGTTGATGTCCGGGCTGTTCGCCAGGGCTGTGAGCCCAGCCGCCGTGGAGTGGATCGCGCTGTTCGTGAAGTTAAAGCCGGCTTCGTTGAGCAGCGTTGGCCGGATTGTCTGCAGATAGTGAAGAACCCAGGCGCGGCCTGGGGAATTCGTGTTGGTGGTGGCGCCGCCGGGAATCGTGGAGCCCGTAAAAAGACCGCCTGGCTCTGTGGTCGGAATGCTGTCGTTCTCGAATTTGAACCAGGCGGACGCATTGTCGCTGAACGTGTGGTCCAGCCGCACGATCTGCTGATTGCTGTTGTAGATATTCCGCTCCGGGAAAAATCCGGCCGTGGTGCTGGCATCGTTGAGCGGAATCTTCGCGTAGATGTCCTTGATGTATTGGGCTGAAACCGGATTGATCAGGCTGGGCGCGATCGTGGAACCGGTGGTAGTGCAGGGGCTGTTGTTGGTCAGACAGACCGGCGTCGGGAAATTCCCTGCGACCATGGCCGACGTGGGAAGCGTTGGCTGAAAACTCGTATACGTAATGATGCGGCGCGCTTCTTCGGAAAAGAAGAAGAAAGTTTTCGGCGCCTTGTACTGCGAGTGATTGAACGCGATCGGCCCGCCCACGGTTCCGCCGAAATCGTTCCAGCGCAGCGGCGGTACCTTCGCTTTGCCATCCACCACGTTCACGCGATTCGCGTTGTTGATCCAGTTGTTGGCGGCCAGCACGTCGTTGCGGAAAAATTCGTAGAGATCGCCGTGGAACTGCGCGGAGCCGCTCTTTGTCACCACGCTGATCTGTCCGCCTCCCGCGCGCCCCGTGTCCGCCGAATACATGCTGCGCTGCACCTTGAATTCGGCGATGGAATCGATGCTCGGGAAAGTCATCAGCGTCAGGTTGGAGCCGCGGTCCACGTTATCGGCGCCGTCCACCGTCCAGTTGTTGCCGGAAGTGCGATTGCCGTTGACGGAAAAGGGAATCGCCGCGCTGGTTCCGGCGGGAGAGGAGACGCCGACGAACAATTCATCGGTCGCGTTCGAGCTCACGCCGGGCATCAGCGCGACGAGTTGCTCATAGTTGCGCGAAGCGAGGGGCAGCCGGCTCACTTGGGCGCCCGTGATCGTATTCTGAATTGCGATGGAGGAAAGTTCGACCTTGGTCGGCTGGTCCGTTACGTCAATGGTTTCGCTCACCTGCCCGACTTCGAGCGCGACGTTGAATTTCAGGTCGTCATGCACGTTGAGCACGATGCCTGAAATCGTATTCGTCTTGAATCCGGTGGCTTCCACCTTCAGTGTGTAATTGCCGATGGGAATCGCGGGCGCCGAGAACACGCCGGCCGAGTTCGTGGTAGTCTGGCGAACCGCCTGGTTTCTGTCGGTGTTGGTCAGAGTGACTTTTGCATTCGCGACGGCGGCCTGTGACGGGTCGAGCACAGTGCCTTCGATCGTCCCGGAAACATCCTGTTGCCCAAAGACGGGAACGGCGGCCAGAGCCGCCAGAATAAACGAAATGGTAATTCTGCTCATCCGGATTCCTCTCTTCGGCCGCGCAAGAGCTGCATTGGCCTAAGTCAAAATTCCGGTGAAGAGCACGTTACAGGCCGAAACAGAGGACGTTCGGACCCGCGGCGACCACAATGTATTGTTTATTTTTGAAGCTGAACGTCATGGGTGAGGCTTTCATCCTGACATTCGTCGGAAATTCCCACAAAATTTTCCCGTTTTTCTGATCGACGGCGCTGAAGCCGCCGTTGGGACTTCCATAGAAAACCAGTCCGCCGGCTGTTGCGAGCACGCCGCTCCAGGTTTTTGCGCGCGTCGATCCCGTTTGTGGAATTTCCCAGGCAACGTCCCCTGTGTCGATATTGACTGCGCGGAGAAAACGTTGCCCCTGCTGATCGGGGTAGCTCGTAGGTTTTCCTACGCACTCTTCGAGCGCCATGAAGTAGTAGAGGCGCGTGACGGGCGAGTACGCGGTGGAATCCCAGTTGGCGGCGTCGCTGGGGCATCCGTGCGGATCTTCAACTACGGGACGGCCGTCCGCGCCGATGGAGGACGCATAGTCGTTGCGCTTCA
>CAZWTH010000044.1:0-14493 GCA_964636715.1 uncultured Solibacteraceae bacterium | reverse complement strand
GACTTTGATCGGGTTACCGGCAGTGGAGCGAATCGTGGCTCCTGCGAGCTTGCCGTCTTTCCAGCTCAGATCGACATCGAAGCCACCGCGAGCGCGCAGGCCTTTGATGGAACCGGAAGGCCAGGCTTTCGGCAGCGCGGGGAGGAGATCGATCTCGCCATCGCGGCTCTGCATCAGCATTTCGACGATGGCCGAAGCGCCGCCGAAGTTGCCATCGATCTGGAAGGGCGGATGGGCGTCAAACATATCGGGATAGGTTCGCTTCGGGCTGAGCAGGAAATCGAAAATCTTGTAGGCGTGCTCGCCATCGCCGAGACGCGCCCAGAGATTGATGCGCCAGGCGGTGGCCCAGCCCGTCGCCTCATCGCCGCGGATTTCGAGCGATTTCTTCGCGGCGGCGGCGAATTCCGGAGTATCGCGCGTATTGATCTGCCAGCTCGGATAGAGGCCGAAGAGATGGGAGACGTGGCGATGGTGGATGTCTTTCGCTTCAAGATCCCAGTCTTCGAGCCATTCCTGTAACTGACCGGCGTGACCGATCTGGAGCGGCGCGAGACGCGCGCGCGTGTCGGAGATTTTTTTGCGAAGGTCGGAATCGACGCCGAGGATTTCCCCGGCCTGAATTGTATCGGCGAAGAGATCGCGCAGAATCTCCATATCCATCGTGGGGCCCGGAGCGATTGACGCACCGCCCGGATGCACGTTTTCGGGCGAGAGCGAAGGGTTAGTGACGAGCCAGTGGTGCTTCGGCTCCTCGACGAGCGTATCGAGGAAGAACTGCGAGGCCCCCTTCAGCGCCGGATAGACCTTCGCGAGATAGGCCTGGTCGCGGTTGTAATCGTAGTGATCCCAGAGATAGAGCGCGAGCCACGCGCCGCCGGTGGGCCACATGCCGTAGGGCGCACCATCGATGGGAGCGGATGCGCGCCAGAGATCGGTGTTGTGGTGAACGACCCAGCCGCGCGCGCCGTACATTTCTTTCGCGGTGCGGGCGCCGGTGTCGGTGAGGTCCTGGATCATCGCGATGAGCGGCTCGACGCATTCCGCAAGATTGGTGGATTCAGCCGGCCAGTAGTTCATCTCGGTGTTGATGTTGATGGTGTACTTACTGCCCCATGGCGGGTCCATGCTCTCGTTCCAGATACCCTGGAGATTCGCGGGCTGCGTGCCGGGGCGCGAGCTCGAAATCAGCAGATAGCGCGCAAACTGGAAGTAGAGCGCGGCGAGCTGCGGGTCGTGGCCGTTGGCGAAGTCGGCGATGCGTTCGTCCGTAGGGCGCTGAGCTTCGGGTGTGGTTCCGAGATCGAGCTGAACGCGGTGGAAGAGGCGCTGGTGCTCTTTGATGTGGGCGTCGCGGATGGCCGTCCACGGCTTCTTCTCAGCGGCAGCAATGATTTTTTCGTCTGCCGTGCGCGGATCGCCGGAGGCGTCTTTGTAGCTCTTGTAGCTGGTGGCAGCGGCGATGAGGAGCGTGACGGAATTCGCGCCGTCGACCTTGACGGTCCCCCCGTCAACCGATGTCTTGCCGCCCTGGGAGACCACGCGAACGCGTGATTCAAATTTCAGCGCGCCTTTGATCCCGTCCGAGTCGCCGTTGACACCGGTCATGATGAGCGTGCCCGGCGCGGCGGCGGTTACAGTGGCTTTTTGCGGCGTGTCCATCGCGGCCGTGAAGCTAATCCTGCCGGGTTGGCTCGCGGTGAGATGAACCGCGATCACCTGATCGACGGGGCTTGAAAGGATCTCCCGCGTGTACTGCACGCCACCGGCGGTGTATTCGACGCGCGCGATAGCGGTATCGAGATCGAGATCGCGGCGGTAATTTTCGACCGAGGTGACCGTTGGGAACGTGAGTTCCAGATTGCCGACGGTCTCGTATGGCATTTCCCGGAGGGGTTTCGCCATTACCTTGTCGGTGACCAGTTTCGCGCCTTCGGCGTATTTACCTTCGAAAAGCAGGCGGCGGACTTCGGGCAGGGCGTCGTGGGCGTCGGGATTGACGTTGTCATACGGGCCGCCGGCGTAGAGCGTATCCTCATTCAGTTGCAGGCGCTCGTTCACGACTCCGCCGAAGACCATTGCGCCCAGACGTCCGTTACCGACCGGCAGGGCTTTGTCCCATTCGGCGGTAGCGGCGGCGGCCGCCGCCCTGCCGGCGGGCAGAGAGTAAGGATGGTCCGATGCGGGCTGCCGATACCAAAGGGTGAGCGCGCCGGCGGGCGGCGAGGCTTCACCGGTGAAAGTGACGGCCGGCGCCGGGTTCTGCGCGGGTACCAGAAGCGCCGTCAGCCCAATGGCGACGGCTGAAACCAGGCCTGCTGTTCTCGCGATGGACATATTTCCCCGCGATCAGTATATGCTGTGAGCTATGGCCCCACAAATCACTCCCGAAAATGTTCCGAATCCGGCTCTCGTATTTGACGTTTTGATGTCGTATCAGCGCACGTGGGCGCTGAAGGCGGCGATTGAGCTCGATCTGTTCCGCGCTATTGGCGAAAGCGGGGGCGATCTGGCTTCGATCGCGAAACAGTGTTCGGCTTCCGAGCGCGGCACGCGCATTCTCTGCGACTTCCTGACGATCAGCGGACTTCTGACGAAAGAGAACGGCCGCTATGCGCTCACCCCCACCAGCGCGACGTTTCTCGACACGCGTTCGCCGGCGTCGCTCGCATCCGTGGCGACGTTTCTCTCGAATCCGATGCTCATTGACACGTTCAAAGAACTGGCGACGATCGTCCGCACCGGCCGCACGGTGCTGCCGGGCGAGGGATCGGTGGAACCGGAAAATCCGATCTGGGTGCAGTTCGCCGAATCGATGGCGCCGATGATGGGTCCGGTGGCGGGGCCGATGGCGGACCTGGTGCTGGCTGGGAAGAGCGGTCCGATGCGCGTGCTCGATATTGCGGCGGGACACGGGCTGTTTGGAATCGCGGTGGCGCAGAAGAATCCGCAGGCCCGGATTACGGGGCTCGACTGGGCGGCGGTGCTCCAGGTGGCAAAGAGGAATGCGGAAAAGGCCGGCGTGCTGGACCGCTATGAAGCGCTGCCCGGCAGCGCGTTCGATGTGCCATTTGGGGGACCTTACGACGCGGCGCTGCTGACGAATTTCCTGCATCACTTCGACCATCCGACGAATGTGTCGCTGCTGAAGAAGGTACGGTCGGCGCTGCAGCCGGGCGGCGTGGCGGCGACGCTCGAGTTCGTGCCGAATGACGATCGCGTTTCTCCTCCGCAATCGGCTTCCTTTGCGATGACGATGCTGGGGTCGACGCCGTCGGGCGACGCGTACACGCTGAAAGAACTGACGGCGATGTACGAAGAAGCCGGATTCCACAATGTCACGGGGCATCCGATTCCGATGAGTCCGCAGACGGTGGTGCTGGGCCGCGCCTGAGATAATCGGGCAGTGAAGAGGCTGCGGGAAGTAGCGCTGGCGCTGGCGGCGACGGCTGCGCTGGCTTACGGCCAATCGTCAGCGGCTACGATTCAGAACGCTCGCGCCGCGGCGGAACGCGGGGTAGCCGGGGCGCAACTCTACATGGGTGAATGCTATCGCGATGGCGACGGCGTTCCGCAGGATTACAAAGAAGCGGCGCGGTGGTTCCGGCTGGCGGCGGATCAGGGCGATAAGAACGCGCAGTTCAATCTGGGGTTTCTTCTTTATGAAGGTCAGGGCGTAACGCAGGATCACGCGGAGGCGGCGCAGTGGTATCGCAAAGCCGCAGAGCAGGGGCTGGATTCCGCGGAAACGAATCTTGCCTATGCGTATCGCACGGGCGATGGCGTTCCGAAAGATCTGAAGGAAGCTGTG
Source organism: uncultured Solibacteraceae bacterium (assembly GCA_964636715.1). Taxonomy (GTDB): domain Bacteria; phylum Acidobacteriota; class Terriglobia; order Bryobacterales; family Bryobacteraceae; genus BOG-234. The sequence continues at coordinate 10,682 of CAZWTH010000044.1, read as the reverse complement.
CGCTGGTATCAGGCCGCGGCGGATGAAGGGAACGCAGTGGCGGAGATTGCGCTCGGCGACAGCTACCACAACGGCGAAGGCGTGATGCATGATTTCGCGGAGGCCGTGAAGTGGTATCGCAAGGCGGCGGACCAGGGGAATGCGCTCGGGCAGTTCCACATGGGCGACGCGTATCGGACCGGCGAAGGCGCCAAGGCCGATAACGCCGAGGCGGCGCGATGGTTCAAGCTTGCGGCGGACCAGGGGCAGGTGACATCCGAAGCGTTTCTGGGGCTGATGTATCTGGATGGGATCGGCGTGCCGCAGGATTCGAAAGAGGCAGTGCGGCTTTTCAAGCTGGCGGCGGCGCAGGGGCACGCGGTCGCGATGTTCAATCTGGCGGATTGCTATCGGCTCGGGCAGGGCGTGGAGCGGAATCCGCAGGAGGCGATTCGGCTGTATCGATTTCTCGCGGAGCATGACGATTATTCGGCGCAGAACAATCTCGGGGTGGCGTATCGCGATGGCGATGGCGTGGCGCAGGATCCGGCGGAGGCCGTGAAGTGGTTCCGGGTGTCGGCGGAGAAAGGATATGCGGCGGCGCAGAATAATCTGGGGGCGGCGTATCGTGACGGCTTCGGGGTGGCGCAGGATTACAAGCAGGCGATGGACTGGTTTCGGAAGGCTTCCGATCAGCTCTTTGGCGTTGCGTCTTTCAATCTCGGCAATATGTATGAGAGTGGGCAGGGCGTGACGAAGTCGCTCGCGGCCGCGGCGAAGTGGTACGCGATAGGCGCGGATCAGGGGGATTCGACGGCGCAGTTGAGGATTGGAAAAATGTACGCGGCGGGCCAGGGGATGGTGAAGGATGCGGTACGCGCCTGGGAGATGCTGGATCTGGCGTCGGCGACGGAGAAGGACGCTGCGGCGTTGCGGGACAGCGTTCAACGCGGAATGACAGCTGCGCAATTGGCGAGAGCGCGCGGGCTTGAAGCAAAGTGGAAGCAGGACCAGCAGGATATGAAGCCGGTGGGGCTGTTCGGGCAATGATGCCGAAGCGCTCGCTGGTGGATTGGCTGCTTGAAATTGTGGGGGCAGCGGCGGTGATTGCGGCGGGGGCGGAGATTGCGATGCGCTGGAGTGCGCTGCCCGCGAAGATCCCGACCCACTTCGGGATCAATGGGCAGGCGAATGGGTGGGGCGGGCGCGATAGTCTGCTTGTGCTACTGGCGTCGACGGTCGTGATGTTCGCGCTGTTGACGGCTGCGGGTAAATATCAGCGGCTGGTCAATATTCCTGTGAAGGTGGATCGCGAGGCTCCGGAGGTGAAGCGGGTAATCCGGAGTTTGACGATTGTGATTAAGGCAGTACTTTCGGCTGGGTTCTTCGGAATTACGAACGCGACAATCGGGATCGCGATGGGAGAACGGACCGCGATGGGACGTTTTTTTCTGCCAGTGTTTCTGGCGGCGGTGGCGGCGCCGGTGATTTATTACAGCGTACGGTTGAAGAAGTTGTAGGGGATTACAATCCGTGAGAAGACTATTCATGGGGAAAATCGTTCTCAGTGCGGCGGCGATGATGGCTATTATTGCGCCGCTTGCGGGGCAGATGGCCGCGAAATTCGATGTGGCATCGATCCGGCCGGCGGAGCCCGGCGAGCAGTTCATGTTCGGTCTTCGCCCGATGCCGGGCGGCCGAATCAGCGCGTCAAACGTGACTTTGAAGCTTTTGGTCACGAATGCTTACGGGCTGGATGATTTTCAGGTATCGGGCGGGCCGGGATGGATAGAGATCGCGCGCTACAACATTGAAGCCACGCCTGCGTCGCCGGTCGGTCCGGATAAGTGGAAAGAGGAGCTTCAGGATTTTCTGGCCGAGCGGTTTCATCTCGCTTTCCATCGCGAAACCAGAGAGATTCCGGTTTATGCGCTTGTACCGGCGAAGAAAGACGGCGCGCTGGGTCCGGAACTGGTTCCATCGAAGCCCGGCGACTGCGTTGCGCGCGACCCCTCGAAACCACCTGGAGAACCGGTTCCCGGCCAGCCGCCGTTCTGCGGGAACGCCGCGGCGGGTGGATCGCAATTGAGCGGGACCGCGACGACTATCGACAGCCTGTCGCGGCTGCTCTCAAGGGCGGCGGGACGCAAGGTGATCGATCAGACCGGCTTGACCGGGAAGTACAACGTCCGGCTGAAGTGGACGCCGCCGGTTGCAACGCCGGCTGATAGCTCGGCGCCTTCGTTGTTCACGGCGCTTCCAGAGCAACTCGGATTGAAGCTCGAGGCGGAAAAGGCCCCGATGGAAATCTTCGTTATCGACCGGGCGGAGAAGCCTTCGGGGAATTGACAAGTTCGCGCCGCGCAAGACATAGCCGAGGACAGAATTGGACGGATGCGTTCACTATAATGCGACTGATGGGGTACTCGACGTGAGAGCGTGATGGAGATGAATTCCGGCGCTTCCTCACAGCGGGAATGAACCAGCAGCAGTAATGCCCGGGTGGCGAAATCGGCAGACGCAACGGACTTAAAATCCGTTTTTCCGCAAGGAGAGTGTGGGTTCAATTCCCACCCCGGGCACCAGTTAAAAGATGCACGATTGCTGGCTATCGCGGACTGTTTGGGCTGCGGCCGCATCGCCTTTCGCTCGCAGGGCAATTTGCAGATTCGCGCCGGCTTGTTCCAGGCAGGGATTGCGGCGCAGGGCGTCGCGCCAAAGCGCGATGGCGCGGTCGAGATCGCCGGCGGAGCCGAGCAGACGTCCCAGATTCACCAGCGCTAACACCTGGCCTGGTTTCTGACGCAGGGAGGATTCGTAGAGCGCGATGGCGCGTTTCGGATCGGTCGATTCGAGCAGGAACGCCAGTTGGGTTTGGGAATCGGGGTCCGGCAATGCCGCGGTGAGCAGCCGGATCGCCTCGCTCTGCTGGCGGCGGTCGCCTGTTCTCGCCGCTACCTCGGCGTAGGCGAGCCCCTGTTCACGGTCTCCGGTTTCGGCGGTGAAAAAGCCGCGCAGCTGCCCTGATGAAACCGTTGACGGCTTTCGTGGAATGCGAGGAATGCTGTGGTCCGTGAATACGCCGTGCGCGTCGGCCGCCGTCGATTTTGGCATGTGACATGAAGCGCAATCGAAGCCGCGATTGCACTGTGACGTTTGGTGACAGCTCAGGCAGCGTCCGCGGAAGTATGCTGCGCGCTCGGACGGCGCGGGAACTTCATGGGGGTCGTGACAGGAACCGCACCAGAGCTTATCGCCGGACGCGCGCTTGCACTCGCTCAGCGCTAATTTCTCGACGTGCGAGTTTACGTTGAGCGGCGCCGGATCGTCGCGAACGAAATAGGCGGCGAAATTTGACAACAGGTCGCCGGGACGAAAGTCCTCGAGTTTCTTTCCCGCGCGCAGGATTCGGGCTTCGCCCGAGAGATGGCACTGCGCACAGACCGAATCGCGCTGGGGCGGCGCGAGTTTGGCCGGGTTCACCATCTTCGCTTTCCCCTCGACGTGGAGCGAGCCGGGGCCGTGGCAGCGCTCGCAGGCTACGCCATTTTCAGCGAATGGCGGATCGCGATATTGGTTCTGCGTGCCCTCGCGCCATCGGGTTTCACTGGCGTGGCAGAAGAGGCAGGAGGGCTCAACCGCGCGGTTCCAGTGGGATTGGCGGTCCGCCTCGTAGCCCGGCGAGGCCGCCCAGGTTTTCGTCCGCGCGTACCAGGTCAGCGGCGATTCGAACAGAAAGCCGTCTCGCCGCCAGAGGTAACTGCGTCCTTCCGCGCCCGAGCCGATGAAGTATTGGAGCAGCCGCTCGCCCACGCTTGCGCCTCGCGAGAGACGGACTACGCCCGAACTTTGCACCTGATACTGCGTTCCCGAGGGGGCGTGACGGAATTCGCCCGCGGGAACTTCGGTGACGCGACCGCTCGTCTGCGCCATCGGCGTCTGCCGGTACTTTGCGGCGATATCGGCATGACAGGCGGCGCATGCCTGATTCCCGACAAATACCGGAAGCGCGAGGAGGAACAGCACGGCGTTATTTTCCTTCGCCCTCTCGAATTCTGGCGGCGTGCTGAGCAGCCTCGGCGTCGCGGCCGACAATGCGGTACGCCTGCACCAGCAGGAAATGAATCTGGCGGTCCGCCGTTTCGCCGCGCAGCCGCAGAGCTTTTTCGCCTGCCGCAATCGCTTCGGTTGTGTTGCCTTTTTTCAGCGCCAGGCGCGCGGATTCAAATTGCGCGTCGCGAGAGTCTGGCTCGATGCGCACCGCATCCGCGAGTAGTTTTCCGGCGCGATCCAGATTCCCCTCGACCATCAGCAAGCGTGCGCCGTCAATCCACGCCTCGGCGTTTGGATGACCGGTAGCCTCTTCGAGGCGCATCGCGCGTTCATACTGCGCCATCGCCTCACTGGTATTCCCCAGCGTCTCTTCCGTCAGGCCGAGATAGAGCGCGGACCGCGGATCCGACGGATTCAGTTTCTGCGCCTTTCGCAGCTCCCGTTCGGCGTCCGGCATTTTGTCCTGACGATAGAAGAGGAACCCCAGCAGGAATTGCGGGTATGAACCGGCCGGGTCCACCGCCAGCGCGGTATCCAGGCATTGGCGCGCCACGTCGTAACGATTAATCATCATCGCCAGCTTTGCCTTCAGCGTCAGGGCTGGCACGAGTTTCGGATTCGCCCGCAGCGCGTTATTGAGTTCTTTCAGGGAAGCGTCGAACTGTCCCTTTTCAAAAAGCGCGTTCGCTCTGTCGTAAGCCGCGGTTTGTGCGCTCACCGCCGCGATGCAGAGCAGAAGCGCGAGGCAGAGTTTCACGGCGCTTCCTCGATATCGATCACGCGATCCGCGGCGACCTGCTTCAACTCCTGCGTCTTTCCTCCCGGCCAGCGAACTTCCACGGATTGCGCGGAGCTCTGCGCCCCCAGTCCGAAGCGCACCAGAGGTTCACTGGAGGAGGCGTAGCCGACGGCGGTCGTAGCCTCGCCATAGAGTTGTCTGCCGTCCGCCAGCGTGACGCGGATGACGGCGCCCAGGCCCTCGCGGTTCGCTTTATGTCCGCGCAGCCGGATCGCCAGCCAGTGGCCGGCCGGTTCCGTCACATTGCGGAAGAGCCGGGGGGCGCCGTCGAGCGTCGTCACCACTACGTCTACCCGTCCATCGTTATCGAAGTCCGCGAAGGCGGCGCCGTGATACATCCCGGGTTGCTGAAAATCCGCTCCGGCCTGCGCCGACACGTCCTCAAACCTGCGGCCGTCGATATTGCGAAAAACACGATTCGGTAATTCCGGCGCGCGTCCGAGATAGCGGTCGAGCGCCGGGAAGTGAGACGCCGCGAAGAAGAGATCCCGCCAGCCGTCGTTATCGAAGTCAAACATGCCCAGACTCCAGCCGGTCATCTGCCGCGTGCCTGCGAGCAGTCCCGTGCGCTGGCCGGCGTTCTCGAACAGTTTCCGCCGCCCGAGATTCCGGAAGAGGAGAAAGCCGTCGTTGATCATACCGGAGACGACAAGGTCCGGCTTTCCGTCATTGTCGAAATCGCGGAAGTCGACGCCCATGCCGGCGATCGGGTCACCATCGTCCCGGTAAGCTACGCCTGCTTCGATGCCGATCTCTTCGAATGTGCCGTCGCCGCGGTTTCGAAACAAAAAGTTACGGACGGAGTCATTGGCCACGAACACGTCGGTGAAACCATCGCCATCGAAATCCGCGAACGCCACGCCCATTCCCTTCCCGATGTGGCTCGCGATTCCGGATGGGATTGAGACATCGGTAAAGGTGCCGTCATGATTGTTGTGATAGAGCCGGCTGGGCAGGCCGCGATATTTGTTCGGATGGCAATAGAAGCGGGCCGCCGGCTCGCCGCACACAGGTTCGGACGCCGCATCCCAGTCGACGTAATTGACCACGAAGAGATCGAGCCAGCCGTCGTTGTCGTAGTCGAACCAGCCGGCCGAGACCGACCAGGGATCGGCGACGATTCCCGCGCGGGCGGTCACATCTTCAAAGACGCCGTTGCCGAGATTGCGGTAGAGAGTATTGCCGTGAACTCCGGCGACGAAGAGATCGGCGTGCCCGTCGTTATCGTAGTCCGCCGCGGCCGCGGCGATGGAGTAGCCCTGGCCGGCGACTCCAGCCTTTTCAGTTACGTCGACAAACGTTCCGTCGCACTGATTTCGATAGAGGCGGTTCCAGAACTCGGGGCCGGATTTGCGGAGCCCTGGAATGGGCGCGCCGTTCGCGAAGAACAGATCGGCGCATCCGTCGCCATCGTAATCGAACGCGGCGACGCCGCCCGCCATTAACTCAATCTGATGGAATTTGCCCGCAGCGCCGTTGTGCAGGCGGAAGGAGAGTCCCGCCTTCGTGGAGACGTCCTCAAAACGAATTGCGGCCTGGGCCGCGAACAGGCAGGCTGTCGCGGCCCAAACCAGGGCAGCTCGAAATGCCATCCTCCTCCAGTGTAGGCGCGGGCGATCAGAACTCGATGCGCGCGACAATCTGGCCGGTGCGCGGAGACGGAAGGGTTCCGCCTACCGCATTGGAGGTGATTGCCGTGTAGTTCATGTAGCCGAAGCCGCCGGTCAGTACGCCCTTCGAACGCGTGGGCGGATTCGATGGGCTGCCTGTGCTGGGATCGGAAACGACTTCCATGCGATTGAACGGGTTGAAGAATTCCCCGCGAATCGAGAAGACGATCCGCTCACGGATTGGGAATCGCTTGCCGAGGCTGATCGATTCGACCGGACGGCGCTGACCGCGGAAATCGCTGTAGTAATGCGTGCTGGTGCCCCAGACACCCGCGGTCTGATCGGCCCATGCCGCCGGGTTCAGCACCGTTTGCTGGGTCGGATCGATGCAGCCGCAGTTCAGGTCCTTCAGGTAAAGCGGCTGACCGGCTACGCGGAATTCGCGGGTGCTCTGCCCCGGCAGGTAGGTGCCCAGGCTGTTATTCGAACCGGGCGCTTCCAGCAGCGGCCCGCTTTGATATTGCAGAATCGCTCCGATCGTCCAGCCGGCGAGCGCTGTGTGGGCGAACCTGTTGGTCTTCAGGAACCCCACCGACGGCGTCGTGTAATCGGCGCTGATGCTGAGGATGTTCGGCCGGTCGTTCGGAGACAGGCTCTTGAAGCTGCTCCGGTCGAACAGGCTGCCGGTTCCGGAGAAGTTGTCCAGCGTTTTTGAATGCGCATATGACACGAGCGCAGTGAGGCCGTGCGAGAACCGCTTCGTCAGTTTCAACTGGAGGGCATCGTACCAGGAGGCGCCGAGCGGAGCCCAGAGAGAACCGATCCCGTTGTATTGCGGGAATGGCTTCAGACTTTGCAGCACCGTGCCGCTATCGGGGAAGTTCGGGTATGGTTTGGTAAAGCCGGCCGTCACCGCGACAGGCGACGTGATGCTGGAAGTCAGCAGAGTGCGCGTCTGGCTATTGGTGATATCGAGGCCCATGTTTTGCAGCTGGGCCGGGCTGATCGTGTTGTAGTTGATCAGGTTGCCACCGGACTGGAGCCATACGCCGTGGTTGCCAATATACGCAGCTTCGAGCGAGAGGTCCTTGTTGATTTCACGCTGCACGGTGATGTTCCACTGATTGATGCGCGGCGGCCGGCCGCCGTTCGGATCCGCGACCGCGGGAGCGCCCTGCACAGCGGCTCCTGGTTTTACCAGAAGCCCAGGATCGTAGCTCGCGCCGTAGAGGGCTGAGTTGTCATACGCGAGCGGAGCCGAGATGCTGCCCGCCGCTACGCCATTGCCTGGCGAAGGTATGGTTACGGTGTTGAAGCCCATGCCTTGGCTGTTGCCGCCGCCAATGTAGTTAAAGAACGCCGACTGGCCGTAGCTCAGACCCCATCCGGCGCGCAGGACCGTCTTTGTATCCAGCTGGTAAGCGACGCCGAGACGAGGGGCAATCGCGTAGGGATAGGCGTGCACGAGATCGCAGTTGCAGCGGCCGAGGCCGTAGCCATCGTAAATCACGCCGCCGAGGCGTCCGTTCGCGTTGGGATTGACGATCGTGGGATTGAACGAGCTGGTGCGGCGCCACTCCTCGCGCATCGGCAGTTGTAAGTCGTAGCGAATTCCGTAGTCGAGCGTGAGCTTACGGCTGATCTTCCAGGTGTCCTGCACGAAGAAGCCCCAGGACGTGTGCCGATACTGCGGATTGACGGAGTCGCCGACAGACGCGCTGTCATAAAGGCCGAGCAGAAAGCTGGCCCAGTTGTAGCCGATCGCGGTCCCCGCCGGCAGAGTCTGTCCGTAAAGCGGCTGCGCGGTTTCCGCGGGGTTGAAATTGTACTGCGGGCTCAGGCCGATATCGCTGAGATTGATGAAACTGTCAATCTTCCACTCGCCGCCGACTTTATACGTGTGATTTCCGTGAACCCACGCGAGTTGGGCCACAGCGGTCGGCTTCAGATCGAAATACCGGCCGCGATTTCCCGGGCCTATCGGCAGCGCCATGCCACCGTAGGTGTTGTTTCCAAGTCCCGTAGACCCGCTCGACGGGAACCGCGGGAATCCTGTTCCGGGCGGATTCGGAATCCCGAGCGTAGTGCTGTCGAAAGTGGTGCTCGCCGGCGGAACCGAATCGAGATTGTTGTAGCGCTGAACACCGGCGCCGAGGTGCAACAGCAGAGTCGGCGTGAGCGACTGATCGTAGTTCAGCCGGAACGTCTTGCTCCTGATGTCCTGAATACGAACCTGGGATATGGGTTCCGCCAAACCGTCGACGCCGTTCGATTTGGTGGTGTTCTCCCAGGAGTAGTATCCGGAGATTTTGGTGGAGGTGCCGAAGTTGTGGTCAATCTTGATCGAGGGTATGGTCTGCAGCTTATAGAACGGACCGCCTGCCGCGAAATTGTTCACGAGCGTATCGCCGAGATTCGGCAGCGGGAGCTGTTGCATGACCTTGACGGACGTGGGATCGAAACGGGAGAGAGGAATGATGTTGCCCTGGAACGGCTGGAGCACGCGACGGCCGCTCGGATCGAGCGTTGCCGTATTCGGGTCGTAGATCTGGTTTTGGAGAATCGGACGGCCCGCGAAGTCCGACCCGATATTACCTCCCAGGATTGCGCTCAGATCGCCGTTGCGGAAAGCGCTGTCCGGGACAGTGGTGATGCCGTTGTAGAGGGCTTCGCGATCACGGTAATGCTCCCAGTTAAAGAAGAAGAACGTTTTGTTTTTGCCGTTATACTTCGGGAGAATCACGGGGCCGCCGATGGAAAAGCCGCCATCGGCGAGGTGCTTCACGATCGGAACGTGTCCGCCATGGCCGTTATCGGTGAATGGCATTGCCGCGTTGAACGCGGTGTTCTGGATGTAGATATAGCCGCTGCCGTGGAAGTCATTGGTCCCGCTGCGGGAGGTGAAGTTGTAGAGTCCGCCGGTGACGGAACCGAATTCCGGCGCGAAATTCGAGGTCTGCAGGGTGAACTCCTGGACCGCTTCGACCGAGGGCTGGGATTCGTCCGAAACGCGCGGATCAAGAGAGCTGTTCGATTCCTGGCCTTCGAAGAGGATTTTGAAGCCGCCGTTGGTGCCGTTTACCGTGATATTGTTCCAGCCGTTGATGGTGGCTCCCGGCGTCATGGAGGTGAACGAAAGCGGATTGCGAATCGCGCCGGCGCCGATGCCGAAATTGACGGGGAGGGCGTTGATCTGCTCGCCGGTGACAGTGGTGGATTGCTCGGCGCTCTCCGTCTTCAACAGCGACGACTCCGCCTCCACCTGAATGGATTGGGACGCGGCGCCGACCTGGAGAACGACATCGACGCGCGTGGTCACCGCCACCTGAACCGTGACGTTCGGCACTTCCGACTTACTGAAACCGGTTTGTTCGACCGACAACCTGTAGCTGCCGACCGGCAGGGCGGCAAGCGTGTAGTTGCCGGTAGAAGTAGTGACCGTTTCATACTGCGAGCCGTTCTCGTTATTAACGATGGTGACCTTCGCGGCGGGCACGATGGCGCCCGTGGCATCGGAAACCGCGCCGGTGATCGTTCCGCGATCACTCTGAGCGAAAGCGAAGCCCGCCCCCAGGAGGAGCGCTGTGAATAAGCAGATTTTTTTCATGAATCCCCTCTCGATGGCGGTCAGAAGAAACGTCCGGAGACGCGGCTACCAAGGCTGACGCCGGTTTGTTTGAAGACCCGGATTCGAGTATATAGAGGACCCTGGTTCTTGTAAAGGATGTATTTAATACAGTTATGAGTGATTTAGAGGGTTTTTTCACATAAATACAACACATACGAGGCCGGCGCACCTTGTGAGCCGGCCTCCAGTCATCGTGATTGTTATCGGGCGATCATTTCGTAGTGAGGGCGCGGTACGTTCACGGGCACGACGTGCTGCGATTCTCCGTAATTCCGGGCGCGCACCCAGTTTCCGAATTGAACCCCCACCACCACGCGGTCCCCGTAGTAAGGAGCGTTGAAAGTGGTGTTCACATCGCCTTCGATAAAGAACTGCATTGCATCGGATTTGCCGAACGAGAGCTTCAGCATTCCGGAAGGCTGTTCGTCGAGACCGCGCGTATAGCGTTTCACGAAAGCCAGGCTGCTCTCGATCTGCACGCCCCGGAATGTTCCGGAGCCGCTGATGCCCGCCTGATCGGCGTAGCGGATGTACTGAGGAGTCGTCAGCGCCGTCAGGCTTGTGTTCATGACGTTCGAGGTGTCCTTGAAACCTTTCGCGCCGAATACGCCCA
>CAZWTH010000043.1:0-12049 GCA_964636715.1 uncultured Solibacteraceae bacterium | reverse complement strand
CTGGCATTTTTCTTTGCCGTGGGCCTCGCCGGCGGGGTGCTTCTGGCGCTACTGCTGCTGCGGGCCGCGCGCACCGCGCTTCCTCCCGGCCTGCCGCGTATCGAATCGATCGCGCTCCACTGGCCGGTGCTGATTTTCTCGGCGGTGACCACGCTGGCTGTCGTGCTGTTCGCTTCCATTCTTCCCGCGCGGATTGCCTCGACGCAGGACCCCGCACGCGCCCTTCAGCGCTATTCGCGGTCTGTTTCGAGCCGCAGCCGCGTCCGGGATTTACTGGTGATTGGCCAGCTTGCGGCCGCGCTGGTGCTCGTCTTTGGGGCGAGCCTGCTCACGCGAAGTCTGGTGGCCGTGCTGCAGGTGAACCCAGGGTTCTCCACCGAAGGCGTTCTGACTATGCATTTCGCCGTGAGCCGCGCGCGCTATCCTTCCGATCACGATGTTACGGAATACTACCGCCGGCTAACCAGCCGCATTTCTTCGGCGCCCGGCGTTCTTTCCAGCGGCTTTGTCAACAGGCTTCCGATGGCAGGCAACACGCAGATCAATCCCATTGTGTTCGAGCGTGCGCCGGACGCGAACCCGGTATCGGTGGACACGCGGTCGATATCGCCGGACTATTTCAGCGCGATCGGCATCCGGTTCCTGCGCGGCCGTACCTTCCCTGGGACGATTCCGAGCGCGCGCCGCGGGTGGCCATCATTGACGATGCGCTGGCGCGCCACCAATTCGGCGATGCCAATCCGGTGGGCGCCAGGCTGCGCATTCAGATCGGTCAATTTCACGATGCGTGGACCGAAATCGTGGGGGTGGTTGGTCACGTCCGCGACGATTCACCCGAAGACGCGGGGCGCAGCCAGGTTTATTATCCCGAAGCACAACGCCCTCAGGACCGCGGGGCTCTGGTGGTGCGGACCGCGGGAAACGCCGCCGGATTTACCGCCGCCGTTATCCGGCAGATTCATGCTGAAGAGCCGAATCAGCCTGTCTATGACGTCCGGAGCACGCGGGAGTGGCTGCAGAGCACGATGCAGTCGCGAAATCTCGTAACGGGGTTGATTACCCTGTTCGGAATCGCGTCGCTTGCGCTGGCGTGTCTGGGGTTGTACGGCGTGGTGTCTTATACGGCGGGTCTGCGCAGCGGCGAATTCGGGATCCGGGCCGCGCTTGGCGCCACGCCAGCGGCTGTTCATCGCCTGGTGTTGGGGCAGGCGGGCTGGCTTGCGATTGTGGGGTGTGCGGTGGGATTGCTGTGCGCGTGGCCCGCGAGCCATGTGCTCCAGAAGATGCTCTACGGCGTTCGCAGCACGGATCCTTTGACGCTGATTGGAACTCCGGTTCTTCTGATTGCGGTCGCGCTGCTGGCGGGATTAGGTCCGGCGATCCGGGCGTCGCACGTCGATCCCGCCGACAGCCTTCGACTCGATTAGAATAGCCCTATGTCATTTCGGGCTATTTGCACTTCCCTGATCGCAGCGGCGGCGCTGCTGCCGGTGGCGAAGAGTCAGACCTATTATCCGGACGAGCAGTGGCGTACGGCGACGCCGGAATCGCAGGGACTCGATTCGGCGGCGCTGGCGGATGCGGTCCGTCAGATTCGCGAGAAAGGGCTCGGCATTCATAGCCTGATGGTGATCCGGCATGGCTATGTTGTCGCGGATGCGAGCTTCTATCCGTATGACGGGAAGTCGCCGCACGATCTGGCGTCGGTGACGAAGACGATTACGTCGACGCTGACCGGCGTGGCCGTTGGGGCGGGAATTCTGAAACTCGATCAGCCGCTGCTTTCGTTCTTCCCGAAGGAGAGCCCGGCGAATCCGGATGAGAAGAAGCGGAGCATTACGGTTGGCAACATGCTGCATATGGAATCCGGGCTCGATTGCGGATTTCTTCCGGGCGAGCAGGAACTGGAGAAGATGAAGCGGTCGCCGAACTGGGTGGAGTTCGCGCTTTCGTTGCCAATGAAATACGATCCCGGCACGCATCCTTCGTATTGCAGCCCTGGTTATCACCTGCTCGGTTCGATTGTGGGTTCGGCGGCGAAGAGTACGGAAGAGGCATTCGGACGGAAGTATCTGTTCGGGCCGCTCGGCATTCGCGATGTGGTGTGGGCGGTGGATCCACAGGGACGCAATCACGGATGGGGCGACAGCCATTTCTATCCGCGGGATGTGGCGAAGATCGGGTATCTGTATCTGCATGGCGGCGTGTGGAAGGGCAAGCAGCTCGTTCCGGCGGATTGGGTGAAGACGTCGATTACTCCTCCTCCGGGTGGACGCGGCGCGCCGGGCGGCTATGGAATTGAGTGGAACGCCAGCAACGGAGCGAATGGTCCGCAGTATGGCGGGAATGGGCGGGGCGGGCAGATTTTGTGGGTGTGGCCGGATCTCGACATGATCGTGGTGAGTAATGCGGGCGGGAATGGCGGACAGCTGGCGCCGATGATTCGTGCGTCAGTGAAATCGGCGGAGGCGCTGCCGGCGAATGCGGCGGGCGATGCGGAGCTGAAAAAGGCAATTGCGGATGTCGTGTTGCCGCCGGCGGCGACGCCTGTGCCTGCGATGCCGGCGATGGCGGCCACGATTTCGGGTAATGTTTATACGTTCCCGGTCAACTCTTCGCGGCTGGACAGCCTTTCTCTGGTGTTCGGGGCGAATGGGGCGGCCACGGCGAATGTCAAGTATTACGGCGAGCCTTACAGCTTTCCGATTGGTCTGGACGGGCTGTATAAGGTCGGGAAGTTTGGGCCGCTTGGATTACCCGCGGGCGCCAGGGGCAAATGGACGTCCGACAACGATTTTCTGCTGGATCTGAATTTCATCGCCAACATCAATCACTACACGCTGGCGATTCACTTTACGCCGGAGAAGACGATCGAAGTAGGCGCGAGCGAGGCTTCGGGGCTGATGCGGAATGGGCATCTGACCGGGACGCTGGCCGCGAAGTAAAGTTCAGGAGCCGAGCGAAGGCCAGCGCGGCGAACGTTTTTCGAGAAAGGCGTTGACGCCTTCGCGAAAATCGTCGGAGGCCATCATGCGGGCCCGCAGTTCTTTGTTTACAGGCGGCGCTTCGCTCCAGGCGAGATCACGCGTGCGCGCGATGTGTTCGAGGCCCGTGGCCATCGCTACCGGGCTGAACGATGCGAGCTGGGCCGCGATTTCTACGGCTCGCGCTTTCGGATTTTCGGCGATTTCGGTTGCGAGACCCGCGCTGAGCGCTTCTTCAGCGTTCATGAAGCGGCCTGTCATGCTGAGTTCCGTGGCGCGACGTTCTCCGATAGCGCGCGCTACAGCGCGGAATACCACGACCGGCCAGAGGCCGATGCGAATCTCCGCCAATCCAAAGCGGGCATCGTTTCCCGCAACCACTACGTGCGCGTTGGCCGCCAGGCCCATCCCTGCCGCGAGCGCAGGTCCCTGAACGGCGGCGACAATCGGTTTGCGCGCGCGGTCAATCACGGTGAACAGGCGCTCGTGCAGCGCCATCAATTCATCCTGATCGGCGGAGAGAACTTCGGCGAGATCCATGCCGGCGCAGAATGCGGGGCCGGCGCCGCTTAACAGAATTGCGCCCACGGCGGGATCGGCCTCTGCGCCGTCGAATGCGGCGATCAGTTCGCGGCAAACCGCGATATTCAGCGCATTGCGTTTTTCGGGACGTTTCAGCGTCAGTTGAGCGACCCGGCCTTCGGTCACAAAACCTCCAGCGGTAACGCATCGCCGCGCGGGCGCCGCATCGCGACGTCGAGCGCGAGCGCGAGCACGGTGCGCGAATCTTTCGGATCGATCACGGCGTCGCAATGGCCGCGGGCGGCGGCGTATTTTGCGTCGAGCCAGCGTTCATAATCGGCGCGGGTGCGCGCGATCGATTCCTTCAGTTCCTCGGGAATTGCACCGCCCTGCTGTTGCGCCTTCGCCAGTTCGGCCGCATAAAGGGCCTGCACGGCTGAGTCGCCTTCCATCACGCCGATTCGCGCCGTGGGCCAGCTAAAGGCGAAATTCGGATCGAATCCCTGTCCGGCCATTGCGTAGTAACCGGCTCCTGATGCGTGATTGATCGTGAGTACGATGCGGGGGACGGTCGCACACGACATGGTCTCCACCATTTCGGCGCCCGCGCGAATGATTCCCGCGATCTCCGCTTCCTGTCCCACCATGAAGCCGGAAACATCCTGCACATAAAGGATGGGCGTACCCTCGCGTTCCGCCAGTTCGACGAAATATGCCACCTTGCGCGCGGTCTCGGGGTAAATGATCCCGCCGATTCGCGGCTTGAGAAATCCGCGACGATTGGCGATCACGGAAACGGGGCGTCCCGCCAGACGCGCGGCGGCGCACAGCATTTCGGGAGCGTAGTCCGCCTGAAATTCGTTGAAGCCGCCATCGAGAAGCAGCCCCAGCACTTCTTCCATGTTGTACGGCAGACGGTGATCGGCCGGAACGATACCGTAAATCTCATCGCCGATCGCGGACGGCTTTCCCGATACGACGTCCGGCTCCGGCATCTCATGGAAACGCGCGCGGATCATCTCCAGACACGCGTCATCGTCTTTGGCCAGATAGTGCGCGACGCCGCTCGATGCCGTATGCAGCCGCGCCCCGCCCAGATGTTCCTGATCGATGGATTGGCCAGTCGCGCCCTTCACCAGATTCGGACCGCCGAGTCCCATGAAACTCGTGCCTTCTACCATGATGATGACGTCGCTCAGAGCCGGGAGATACGCGCCACCGGCGATACACGGCCCCATAACCGCGGCAATCTGCGGAATCCGCAGCCGGCGTCGCATCAGAGAGTTGTAGAAAAAAATGCGGCCCGCGCCATACTGTCCGGGGAAGATGCCGTCCTGATAAGGAAGATTGACGCCAGCCGAATCGACGAGATAGACGATCGGCGTCCGGTTGCGCATCGCGATCTCCTGCGCACGCAGGATCTTCGTAATCGTCTCCGGCCACCACGCCCCGGCCTTGACCGTCGCATCGTTGGCGACAACGACCGCGGGACGTCCCTCGATGTAACCGATGCCGGTGACGACGCCCGCCGCGGGCGCCTGACCATCGTAACGGTCATGGGCGACGAGCAGTCCGATTTCCTGAAACGGGGCGCCCCTGTCGAACAGCCGCTCCATGCGCTCGCGCGCGGTGAGCTTACCCGCCTGATGCTGCTTCGCGGCGCGTTGCGCGCCGCCGCCTTCCCGGACGCGTTCTTCCAAATGCCGAAGCGTTTCGACGAGATGACGCATGTGGGCGGCTCTCGCGACCGTATCGCGCCCGCCGGATTGCTCTGCCATCGCTGATTTAGTGTAACGGCTGCCCTTACGCAGCTAAAAACGTCATGTTATAGAATGACCGTTTCAGGAGAGCTATCTATGAAACCACTCATTACTGCGATTATTGCGGTCGCGGCGTGCTGCGGCATGCTGGCCGCGGCGGACGACGCGCTGCAGACTAACAGCGACGCGCTCCGCGCCGCCGTCGACGGCAAGAAGGGCGC
This sequence comes from uncultured Solibacteraceae bacterium, assembly GCA_964636715.1. GTDB lineage: Bacteria > Acidobacteriota > Terriglobia > Bryobacterales > Bryobacteraceae > BOG-234. The sequence goes on along the minus strand of CAZWTH010000043.1, from coordinate 6,562 downwards.
GGCCGAAATCAAGAAGCTGGCAACGACCGTTCTGAATGAAGCCAAAAAGGCGGAAGGCCCCGCGCCCGCCGACGCCGATAAGGACAACTGGGCGGCGCGCCAGAAGTACGCCGAAGGCGTTGCGGAATATGCGGAGTACGCATTGTATTCGGCGTCGGTGGGGGCGCCCTCAGCCACCGCAATCGATATGATCACGACGCTCGAGAACCTTGCGCCGAAGAGCAAGTATCTGACGCAGGATGCGTACCTCGTGGTCGCCAATGCGGCCATGACCGCCCAGGAAGCGGACCGGGCGATCGCGTTCGCGAGGAAATCCCTGACTGCTCCGAAGGGCGCGAATGCGGCAAAAGCCGAGACAAACGCGCACTACATCATCGGAATCGCGGCGGCGAACAAGAAAGACAATGCGACGGCCAACAAAGAACTTCGCGAGGCGCTTCCCGGCCTCAAAGGCACTCCTTCGATGGAAGGCCCCGCGCTCTATTTCCTCGGTGAAGCGGCTTACGCGATAGCGCGTCAGCAGATGGACCGCACCGGGGCGGATCAGGGCATCAAGTTCATGCTTCAGGCGGCGCTGATCTCGGGTCCCTATCAGGCTGGCGCGGCGGCTGAGGCGCGGCGCATGAAGACGGAGATGGGCGAGAAGTAATCGAAAGTATTGCGCCGAGCGGAGCCGAAGCCCCGCCCCACGTCATCAATTCATTCGCCAGGGGGAGACTTCGGGCCACTTCCGCAGGTTCTCACGGGCCCATGCGGCGTCTTTGTCCTTGTGGCACCAGTTGCAGGAATTCGGTTCGCCGAATTGTTCGGTGAACTCGGGCGCCGCAATGCGGAAGGTGTGCGAGCGGACGTTCACATCGGCGATCTGATTCGCGACTTTCGGCATATGGCAGGCAACGCACTGGGCGCCCGCTGAATTCGCCGGGTGATGCGTGTGGGCGACGACGTCGCCCGCCGGGCCATTCGGCGTTTGCCCGTTGTGGCAGGTGAGGCAGAGCGAATCCGCCGGCTTGATCAAATCGGCGTTGTTTTGCGTGCCATGCACATTGTGGCAATCGAAGCAGGTGATGCCGCGCTTGTACATCTGGCTCTGCACGAAATCGTTGCCCTGCATGCGATTTTTGATCGCAGTGCCGTCGGCGTAGTGGGTGAAGGTCTTTTCGCCCAGCTTGTGCTCTTCGAATTGCCAGTAATCCGCAAGGCGATCGCCCGCCACGAAGCCTACGGGCCAGTCGTACGTTCGGCCTTCGATCGGATTTTTCAGCGGACGCCCTTCGGAATGGCACTGCATGCAGACGTCATTGGCGCGCACATGATCGAGCCGCGCGGGATTCACAATGTTCGCGCGCGAGGGCGCCTTCACGTGATCGCTGCCCGGGCCGTGGCACTTCTCGCAGCCCACGTTCCACTCAACCGGCTGATGCGTGGCGATGTTGTAGCCCACGGAATGGCAGCCATCGCAGAGCGGACCGGTGGGGCGCTGCTTCATGTCGGCGGGATAGACGTTGGTCCACCAGTCGCCGCCGGGGGCGGGATTGAAAGGACGCCACACCGAATGCGTAATATCCCACTGCGCGGGATACATGAAGTAGTCGTTGCCCTGCTTGTAAAAATAGCGCTGTTTCCACTTGCTCCCGTACATGAAAGCGACATCGGAGAGCTTGAACGTGACGAGCGGGTTGGGCCTGGAGAAATCGCCAACAACGCCTTCCGGATGTACTTTGGGATCCCGGACGATATTTGCCATGCGGGTCTTCTGCCACGTGGCATAAGTCGCGGGATGGCACGTCTGGCAAGCCTGAGAACCGACGTAGTCCGCTGCCTGCAGCAAGGAGGCAGAAAGCAGCATCGCAATGCAAATGGAGACGCGCATGTCTCCGATTTTGCGCCGAAGAATCTGAAAATTGCCTGAAAGCGCGACTACATGAAGTAGTCTTTGACTTTATCGAGCAGGCCCTTTTCGTGTGGGTCGTTATCGAGCGGCAGCGTTTCGCGCAATTGTTCCAGCAGTTGCCGCTGGTCGCGGCTCAGCTTCACCGGGGTGCGCACTTCAATGTGGACGATCAGATCGCCCCGGCCCCTGCCCTGGACCTCGGCAACGCCTTTGCCTTTGATGCGAAGCTGCGCGCCGTTCTGTGTGCCTTCGGGAATGACGAGCTCGTGAAGACCTTCGAGCGTGGGCGCCTGAATCTTCGCGCCCAGCGCGGCCTGCGCGAAGTTGATCGGGATCCGGCAATGCAGATCGTTGTTCTGGCGCTCGAAGATTGCGTGCTCTTTGACGGTGAAGAAGATGTAGAGGTCGCCGTTGGGGCCGCCATTGGAGCCCGGCTGCCCTTCGCCTGACACGCGCAGGCGGTTGCCGTCCGCGATGCCCGCGGGGACTGTGACCTTCAGGCGCTTGTTGACATGCTTATAACCTTCGCCGCGGCAATCGCGGCAAACCTGTTTCACGATTTCGCCCGCGCCGCCGCAGTGCGAACAGGTGCGGCGCACCGAAAGAAAACCCTGCGAGTAAAGCTGTTCGCCGCGGCCGTGGCAGGCCGGGCAGGTCATCATCTGGCTATCCGGCTCCGCGCCGCGGCCGCGGCAACGGGGGCAGGCTTCCATCTTCGGAACCTGAATCTCGATGGCTTTGCCGAACGCCGCCTCTTCGAACTGCAGCGTCATGTCATAGCGGAGATCGTCGCCCTTGGTGGCGCGAGGCCGTCCGCCGCCGCTCGATCTGCCGCCGCCGAAAATATCGCCGAATCCGAAAACCTGGCTGAGCAGATCGCCCAAATCCATTTGGGAAGGATCGAAGCCACCGCCCATGCCCGAAATGCCGGCATGGCCGTACGCATCGTAGGCCGCTCGCTTCTGCGCGTCCGAGAGAATACCGTAAGCTTCCGCCGCTTCCTTGAATCTTTCTTCGGCTTCGGAATCGCCCGGATTGCGGTCGGGATGGTATTGCAGCGCCAGCTTGCGGTAGGCGACCTTCAGTTCCTGCTCGCCGCAGGACCGGGTCACGCCCAACACTTCGTAATAATCACGTTTCGTCGCCGGCATCGTATTTCTAACAGACCACTTAAATCTTCAGAATTCTGGAATCGGACCGGGGCTCCGCGGCGGGAACCGCCACACGCACCATGGAAGGCCGCAGCAGCTTGCCTTTGAACTGGTAGCCGCGCCGGAACTCGCCGAGCACGGTATTTTCCGGCGCGTCGTTCGTCTCTACCCGCTCCACCGCCTGGTGAATATTCGGATCGAACGATTTGCCGTCCGCTTCGATCGGCTCGAGTCCGGTTTTCTTCAGCGCTTCCGCCATGCGCTGGTAAATCATCTGCACGCCCTTCGCGTATTCCGAACCGGAGGAATCGGCCGCAATGGCGCGCTCGAAATCGTCCAGGATCGGCAGCAGATCGCCCACCACTTCCATGCTGGCGTAGCTGACCTGTTCCTGGCGCTCGCGCTCGGTGCGCTTGCGGAAATTATCGAATTCGGCCTGGCGCCTCAGTAAAGTGTCGCGCAGTTCGTCGCGTTCCACGCGCAGCCCGTCGCGCTCCACCCGGAGCTTGTCGAGTTCGGCGGCGAGAGCGGGATCGGACGCACCCGCAGGGTTGGCGGAAGCGGTCTCCGCGTTGATTTCTGGGTTTTCCACGGTTCGATTCTGGTTAAATATAGCCTATTTCAGATTAACATCGGCCCGGATGGGACTTCCGGACGCGCCTGTTCTTTGGATGTCCCGATTCAGGACTGGGATTCGAACGCCTGCCCGATCTGGCGGACGGCGGCGATCACGAGGTCATACTGCATGCGCATCGGTCCGAGAACAGCGATCCGGGTGCGAACGCCCGAGGGCAGATTGACCGTAACTCCAATCAATGCAAGCTGGCTCATGGAGGGATGGGCTTCTTCGAGGCCGACGTGGACGCCGACCCTTCCATGCGAATCGTCGAGGAACCGGTCCAGCAGCGCCACGACCTGCTGCTTCTGTTCGAGGGCGCGGAAAAGATCGTGCATTCGCTCGCGCGTGAGATGGAGATCGAGGCCGATGAGATACGAGGCGCCGTCCATGGCGAGCTGTGGATCGGAATCGGCGAAGAGTCCCTTTTCGCACAGCAGGGTGAGATGGCGGAGCATCTCGTCGTAAGTGGCCCGCTCTTCTTCAATGCGGCGCAGCAGTTCCTGGCGGGCGCGCTGGAGCGTCCAGCCCGCGAAGTGGTGATTCACGTAGTTGCGCAGGAGCGTGAGATCGTTTTGATGGAGCTCGCGGTCGAGCGTGACCACGCGATTCCGTACCATGTGATCGCGCGTGGCGACGATCATGAGGACGCGGCGATCGGAGAGCGCGGCGAGTTCGATGTGCTCCAGTTCCTGAGAGGAAATCGGCAGCGCGGCTGCGATTCCGACGTTACGCGTGAACTCGGTGAGCACGCGGCTTGCGGTATCGATGCGGTCTTCGAAGGATCCGGCGGACTGCATGCGCGAATGAATCCGGAGGCGATCGGCATGAGGCAACGGCCGGAGCGGCAGGCTCGCGGCAAAATCGCGGAAAGCTTTTTCGGTGGGAACTCTTCCGGCGGAGGCGTGGGGTTGCGCGAGGTATCCCTCATCCGCCAGATCGGCCATGACGTTTCGAATGGTGGCGGGACTGAGCGAAAGATGACGCAGGCGCGCGAGTGTCCGCGAGCCTACGGGCTCGCCGGATTCGATGTGGGCGCCGACGATCTCATGGAGAATTGTCCGCTCCCGCACAGAAAGATGGCCTGGCACGGGTTCCATCCTAATTCACCTGTTTTGAATATATAACGACGCGTGTCACGGCTTCGCGGAATCTGCGACGATGAGGTTTTATGAGACGCAATCCACGATTCTATGCAGCGTTCCTGACGCTGGCGGCACTCTCGGCTTTGCCCGCATGGGCAGATCAGATCACCCTGAAAAACGGAGACCGGGTCACCGGTTCCATCGTGAAAAAAGAAGACAAGAACCTGACTATCAAGACTGACCTCATGGGTACCGTGACGGTGCCGTGGGCAGATGTGACCGATATCAAGACGGGGGAAACCCTGAACGTGGTCCTTTCCGGGCAGACGGCGCAGCCGCCGGAGGTGACCAAGGCAACGATTTCCCAAACCGGCGGGCAGGTCACGTTGGCGCCCGCGCAAGGAAGTCCGGTCACTGTGGCTCCTGAGCGGATTGAGGCGATTCGCGACGCCGTGGAGGAGCAGTCCTACGAACGAATGCTGCGGCCCGGGTTGCTGCAACTTTGGTCGGGCACTGCGTCAGTGGGGCTGGCGGGCACAGCAGGCAACGCCAAAACCAGCACGTTCTCCACGGGCGTTGCCGCGACGCGCGCTACCCACACCGACACGGCTTCGTTCTACTTCAACACCGTGAAGTCTTCGGCGACCGTGAGTGGCGTGAATTCCGAAACAGCGAACGCAATCCGCGGCGGCTGGAAGTACGACCGGCATCTTGGCTCGCGGATGGTGGCGAATGCCTTCAATGACTGGGAGCATGACCACTTCCAGAGTCTCGATCTTCGATTCGTGATCGGTGGCGGTCTGGGCTATCGCGCGTGGAAGAGCAGCCGCGGTGAGCTGGCTCTGCAGGGCGGTTTCGACTACGACCGCGATAAATTTTCGGCGACGGCGACGACCGCGGCGCTGGCGCGGGTTTCCTCGGAAGGCTACTTCGGCGATGACTTCAATTTCAAGCTGATCGGTTCCACGAAGCTTGTGCAGAGCGCCCGCATGTTTAACAGCCTCTCCGATACGGGGCAGTATCGCGCGAACTTCGATTTATCGGCGGATACGAAGCTGCGGAAGTGGCTGGTGTGGAATCTGACTTTCAGCGATCACTATTTGAGCAATCCGATCGATGGCGCCCGGCCGAACGACATTCTGTATACGACGGGGATTGGGGTGACGTTCGGGAAGTGATCAGTTGTCTGTCGGGGACTTATCCATGCGGTCAACCACCAGCACGTCGACCTGACTTTTTCTCGCGGTGAGGCGCAGACCGAGCTGTTCCGGCAGTGCGTCGAAGATACTCTGAGCGGCGCTGGCGGCTGTAGGTTCGGTGGGCGTTGCGCCGACGAGGCCGCGGAAAACAATGTCGTAATCGCCCGGGAGCCCGGTGGCATCGTTGACGGGAGCGTCCAGGAAGGCGGAGAGATTTGCCGCGAGACCGGGCATGGAAAGAGCCGCGTTCCTGATCGCCACCGCTCCGTGATATCCCGGCGGCGGACTGGGACGGAGTGGCGGCGGTTGTAAGCCGTCGGCCGTGGAGGACTGATTGGTGGATTGCTTCAGTTTGGGTCCGTCCTTCGCAACTGTCAGATCGTAAATCCGCATCTCGCGGCTGTCATGATGGACCGCCAGATGAAACCGTCCGGTCAGCATGTCCTGCAGCATTCGGCGATATTGATCTGCGCTAATGCCCTGTCCGGATGGCGCTTCGCGCCACAAGCAACCATGAAAACCGAGGCACAGGGGTGTGCGTCGAACATAGTGGACCGGAGTTGGTCAAGGTCGGGCGCGCAGTGGATAAGTTGAGACCGTTGCCCTGTCTGATCCGG
>CAZWTH010000042.1:0-3711 GCA_964636715.1 uncultured Solibacteraceae bacterium | reverse complement strand
AACGAAGGTGGCGCGGCGCAGATGAGCCGCGGCGGTTTCGCAAATGGCGGCTTTGGTGCTGCCGGCGTCGGTCACAAGGGCATCCGGTTTGACGAGCGGATCGAGATGCTTCAGGGTTTCGAGGATACCGGAGATGGGCTGCGAAAGAAAAATGAGATCGGCCTCGGCGGCGGCTTGTTCGAGTGGCGCGCCGGAGTCGATTGCGCCTCGCTTGATGGCGGCTTCGATGCTGCGGGAAGAGCTGACGCCGACGATCGCGCCGGTGAAGCCGGCTTTGCGCAGGGCGAGTCCGAAAGAGGCGCCGATCAGGCCCACTCCGACGATCGCGATGTTGCGCATCAGATGGTGCGTCCTACGGCGGCGGCGATCTGGCGAAGCTGCTTCATCAGGTCGAAGAATTGTTCGCCGCTGAGCGACTGCGCGCCGTCGCTCAGCGCGTGATCCGGATCGTGGTGGACTTCCATGAGGAGTCCGTCAGCGCCGGCGGCGATGGCGGCGCGCGCCATGGGCGGGACCTGATCCCGGCGTCCGGTGCCGTGCGAGGGGTCGCCGACGATGGGCAGATGCGAAAGCTTTTTCACGACAGGGATCGCGGAGACGTCGAACGTGTTGCGCGTGTAGGTTTCGAACGTGCGGATGCCGCGCTCGCAGAGAATAACGTCGTAATTACCGCCGGAGAGAATGTATTCGGCGGAGAGCAGCAGCTCTTCGATGGTGGCGGAAAGTCCGCGCTTCAGCAGGACCGGCTTGCGGGTTTTGCCGAGTTCGCGCAGGAGCGTGTAGTTCTGCATGTTGCGCGCGCCCACCTGGAGGATATCGGAATATTTCGTGAGCAGCGGAATCTGGACGGCGTCCATCACTTCGCTGATGACGAGGAGGCCGCGGCGGTCGGCCGCGTTGCGGAGGAGCTCGAGGCCCTCTTCGCCCATCCCCTGGAAGCTGTAGGGCGAGGAGCGCGGTTTGAATGCGCCGCCGCGGATGACTCTGGCTCCCCCATCGGCGACGATGTCCGCGGCTCGCTCGATCTGGTCGCGGCTTTCGACGCTGCAGGGGCCCGCCATGATGACAATACGGTCGCCGCCGATTTCCACATTGCCAGCGCGTACGATTGTGCCTTGAGGGCGGAACCCGCGGCTCGCCAGTTTATAGGGCGAGACGATGCGGTGGACTTCCTTGACGCCTTCCATGACTTCGAAGACGCCCATGTCGAAATCGGTTTTGCCGCCGACGCCGCCGAGGACGGTGTGGAGCGTGCCGGTGGAGCGGTGGACGTCAAAACCGTCGTGGATGAGGCGGTCGATCACCCGCTGGATCTGTTCGGGCGAGGCGTGTTCCTGCATGACGACTAGCATGGGGAGCTCCGAGGGGCAGGGCTTCGGCCCTGCTCGCTGGCCTTCCGGCCGGCGCGGAGGTTCGTGATAGTGCGGTCACTTGCGCCGGGCAGACGCCCGGCGCGCACCATTGAAAGCCCGCCGCAAATTATTGATAACACTAGAAGCGCTATTGGCGGGCTTTTCATGGTTGCTTGTGGCGCGCAGCGCCATTCAGACAGGGCAGAAGCCCTGCCCCACATGGCAGCAACTGATGCAACTGGTGAAGCTAATGGAGCTGCCGCAACTGATGCAATGGTCATTTCTGAACGATCCGATCTCGCTGGACTTTGCGCATTTCGTCGATGATCCGTTCGAAAATTCGTTTGAGGGCGTCTTCCGGCAGCGGGCCGTGGTTGGCGCCGGCGATGTTCGCGTAGACCGCGTCTTCGCGCTTCGGCTCGTAGACCGCCATCTGGGCGCTTTTTTTGATCTGGCCGATCTTCTCGACGATGGCGGTGCGCTCGTTCAGGAGGGCGACCAGACGGCGATCCACATCGTCGATGTGCACTCGGCAGGCGGCCAGTTGATTCTCGGGCGTGTCGGGCATGATGCGGTTCTTAAGATATCGCAGCGTTGCCGCGCAAGGGGCGCGTGAGGTCACGCATGAAGGCTTCGAGGCCCGCCGGGTCGCGGGCAATCTGGCGGACGATGGCGCTGCCGATGACAGCGGCATCGGCGTGACTGGCGATCGCGGCCACCTGATCGGCGTTCGAGATGCCAAAGCCCATGGCGAGCGGAAGATCGGTGAGCGCGCGCATGCGTTCGATCAGCGGCAGCGCCGTGTCAGAAATCGATTGCTGCTCGCCGGTGATGCCAGTGCGCGAAACGAGATAGATAAAGCCGCTCGAATACTCGGCGACCAGCTTGAGGCGATGATCGGTGCTGGTGGGGGAGGCGATGAACACAGTATCGAGGCCGGCGTCGCGCATGACTTTGACGTATTCACCGGCTTCTTCCACGCTCACGTCAATCAGAAGGCAGCCGTCGATTCCAGCCGCTTTGGCGTCGGCGGCGAGGCGCGCAAAACCGTAGCGGAGCACGGGGTTGAGATAGGTGAAGAGAAGGATCGGAATTTGTGACGTCTTGCGAATCCCGGCGGCGGTTTCGAGGACGCGCTTCATCGTCATGCCGGCGCGGATAGCGCGGTCGCCCGCGGCCTGAATGACCGGGCCGTCGGCGATGGGATCGGAGAATGGGACGCCGAACTCGATGAGATCGGCGCCGCCGCGTTCGAGCGCGGCGACGAGACCGGCGGTGGCTTCCGGTGTGGGATCGCCCGCAGTGAGATAGGCGACCATACCCTTGCGGTTCTCTTTGCGGAGCCTTTCGAAAAGCTGGCCGATGCGCGTCATTCCTGGTCCATCTCTTTCAGGTTCTCGCGGTAGATGTCGATGTCTTTATCGCCGCGGCCGGAGAGGTTGACGATGATGACGTGATCGCGCGGGGAGGCGGCTGCGCGGTCGATCGCTTCGGCCACGGCGTGCGCGGATTCGAGCGCGGGGATGATGCCTTCCGTGCGGCTGAGCTTCACGGCGCCTTCGATCGCGCGGGCGTCATCGCAGGAAACGTATTCGGCGCGGGCGAGATCGTGCAGCAGCGCGTGTTCGGGACCGACGGATGCATAGTCGAGACCGGCGGAGACGGAATGCGTGAGGGCGATCTGGCCGTCTTCGTTCTGGAGCAGGTAGCTATAGGTGCCCTGGAGAACGCCGGGAGTTCCGCCGGAGAAGCGCGCGGCGTGGTCGCCGAGGCTCGCGCCGCGTCCGCCGGCTTCCACGCCGATGAGTTTCACGGATGTGTCTTCGAGGAACGGATGGAAGATGCCGATGGCGTTGCTGCCGCCGCCGACGCAGGCGATAACGGTATCCGGCAGGCGGCCTTCCGCTTTAAGGATCTGAGCGCGCGCTTCCACGCCGATGACGCGATGGAAATCGCGCACCATCATCGGATAAGGATGAGCGCCGAGCGCCGAGCCGAGCAGGTAGTGCGTGTTCGCGACGTTGGTGACCCAGTCCCGCATGGCTTCACTGATGGCGTCTTTGAGCGTGCGGCTGCCGCTGGTTACCGGCACCACTTTCGCGCCCAGCAGGCGCATGCGGAAGACGTTGAGACGCTGGCGGCGCATGTCTTCTTCGCCCATGTAGACGGTGCAATCGAAGCCGAACAGCGCGCAGACAGTGGCGGTGGCGACGCCATGCTGGCCGGCGCCGGTTTCCGCGATGATGCGGCGCTTACCCATGCGTTTCGCGAGCAGCGCCTGACCGAGGCAGTTGTTAATTTTGTGCGCGCCGGTATGAAGCAGGTCTTCGCGCTTGATGTAGATCTTCGCGCCGCCGAG
>CAZWTH010000041.1:0-6648 GCA_964636715.1 uncultured Solibacteraceae bacterium | reverse complement strand
CGTATCCTTGTGGACCTTGAGCGCAAAACGATCTTCGAGCAGCGTCCTCAGCATGAGCTTCAGGGTTTCGGGCGACGTAGTGTCCGCACCTTCCGCAACTTTCGCGCCAATTTCAAAACGCCGGACGTCAATCGAAGCGGGTCCGCCAAGAATATGGTCAGCATCGTAGCCCCACGTGAAGCGGATCAGATCGAGCAGCGACGCCGTATGTATCTGATAGCGGCCTTTCCACACCGGCGGATTACGCATGAACTGAGCCGTGGGAGTCGCCGGCTTCGGTGCGGGATGGACATCCGCGAATTCGAATTTCGGCGCAGCCTCTGGCGTCTGCGCGGGCCAGGTGAGGCGCCCGAGCAACAGCGGAGCCGCGAGCGAAACGATTCGTGTCGAAATCCGCATAGACGATTACTCTGATCTTATGACGCCGCCCGCGCGACAACGTGGACGTCATTACGCCGAAAATCGTTCAATTTTCGGTCGGCTTTTCCTCCAGATGATCGATTACGACGACCTGTTCCGGCCGCTTCTGCATTTCCAGCTTCAGACCGAGTTGCTTTTCCACAGCTTCGAAAATAGTCAGGGAGCCGCTCGGGTCGGATGCTTCGGCAACAGGAGCGGCCTTGCCTTCTCCTCCTCCGCCTGCGGAAGGAGGCGCCGCCATCGCCGGCCCCCCGCCGCGCCCGTAGGTCAGCGCGAAATCCCAGCCGCCTTCGAGCCCCGTGGAATTCTTCACCGGCCAGTTGAGTTCCAGCGCCGACCCCATTAACAAGTCCGCGAAATCGTCCATCGCGATGTTCTGGCACGTCATCGTCTGCGTTCCCTGCGGCGAGCCGGCCGGCCCGTTCCCGCGGATGCAATGCGAACGGCTCGCGGGGTCGGCCTTCTTCATCTTCGGCTTCACCGCAAGCAGCGTGTAAGCGTTCACCGGCCGCTCCTCTTTGTGCCACTTCATTTTGAAGCGTTCCTCGAGAAGCGCCCGGATCATCGGGCCCAAATCCAGCGCGCCCCCTTCCACGCTGCTGCTGGAGGTCGCCGTGACGTCGTACTTTTCACCATCGGCGAAAGCCGGCACTCCGGTCACAGAGTCGTTGTTGAACATCGGCAAACTGCCGGATCGAAATGCCTGCAGGACGAGCGTCCGCAGGGTGACATTCTGGGCTGTAAACCGGTTTGAGTTCCACCTCGTCATCCCGCCGATCTGGCCAGGCTCGGATGGACGAATCGAGGCGGCGTCGAACGCCTCCGGAGATTTTGGTAGCGGCGGCAGCGCCTCCGCCGTTCCTGGCGGATCGGGAGTTGGCTTGCGTTCCACGCTGTCAATCGCGACCACCTGCGTGGGCACGGAAATCTCGCTGAGCTTCAGCCCCAATTGTTTTTCGATCGCGTCGTTGAACGCGATCCGGTCCGGGTTATTTCCGCCCAACATGCCGATGGAGTAATGAAGACTAAAGTCCCACTTCCCCGCCAGGCCGGTTTGATTGACGACCGTTTTGTTCCCCACTCCGGTCCCGATCAGTCCCCGGAACTGGACAAACGAATCCATCGTCATATTCCGGCACGTGTAGTCAATGACGCCACCGGCCCCGAGCGCAATACGCGTCGGCTTCCCGTCCGTCATCATCATCAGCATCGGCCCGCCCGGCGCGGCCGGAGCGTCATGCTGCTCAACCCGGCATCCGGTATCGCCGGAATCGTCGCCCGGTTTCATCAACGGCTTCTTGCCCACCGTCAACGCATAGCCCGGCATCGGCTGCTTTTCTTCACGAGCCACCAGTTTGAAGCGTTCCGCCAGCAGCGCTTTCACCATTTCGGCGAGAGCGGTGGGATCGGCGTGATCCGGCATTTTCGCCACAATGTCGTAGCGCTGCATTTCCACCCAGGGCGGACCACCCAGAATCCGGTCCGGATCGATGCCGTATCCGATACGAATCAGGTCGACGATGGTTGTCCCCTGAACCTCATAACGTCCATTCGGCGTACGCGTCGTCCGCGCGAACTGCATGCCCGGCGTTTTCGGGCTCATCTGCACGCCGGCAACGTCGAACTTCTGCTGCGCGAAAAGAGCGGCGGCGCTCAGCGCGGCGGCAATGAGGCTTCGGGTGGCAATCGTCATATTAATAAATTAGTACGATTATAGGACCAAACGCGGTCCCGCACCACATATTGACACCGCGAAGGTGAAAAGGTTCCAAAAACTGGGTGGGGCGGGGCTTCGGCCCTGCACGCCGGGCTTCTGCCCGGCGCGGAGTTCCCGGAATATTCGCGCAGCATGCGTCGAGCGGAAGCTCGCCGGCAGCGCCGAAGCGCCGCCCCACAATCAGTTCTGCGAGGGCTTCTCCAAATGGTCGATGACCATGAAGTCACGCGGCCCCTTGGCGGACACAAGCTTCAGCCCGAGTTGCTGCTCCATTGCGGCTACCACCCCAGGCATATCCGAAGAAGCGCCGGCTTCCAGGGTTGTATCGTCCGGAGCAAATTCGAGCACGATATCGAACTTGCCCGTCAGCCCGGTCTTATCGACAACCGGACGATCCGTGGAGCGGGTCAGGTATGACGTTAACTCAGCCAGCGGAAGCGCCTTGCCCACCAGGAATTCGTTCCGCCCGTGCATCAGGGTCACCATGAAATGGCACGGCTGACCTGCCGGCGGCACCGGAGTTTTAAAACGCCCATCGGACCCGAAGCCTGGCAGAGTCGCGCCGTCCCGGCCTTTGAGATTTCTTCCCGGCGGCAGGAGTATGTCGCACTTTCCGGGCTCCACCAAAGTCGGTATCAGTTTCGACCCACTCTTCGCCACGGTCATTTCCCACGTGGGGACAATTTTCGTCTCGTAATGAAGCTTCAGCCCGAAGCGGTCCTGCAGTAACGACTGCAGCATGGGTCCGAACATGACAGGCTTGCTGGCGTTGCCCTCAGCTTTTGCTTCGAGAGTGTAGAGGTCGGAGGTGGCCCAGGAAGGCGCCCCGTCGACCGGCGGCACCCGCATGGCAAAGGTGGGCTCGGTTTTGCCATCGGCGTAACGGACGTATGCGTCCTGGATCAGCGTCATCGCGGTCACGCAGGTTCTCGTGATTCGGCCAGGCGTCCAGGCGTTGCCCAGACCGCCTCCTTCGCCTCTGTTGCTGCCCCGCCCGCCGCGCGCGACAGCAGCGGAATTGCATGGACGAATGGAAGCGGCTTCGAATTTCCGTTTAGGGCCAGCGGGCTGGGCGTTGCCGACGCTAATCAGTAAGCCGGCGAGGATCGGAACAGTCAGCGCCGCGGCTCCCGCGCCCGCCAATAGAAATTTTTTCGCCCGGTTCAACTCCGCCAGCCGGCGGTTCAGCATGATGGCTTCGACTCGCCTGCGGATGCCGGAACCCGAGACTCCGGATACGCACGCGAGCGGCGATTCGACGTAGAGTTTGCAGACGTTAAGGATTGCATCGGCGTAGGTGTCCGGTTGATTCCCCTGACGCAGCACTTCTTCATCGCAGGTTCGCTCACGCTCTTCGACGAGGCGCGCCCCCATCCACCAGATCAGCGGATGGAACCAGAAGATTGTTTCGACAGCCATATGGAGCGCCGCGAAGAGATTATCGCGGCGGCGGACATGGCAGAGCTCGTGCGCGAGAACCGCGCTCAGTTCGGACGAGGTCAGGCGTTCCGTGATGCCTTCCGGCAACAGAACGATCGGGCGCAGAATGCCGACGACGCCCGGCTCCAGCATGGCGGGGGACGAGCGAACTTCCGCCGGCGCGGCGATTTCGACTGGAGCGCTGGCGCGCACGGCGTTGCGAACGCGAAGCCAGCTGCGAAATCGGAGCACCGCGAGCGTGAGAAATCCACAGAGCCAGATAACGAAGAATGTAAGCGGGATCCAGTCGGTCGCGGCGGGCGTGGAGTCCGCCGGCAGCACGATCACCCGGAACGACGGGCTGGCGAACTGCTCGATCGTGGAGGAAACCTGCGGCGTCGCGATCTGGGTAGCGATCTGATGGGCCGCGGGCATGCGCGTTTCGAGATAGCCGCCGAGGCTCATCAACAGCGTGAACGGAACGACGAACTTGAGCGATGCGCTCAGCCACAGCCAGTAACGCACCTGAGCGCGGTTCCCGCGGAATACGAGTGTGAGCAATCCGGCCGCAACGGCGAACAGGGTGGATTGCGCAAGATGAGCAGTCAGTGGAGTCATTTCGATTCTTCTCCCTTCCCGTCTCTCGATTGCGCTTTCAGTTTCCGGATCGTTTTCTCGAGTTCGCGCACGTCATTCTGCGTTAGTTTTCCCGCGTCCGCCAGTTGCGCCACCATAGGCGCGGCCTGGCCGCCGAAGAAACTCAGGATTTCGTCGAGCACATGGTTTCTCGTGACGTCGCGCGCCACCAGAGGCTCAAAGATATCGGCATTGCCGACTTTATCCATGCGCCGCAAAGCGTGTTTCGCTTCCATGCGGTAGACGATCGTCTGGACCGTGGTGTAGGCGGGACGAGGAGGAGGAAACGCTTCGTGGATTTCGCGGATGGACGCTTTGCCGCGAGACCACAGCGCTTCCAGAATTCGGAGTTCAAGTTTGCTGAGTTTGGGCTGGAACATATCGCTCTACTACTCTGTAGGCTTATGCTACTACTGTGTAGGCCACAAACGCAAGCGAAACTTTTCTCGGCCCCCGGGCGCGAATACAGCCGGAATTGTCAGAACTGAACTTTTGGCGCGTTGCGTGACGCCGGGTCGGTCTTGAAATAGGCGTCTTCGCGCTGAAAGCCCGACATACCAGCCACAATGTTCGCCGGGAAAGTCACCAGATCCGAGTTGTACTGTTGTACCGACTCGTTATAGACCCGCCGCGCCTGAAGAATGCGGTTCTCCGTGCCTTCGAGCGAATACTGCAGTTGCTTGAAATTCTCATTGGCCTTGAGATTTGGATAATTCTCCACCACTACCATCAGGCGGCTGAGAGCGCTCGAAACCTGGTTGTTCGCGTCGATCTTCTCCGCGGGCGTCCTTGCCCCCATCATCGCGGAGCGCGCATTCGCCAGCGCCGTCATCACGCCGGTCTCTTCCTTCGCGTAACCCTTGACCGTCTCCACCAGATTCGGAATCAAATCGGCGCGGCGCTGCAGATCCGCATCCACCTGGCTCCATTGCGCGGAGATCGCTTCCTTCTCGGTTGCCAGCTTGTTGCGGGTCTGCACGAACTGGCATCCGCCCAGCACTACCGCCAACCCCACCGCCACCAACACAATCATTCCGGTCTTCATGCGAAGCTCTCCTATTTGGCGAGGACGTCCACCGCGTCGATCACCTTTTCTATCTGAATGATATAACGGCTAAAAAGGGGTTCCGGTTCGATTTCCTTCGGTTTGAGGGTTCCCTCGCGCTGCCCCAAAAGCGTCAGAAGCGGTTCCGTTTCAATGCCAAAGCGGGCTCCCGCGGCCTCCACGATCTCTCTTTTTTTGGCCGGCGCCGGCGCCCCGCTCAGCAGCAGCGCGTGGCGGAACAGCACGCAGAAGGTCGAAAGCGAATCGAGCAGCAGGGCGCGCAGTGCGTCTTTGTCGGAAAGCATGCCGCCGCCCTTCTGCCGCAGACGCAGCAGCTTGGTGCGGAGCTGACACTCCACCTGCGCCCGATAAAACGACCGGTCGATCTCCAGCGATTCCACCAGATTCGGGCCGTAGAGAATGCGGTGGTGCTCGCGGATGTCCTGGAATTCAATCGGGAAGCAGTCGGTTGAAGTCTCGACTTCATGGCTGGTCAACAGCAGCGGCGCGGGATTTCCCTGCTCTCTCCACCAGTGGAAGACCGGCTCGGCGGCGCGCAGTTCCGCCGGCGTGATCCGGGTCAGGATGCAGAGAATGTTGTAGTCGGAGAAGCGCTCATCCCGGTCGCCGGCCGCAGCCGATCCATAGAGGACAATCGACACGAGATTCACGTCGAGCGCCTTGCGCAGTTTTTCGACAATCTGGTCCAGTGGATTTGCCATGTGAACTCCTTATGGTACCCGCGGCTCTACCAGCCGGATGACGCCCCGCCGCCGCCCGAACTGCCGCCGCCGAAGCCGCCGAAGCCACCGCCGCCGCCCCCCCCATCGAAGCCGCCGAAGCCGCCGCCATCGCGTCCTCCACGATAGCGGCCGCCGTTCAGAAGACTGCCGAGCAGCATGCCCGTCAGAAAACCGCCACCACCGCCGCCGCCCCGGTAGCCTCCACCCCCGCGGCGAAAAAGTCCAAACAGGATGAAGAGGCCAAACAAAATGAGCGGCCAGGGAAGTGAATCGCGTGAAATGCGGCGAGGCCGCTGGTACGACGCCGGCGGCGGGATCTGCACGCCCTGATCTTTCGCGATCGCCTCGCCCAGGCGAACGGCCGCCTGAATCATGGCCGGACCGTAGCGCCCCTGCCGCAATTCGGGCCGCATGTCGTCGAGCAACATTCCGGACATGTTGTCCGGAACCGCGCCCCCCAGACCGCCGCCGACCTCCAGCCGCGACCGGCGGTCCTGGATCGAGAGGAGCAGCATCGCCCCGTTGTCTTTTCTCTTTTGGCCGACTCCCCATGCCTTGAAGAGGTCGATGGTGACGTCTTCGATGGGTTCGCCCTCGAGGGAAGGAATCGTGACAAAGGCGAGCTGAGCGCCCGTAGCCTTCTCGACGCGCGCGGCGTAGTCTTCGAG
>CAZWTH010000040.1:0-9238 GCA_964636715.1 uncultured Solibacteraceae bacterium | reverse complement strand
TCGATCTTGTCGACATATTTGAACGTGGGATCGACGAAGCGGATGACCCGGTTGAGGCGGTAGGGCTTCTGCCAGACGGCGGCGACACAGATCAGGAAGATGGCGATGAAGGCGAAGCCGATGTAGCGCATTTCGAGGCCGGCCACGCAGAAGACGATAGCGGCGGTGAGGACGATGACGATGGCGGTGCCGAGATCGGCGACCATGACCGCGATGGTGAGGAAACCAACCGCGAGGATGGCGGGCGCGAGAGTGAAACGGCTGTTGATCGCGCGGGATCGCAGCGCGATGAAGTAGGCGAGGAAAACGACGAGCGCCGGTTTCGCGAATTCGGAAGGCTGGATTTCGCCGACGGGGAGCCGAATCCAGCGATGCTGATTGCCGATGAAGTAGACGATGACCAGAGAGGCCATGGTGATGGCCATGGCGACGAAGGCGACTTCGGGTTTCTGGAGCTTTCGATAGTTCAGGCCTTTGAAGAACAGCATCAGGGGGATGGCGATGACGACCCAGATGAGCTGGCGGACGGCGAAGTAGTAGCTGGAACCATAGCGGCTTTCGGCCACGACGCTGGAGGCGCTGTAGACCATGAGGGAACCGAACAGGACCATCAGAACGACGGTGATGAAGAGAATCTTGTCTGTCTTAAGCCGCTGCGCCATGCTGTAAATCCTTTACGAGTTGCTTGAAAACGCGTCCGCGCTCTTCATAGTTCTGAAACTGGTCAAAGCTGGAGCAGGCCGGGGCGAGGAGGACGACGTCGCCGGGTTTCGCTTTCGCGGAGGCCCTTTTGACGGCCTGGGCGATCGTGCCCGCGTGGATGAGCGGGAGAGCGCCTTCGAGATGCTTTGTGATTTTCTCCTCCGCCGCTCCGATGAGGAGGGCGGCTTTGGCTTTGGCGGCGAGTTTTTCGCGCATGATGCGGTAGTCGCTGCCTTTATCGGTGCCGCCGAGGATGACCCAGAGGTTGCCGGGGAAGGAGTCGATGGCTTTCATGGCGGCATCGACGCTGGTGGCTTTGGAATCGTTGTAGTAGCGGACGCCGTCGATTTCCGCCGTAAATTCGAGGCGATGCTCGACGGCGTGGAAAGTGCGGACGGCGGCCGAAATTTTATCGAGGGGTACGCCGGCGATTGCGGCGGCGTGCGCGGCGGCCATCACGTTTTCCGCGTTGTGGAGGCCGGGGATCGGGATATCGGCGAGCGGCATCAGGGGTTTGTTGCCGATGAAGACGACATCCTCGCGGACGTCGTCGCGGCTGAACCAGGCTTTGGCGGCGGGCGTGAGATCGGCGAAGGCGCGGCAGACGGAATCCGCGGCGTTGAGGACAGCGTAGCTGCCTTCCTGCTGCATGCGGAACAGATTGCTCTTGGCCGCGATGTAATTTTCCATCGTGCGGTGGCGGTCCAGGTGATTCTGGGTGACGTTGAGGCAGACGCCGATATGCGCGCGGAAAGTACGAGCGGTTTCGAGCTGGAAGCTGGAGAGCTCGATCACGTTCCACTGATCGTCGCGGGAGGTTTCGGCCATGGCGACGACGGGCGTTCCGATGTTGCCGCCGATCTGCGCCGGAACGCCGGCGGAGGCGAGGATGTGATGGGTCAGCGACGTGGTGGTGGTCTTGCCGTTGGAGCCCGTGATGCCGATGATTTTGCCGCGCAGGAATGGGGCAGCCAGTTCGATTTCCCCGATGACGTCGATGCCCCGATCGCGCGCGGCGTTCAGGGCGGGGAGGTCGGCGGGGACGCCGGGGGAGAGAACGATGAGGTTCCAGGCGGCGGCGAAAACCTCGTCGGATTGCAGGCGGAAGCCGGGGATGTCGCGTGGTTTAAGATCCGTGGCGGTGACGTTGGCGCCGCGTGCGCGCAGGAAGGCGACGACGGCCTGGCCCGACTTCTCCATGCCCACTACGAGCGCGTTGATGCCTTCGAGTTTCATCGTAGTTTCAGGGTGGTGAGCGCGAAGAGGGCGAGGACGAGGCCGGCGATCCAGAAGCGCGCGATGATCTTCGATTCCTGCCAGCCGAGCGCTTCGAAGTGATGGTGAATTGGCGCCATCTTGAAGATGCGCTTCTTGCGGAGTTTGAAGCTGCCGACCTGGAGGATGACGCTCAGCAGTTCGATCACGAAGACGCCGGCGATGAACAGGAGCAGAATCTCCTGCTTGATCAGGATGGCGACAACGCCCATCACGCCGCCCATGGAAAGAGAGCCGACGTCGCCCATGAACATGTCCGCGGTGTGGGCGTTCCACCAGAGGAAGCCGAGACTCGCGCCGGTGAGGGAGCCGCAGAAGATGGTGAGCTCGGCGGAATGCTGGTTGCGGACGATTTGCAGATATTGGGAAAGCTCGCGGTGTCCGCCGACGAAAGCGAGAACGGTGAGCGCGCCGCCCGCGATGACCATGAGCCCCGCGGCAAGGCCATCGAGACCGTCCGTGATGTTGACGGCGTTCGACGAGCCGACGACCACGAACACAACGAAGAGATAGAACTCAATGAAGGCGAACGGGAACGTGTACGGACTGTGCATCAGGGAGTGGATGAGCAGATCCGGACGGACATTCTTGATGAAGGGGACGTTGAGCTCGGTGGTGTAGAGGTGCTTGTAGCGCATCCAGGCGAGGACGCCGGTGAGGAGCGCAGCGACGAGCAACTGCATGGAAAACTTCTGGCGCGCGGTGAGGCCGAGATTACGTTTGTTCGTCACTTTGGCGTAGTCGTCAATAAAACCGATGACGGCGTAGGAGAGCATGCCGAACATGGCGATCCAGATGTAGGTATCGGTGAGGTCGCCCCAGAGAAGCGTCGGGCCGATGGTGCAGATGAGGATCAGGATGCCGCCCATGGTCGGAGTGCCTGCCTTTTTGTGATGCGATTGCGGGCCGTCTTCGCGGATGCTCTGACCGAAGTTGAGCTCGCGCAGGCGGCGGATGAGCCAGGGACCGAGAAGGATGCCGAGAAAAAGCGAAGTGAGGCTGGCGAACATGGTTCGCGCGGTCACGTAGCCGAAGACGCGGAACGGCGAAACGACTGTGTGCAGCTTTACGTAGAGCAGCCAGTACAGCATCGGAGAATCCTATCGCCTCATTTCACGGCGCCGGCGGTTTCTTCCGCCAGCGCGCCTTCCAGTGCGCGTTCCACGCGAACACCGCGCGAGCCTTTGAACAGAACGGCGTCGCCCGGTTTCAGAAATCTTTTGAGATATTCGCCCGCTTCTTCCGGAGTTTGGAAAAATAACGCGGCGCCGCCCGACAATCCCGCTGCGGTAGCTTCGTCCACTATCCAGCGTCCGGCGCCGCGTATGCCAATGACGGCATGAATGCCCTGTTCCGCGACGAATCGTCCTAAGCTGCGGTGCAGGGCCTCGGCCTCAGGGCCAAGCTCCAGCATTTCTCCGAGCACGGCGATACGGCGCGTGGCCGGAGTATCCCGAAGCAGCTCCAGCATGGAGCGCATGGCCTCGGGATTGGCGTTGTAACAGTCGTTGATGATCGTGACGCCGTGGATGCGGGTCTGTTCGCCGCGCATCTTGCCGGGCGCGAGCGAACGGACGGCCTCGCGCAGGCGCTCGGGCGCGATGCCGAGGGCGCGGGCGGCGGCGATGCCGGCGAGGACATTCGAGATGCCGTGGCGGCCGGCGAGCGGCGATTCGAAATCGACGCCGAGGGCGCGGAAGCGTGCGCCTTCCGGGCTGAGTTCGACGTTTTCGGCGCGGACTTCGGCGTCTGCTGTGAACCCGAAGAGGATGGTGCGGCCGGAGTGGAGCTTGCGGAATTCGCGAACGCGTTGGTCGTCGGCATTCAGCACCGCAGTGCCTTCGCGCGGGAGGGCCTGGATCAGTTCGCTTTTCGCGCGGGCGACGCCTTCGATGCCATCGGGGAAATTTTCAGTGTGGGCCCAGCCGACGTTGGTGACGACGCCGATTTGCGGCTTCGCGATCGCCGCGAGGTCGCGGATTTCGCCTTCGTGATTCATGCCCATTTCGAGGACGACGACCTTCGCGTTATCGGCAAGGCGCAGGATGGAGAGCGGAAGGCCGAGGTGGTTGTTCAGATTGCCAAGGTTGCGGCCCGTGGGAAATTCCGTGGCGACGAGGGCCGCGATGGTTTCTTTCGTGGTGGTTTTGCCCGCGCTGCCGGTGACGCCGATGACTGTGCCGTTCCAGAGCTGGCGCGCGCCGCGGCCGAGAGACTGGAGAGCGCGGGTGGTGTCTTCAACGACCATCTGCGTGCCGGCGGCAGGGATTTCGTGTTCGACGATTGCGAGCGATGCGCCGCGTTCGAGGACCGCGGCGACGTAATCGTGCCCGTCATGCGTGGGGCCGCGCAGGGCGAAGAAGCAATCGCCAGGGGCGATGGTGCGGGAATCGATGCTCCAGCCGGAGATGGTTTGCGTGCCTGCGGCTGGCGCGGCGCCGATGAACTTCGCGATCTGTTCGAAGGTCAGCGTCATGCGATTTCCTTCCGGAAGCCGAAGGAGCGGAGCGCTTCGCGGGCTGCTTCGCGATCGTCGAAGTGGATGGTTTTATCGGCGAAGATCTGGTAAGTCTCGTGGCCTTTGCCGGCGAGCAGGACGAGATCGCCGGCGCCGGCTTCGTTGAGAGCTTTGCGGATCGCCTCGGCGCGATCAGGCTCGACGATCGTTTTCGCGTCCGAGCGGCGGATGCCGACGAGCACGTCGTTCATGATTTGCAGCGGATCTTCGGAGCGCGGATTGTCGCTGGTGAGAACGACGACGTCGCTGAGCTCGCCGGCGGCCTGGCCCATCAGGGGGCGCTTGGTGCGGTCTCGATCGCCGCCGGCGCCGAAGAGCGTGATGACGCGGCGCGGTTCGAGCGAGCGCGCCGCGGTGATAGTGTTGCGCAGAGCGTCATCGGTATGGGAGTAATCGACGATGACGTGGAAGGGCTGGCCTTCGTCAATGCGTTCGAAGCGGCCGGGGACACCGGAGCAAGCGGCGACGCCTTTGATAATAATTTCGGGCGGAAGCTGATAGGTCATCGCGGCGCCGCAGGCGGCGAGGATGTTGTACACGTTGAAGCGCCCGGCGAGCGGTGAGGCAATTTCGAACTTCGTCTTGTCGAGGGTGACCTCGAAGCGCATGCCGTCGCCGGTCCAGCGGATGTGGCGCGCCTTGAGCATGGCGTCTTTGCCGAGTCCGTAGGAGAGCAGGTCGCTGTTTTTGAGCGAGGCGATGAGTTTGGCGCCGCCTTCATCGTCGCGATTGATGACGGAGTAGCGAGGCGGGGGAGCGCCGGCTCCATCGAAGAGGAGCTTCTTGGCGGCGAAGTAGCGCTCCATGGTGCCGTGGTAATCGAGATGATCGCGCGTGAAATTCGTAAAGACGGCGGTGTGGAAGTGGAGCCCGTAGACACGGCCGAGATCGAGCGCGTGCGAGGAGACTTCCATGGTGACGTGCGTGCCGCCGAGTGCGTTGAGGTCGGCGAAGAGGCGCGCGAGATCGAGCGATTCGGGGGTGGTGTTGGGGGCGGGCAGCGTCTTCGCGCCGAGACGGTATTCGATGGTTCCGATCATGGCGGTGATGAGACCCGCCTGGCGGAGGATGGAATCGATCAGGAACGCGGTGGTAGTTTTACCGTTGGTGCCGGTGACGCCGGTGAGCCTGAGCTTTTCGTCGAGTTTGCCGTAGAATGTTTTGGCCGCGCCGGCGAGGGCGTGGCGGCCGTGCGCGACCTGAATCCAGGGGCCGTTCCAGTCTTCGGGAGCGGCGAGTTCGCTCACGGTGGCGATGGCGCCTTTGGCGGCGGCCTGCGCGGCGAAGGCGCGGCCATCGACTTTCGAGCCGGGGAAAGCGAAGAAGAGGAAACCCGGTTTGACGCGGCGCGAGTCGTATTCGAGGCCCTGAATATCCGTGCGGGCAAGCTCGGGCGAAAGCTGCGATTTGAATTGTGCTCCCGCCAGTGCCTCGCTCAGCGTCATATCAGCGCGTAAATACGATCCTGATTTTTTCGCCGGTGTGGAGGGGCGTGCCGGGCAGAGGCAATTGCGCGCGCGCGAAGCCGCTGCCTTCCACGGTGACCTGGATGCCGCGGGAGGAGGCGGCTTCGAGGGCGTCGCGCATCGACTTGCCGCGGAAATCGGGAACCATGGGGCCGGTGTAAGTGTTGGCCTGGAGAACCGCCGGCGGTTGCGCAGGCGTCGCGGCGTCCGGTTGCTCGGGACCGCCGGGCGCGGTCGGAACAATTTGCATCTGATCCGCCAGCAATTGTTTCACGCTGGGATCTTCTTCCATGATGCTTTCGCCGCCGAGGTCGGCGATCGAAACATCGTCGTATTCCTTCTCCTTCTTCTGCGGCTTCTTCGTGGCGATCTCCGTCTCCGGAATGTCGCGCGGCACGTCGAGCATGCGCAGCGCCTCGGTCATGATGTTCGTAAAGACCGGAGCAGCGGCGTCCGCGCCCTGACCGTTTTCACCCGATGTATTATGCACAGTCACGAGCACGACAAGGGCCGGATTCGTCACCGGCGCGAAGCCGACGAACGAAGCGTTGTAGTTGTGCGAGTAGTGGTGACTCTGCGCGTCATAGATTTGCGCCGTTCCGGTTTTACCGGCTGAGGTGTATCCATTCAGACGAGCGTGTACTCTGCCCGTGCCGCGCAGAACGACGCCTTCCATCATCTGCCGCATCAGAATTGCGTTATCGGGCTGGAGAATGCGGACCGGTGTTTCGACCGGTTCGGTTTTATCGCCGCGCTTGAGGATGAGGCGAGGTTTGACGAGCAGTCCGCCGTTCGCAATAACACAGGCCGCGCGCGCGATCTGTACCGATGTGACGCTGACTTCCTGGCCCATCGAAATGGATTCGAGCGATGTCGTTCCCCACTTGCTGGTGGGACGCAGAATGCCGGCGGATTCGGCGGGGAGGGGAAGTCCGGTCTTCTGGCCGAAGCCGAAGCGCCGCGCGTATTCGTAGAGATTTTCGCGGCCCACCTGACGGCCGATGAGAATGGCGCCGATGTTGGAAGACTTCGCGAGGACGTCCGCCATGCTGATGGTGCCGTAGCCGCCGTGCGATTCGTGAACGATGCGTCCGGGCAGTTTGAGAATGCCATTGCCGGTGGGAATCATGGATTCCGGCCTCAGATGCGTGGTTTCGAGAGCGGCTGACAGGGTGATGACCTTAAACATGGAGCCAGGCTCGAAGGGAACCTGGTCGGCGAGGTCCCAGCGGGCGATGGGATCGTCGCCTTGTTTGGGGCCGGTGTTGGGATCGTAGGTCGGGTAGTTGGCCATGGCGAGAATTTCGCCCGTGTAGGGGTTCATCACGATGGCGGAGCCGCTGCGCGCGTGCTTGGCGATGACGCCGGCTTTGAGCTCGCGCTCAGCGACGAACTGCATGCGCGCGTCGATGGTGAGGGTGAGTTGCGTGCCCGGCTTTTCGACGGAATCGATGCGGGAGTCAATGCCTTTGTGGTGGACGTCCATGAGGATGCTTTCCTCGCCGTCCTGACCGCGCAGCACTTTGTTCATGCCGCGCTCGATACCCATGACGCCCTGAATTTCCGCGCCATCCTTCTTGATGACGCCGAGGCCGCCGAGAACGTGCGCGGCGGTTTCACCGCCCGGATACTCGCGCTCGCTTTCGTTATGAAACGTGGCGTAGGCGAGATGGAGATTGCGGAGACGCTCGGTCGCGAAGGGATCGAGATCGTGGCGAATCCAGAGAAAGCCTTTGCGATTCTTCTGCGCATTGGTCAGCTTCGCGTAAAGCGTGGGCTGATCCATGCCGAGCGAAGAGCTCAGAAGCTCGGACGCCATTTCGGCGTCGGTAATCTGGCGCGGATTGACGGAGAGAGCGGTGACCGGGAGGCTGATGGCGAGGGCCTGGCCGTTGCGGTCAAGAATAGTGCCGCGCGGCGCATGGATGGCGATCTGCTCTTCCTGCTGGCGGCGAGCGATTTCGACGTACTTATCGTGCTCGACGACCTGCAGCAGGAAGAGCCTCGCCACAATTGCGATTGCCCATAAAAACAAAATCACCGCCAGGAAAACAAGGCGGTGATTCGCTGCTTCGGAACGGTCCCTGACCTCCACGAGGCTGTTCTCCTGATTAACGGCCGGGAACCGCCGGCATCTGATTGCTTGCGAGATTGCCCTGCCGCGGCCCCATTTCGTTATCGAGGTGGAACACCTGGCTGGACGCGGGGGCGGTGAGGTTTTGTTCTTTCGCGATATCGTTCAGACGGCTGGGGCTGAGCAGCGCGGCTTCACGCACTTCGAGCGCGCGGCGCTGATCGAGCAGCGTCTGGCGTTCGGTTTTCGCGGCTTCGAGCTGGTAGCCGGTGCGCACGAGAGCGACCTGCGGAACCACAACGCTGACGCCGAGCATCAGCAGCAGCGCGCCCGCGCCCACCGCGGACCAGCATTCATCGGCCGCGTGCGGATCTGCCTGGCGCACCAGGCGCTGATTATCGATTTTCTTCGAATAGAAGAAAACTTTATCGTTCGGCAGTTCGCGCAGCGCGTAAGGATCGCTCTCCAGAAACTCGCTGCTGACCGCCGCCATTGAATCGCTCTTTTTCCAAATCGCCGCCAAAGTCCCCATGGCTTCGTTACTCCTCGTCGTCACCCTCGTCCGCCGAATTCAGGCCCGGCTGCCCTCCATTTGCTGCCAATTCCACCGCTCGCAGTCTGGCGCTGCGTGACGGCGGGTTTTCGCGAAGCTCCCGTTCACCGGGCGCGACAGGCTTTTTCGTCAGTAAAACGGCCCTGCCGGAGCGAGCAAGCTCGCGAAAACTGTTTTTCACTTTGCGGTCTTCCAGTGAGTGGAAGGAAATGATCACGATGCGTCCGCCGGGGCGAACCATCCGCGGCGCGCGTTCGAGCAGCGCGTCCAGCTCTTCCAGCTCCCGATTGACCACCATCCTCAGTGCCATGAAAGTACGAGTCGCGGGATGAATTGGTCCTGTCCTCGGTACAGCCCGTTCCACGATATCCGCCAGATGCCGTGTGCTCCGAACGGGCCGACCTCGGATCAGTGCTCCAGTAATCTTCCGCGCTCTCCTTTCTTCGCCGAGCTGGTAGAGCCAGTCGGCTATTTGTTTTTCTGCACTGTGATTCACCAGATCGGCCGCTGTTACGCCCCTCGTTTGATCGAGACGCATATCCAGCGGTCCATCCGCTAAAAAAGAAAATCCGCGCTCGGGATCGGTCAACTGAAACCGGCTGACTCCCAGGTCGGCCAGGATTCCATGGAGCCCCGAATGATTCAGCTCC
>CAZWTH010000039.1:0-30471 GCA_964636715.1 uncultured Solibacteraceae bacterium | reverse complement strand
TCGCTCGCTCCCAGCCACGTGAGGTGGAACAACGGATGCCCGTCGAGAAACTTGATGAAATGCTGGCCCACCATGCCGGTGGCGCCGAGGATGCCGACTTCGATTCTGCTCATAAATTTAGTAGCTGCCTGACCATTCTTTGGTAGATTTCGACTGCTTCGAGAAGTTGTTGTTTGGGGACGCGCTCATCGAGCGTGTGCGCCACGTGGATGGTGCCCGGACCGAAGAGAAGCGGCTGCCCCCAGGCGCCGCCGAACGCGGGAATATCCGTGGTGTACGCCACGACCGTGGTGGGGAGGCCCTCCACGGCTGTCATGCGGATCGCCGCAATTTCGAGGACGAAGTTGAGTTCGGCGCGGCCGGCGACGGTGCGTTCGAGCGCGGTTTTCGTGGAGGCGGAATCGCCCACGAGACGGATGAAAATTTCGGCGCGGGCTTCGTCCGGAATCACGTTGGGCGCGCGGCCCCCGTGGATCGTACCGATGTTCAGAGTGCTCGGGCCGAGGACGGGATCGACGGGGAGCTCGACTTTGCGGACGTCGTTGAGGACGTCCAGAAGTTTTTCGATGGCGGAATCGCCGAGTTCGGGATAGGCGGAGTGCGCCATTTTTCCGCGCGCGACGATCTCGTAACGCAGCGCGCCTTTCGAACCGAGCGCGAGCTGGTTTTCGGTGGGCTCGCCGTTGATGATGTATTTCGATCCGCGCGGCGTTTTTGCCGCATGATAAGCGCCAGCGCTGTTGCGTTCTTCGCCGACGACGAAGAGCAGGCCGATATTGCGTACGCCCGATTCGAGGAGGCGCTCGGCGGCGATCAGCATGCTGGCGATGATGCCTTTGGTGTCGCACGCGCCGCGGCCCCAGATGTTGCCGTCATCTTCGCGCGCGGGGACGAAGGGCGGCACGGTATCCATGTGGGTGGAGAGCGTGACGCGCGGCTCGCCGAAGTATGCGAAAACGTTGTTGCGCTTCGGCTCGACCTCGATCAGCTCAACTTTGCCATTGTGCTTTTCGCAGAGGCGGGCGAGATAGTCGCGCAGCCAGAAACCGACCTGTTCCTCTTCGGGGGTTATCGAAGGGATGTCAATCAGCGCTTTTGTCAGCTCGAATACGTGCATACCAAAAACTCACGGAGGTGAGCGCACGCAGGAAAAGTGAGGGAGTACGGCAGGACGTCACTATTCCCGGAAGCGCTCCATCCGGCTTTGCGGCCGGATGACAGTGGCGGAGATTCAACTCGCGCCCCCAGCCGCTTGCCACGATCAATGGCTTACGACTTCGGCGGTCTGTCCCTCCCGGCTGCCTCCCGTCGATCGCGGGAACTGCTGGCGTCCGTTCCTGACTACCGCTCCTCTACCAGAAGATTCAGGATAACACGGAATTCTTATTGGGCCACGGATGACGCGCGGGCCAGCTTCGCGGCGGCGATCAGTCCTCCGATGTGACGCTGGCCATGTTCCACGATGTGAATCGCGATGGCAATCGCCGTCGCGGGGTGGCGTTTGCGGCCGATCTCGCGCGGAGCGCCGAAGTCATCCGGCGAGAGATTGCGGATGGCTTCGTCATAGCGATCCAGAGCCGACGAGACGACTGCCACGAGTTCGGCAGCCGATTCCTGCCCTTTCCCTTCGCGCGGAATTTCGGCCAGTTGCTCTTCGGTCAACTGCAGTCCGGCAAGATAGGTCAGCAATCGGCTGGTGCTTCCGGCAAGGTGTTTCGCGTGGAACCCGGGAGAAGTGGCGCCGTGGGGATTGAACCAGATTTTCTCCGTGCTCAGATCCCGAAGGGCGGCGTCCGCATCCTCACGGATCTGCGTGGAGGCACGCAGAAGATGGCTGATAACCGGGTGCACACCCGGAATTGAGCCCCGCATCCATGCCTCGGTCAGGTTGTCCATCTCCCACATTTTACAGGCCGGTGACGGCATGGGGTGAATTTCCCGGATCTTCCAGGGGAATTTACGGGTAGAGCCACTACGACTGTAAGTGCTAGTTTGGCGTTATGGAAACAGGGAAATGCTGCAATTGCGGAGCGGAAACATCTTTGTTCGTAAATGGCGTCGCCATTTGTGTGGTTTGTGACGCCAAACGGGACGCCATAACCAGTTTCCCGATCCCCTTTCGCTCCCGTAACACCAAAAAATCGGGCGACAGGCCCGACGAAAATCCTCCCAAGGCGCGTTTCGCCGCCGCCTGATCGATCAGAACATCTCTTCGCCAGCGCCCTCGGCTGCGCGGCATAACCACGTTTCGCACTGGATTCCGGTCTGGGCGCGATAGCCGTGGCTAATGGCGCGCGCAATGGCGCCGGCTCTTTCGACATCGGCAAGGCAAACCAGGCATCCACCGGGGGCGGGACCGCTCATACGGGCTCCCCAAACTCCGCGGCATTCGCGCGCCAGGCGAGCCAGCAGGTCCAGTTCGGGGCAGCCCGCGCCGCAGTTGAGCCGCAGGCTTTCGTGAGATTCGTTCATCAGAGCGCCGGCGGTGCGGAGGTCGTTATCGAGCAGCGCGATGCCGGCTTTGACGACGCGCTCGTTTTCCTCCACCACATGCCGGGAACGGCGGTAACCGCTCTCTTCAAAAAGCTCGCGATAGCCCGATAACTGCGCGGCCGTGACATTGCGAAAACCCGTAGTACCAGGAAGGCACGACGACAAAATTTGCACAGCTTCGCCGCATTGTGCGCGATGACGCGCAGAGATCCCCGCGGTTTCACGGGGTTGGATGCCGGTGTGGCAAATCAGGAGGCTGACGCGTTCCGGGAAGGGCACGTGATGATATTCGAGCGACCGGCAATCGAGAAAGAGCGCATGACCTTCACGGGCGTGGCAGCTGATGAAAGGATCGGTTTCGCTGGAACCGGCGCCGCGAAGGCGCTCGGCCAGGCGGCATAGCTGGGCGATTTCCAGCCGCGACAGGTCCGACCGGGCGGCCTCCAGCAGAGCAAATACGGCCGCGACTTCGAGCGAGGCGCGGCCACCGAGAGCGGGACCATCCGGAAAATCCTCTTCGACCAGGAGATTCGCTCCGCGTGGGATGCGATCGCGCTGACGAAGCAGGGAGACGATATTCCGCAGCGGTTCGCTCCAATGACCGGGTTCCGCGTCCGCCAGGCCGGCCGATTCGCGGCGGCGCGCGCTTTCGAGGTGGGCGGTGAAACTCCCGGACTGCGCGGGATGGGCGATGACGCGCGTCGAGAGGCCAATCGCGGCGGAGAGGACAAAGCCCTGGTTATAAGCAGCGTCTTCCCCCATCAGGTTGACGCAACCGGGGGCGCGAAAAACGCGAGGTTCAGTGGAATAAAGGCGGCGATACCGCTCCCGGAGCGCTAATCCTTCAAATAATGTGCAGGAGGCCACCTTCCCACCTTTCTGACGTTCGGGGCGGAACCGAGCAATTCAGGCGCCGGGAATGGCGGGGCAGCGATGGGAAGGCGGGGTGGTCCCACGCGGGTGGGCAGT
This sequence comes from uncultured Solibacteraceae bacterium, assembly GCA_964636715.1. Taxonomy (GTDB): domain Bacteria; phylum Acidobacteriota; class Terriglobia; order Bryobacterales; family Bryobacteraceae; genus BOG-234. The sequence goes on along the minus strand of CAZWTH010000039.1, from coordinate 27,009 downwards.
GAAGCGGGCGGCCGGCAATGAGGGTTGTGCGCGTTTTAGTGAAACAATGAAAGTTGGCTCCCGAACAAACAACCGAGGTACCGTGCAACGGCTGCATCGAATGCTGCCGGAGCGGCCAGGGACTATTTCTGCATCCCGATCAGGGAGACGATACGGACTCTTACCGCACGCGAGCGGTAACAGGCGCCGAGGGAGAAACCGTCTTCGTTCTCGAGACAACTCCGCAGGGAGCCTGCGTGTATCTGGGCGAGAGCGGCTGCACGATTTACGAACGGCGGCCTCTGATTTGCCGCGGGTTCGATTGCAGGAAGCATTACCTCATCCTCCCCCGTCAGGATCGCGATAACCTCGTTCGTCTGAAGCTCTCTTCGCGAACCGTATTCAACGCGGGACGCGCCAGGCTCTCAACGCTCAGCGCCGCGGAGAAGCAGCAATGCCTGGACACGCGCGAAGAATTTTTCTCCTGAGGCTTCTTTCCTTTGTCAGTATGGCGGCGTGTCAGTATGGCGGCCCGGCCGCGATTCGCAGTAAAGTGTAGAAATGCCATTGCGCGCCGCCCTGCTTTTGTATGCCGATCCAGGCAGCGGTCTGCTGCTCTGGCAACTGGCGAGCGCGTTTTTTCTGGGCATCGTCTATCAGGTGAAAAAATTCTTCGGACGTAACCGGAAGCCGAAGTGAGCCACGCGGCTTCGTTCCGCGATCCGGCGGGCTCCGTTTCGATCACGAAAGATCGGGTGCTTCGAACGGTTTATCCGGACGGGCTCCCGAATCTTCGAATGTGGCTCGAATCCCCGGCCATCCGGCGATTCGTCGATGAGGGGCGCGCCGCGGCCACGACGCAGGTGCAGGCGAATCCCACGGTAGTGGAGCACCCGCGGATCCCGTTCATCAGCTATCCATGGGAATGGCCGGCCGCCATGCTGCATGCGGCGGGGATGCTGACTCTGGATCTGGCCGAGGCGGTGATCGGGGAAGGGTTGCGGCTCAAGGACGCGACGCCGCTGAATGTTCTGTTTCGCGGAGCGGCGCCGGTTTTTATCGATGTACTTTCTCTGCAGGAGCGCGGGCCGCGCGATCCGATCTGGTGGGCGGCGGCGCAATTCGCGCGCACGTTTCTGATCCCGCTGCTGCTCTACCGGCGAACGGGCGCTCCGGTGCACGAAATTTTTCTTTTCCATCGGGATGGGCTTACGCCGGCGGATGCGGTCAGGCGGCTGCCCGCGCTCCGGCGATGGCTGCCGCCGGATCTGACGCTCGCGACGCTGCCCTCTCGCGCCGCAAAACTCGAAAGCGCGGAGTTGTACCGGCAGCGCGAGGCTCGCGACGCCGGCGAGGCGCAGTTTATTTTCAGCCGGCGAATCCGCGCATTCCGGCGGCAAATGGAGGCTCTGACGCCCGAGCCCCGGGAATCCGAGTGGTCCGAATACGAAAAGCAGTGCCCATCCTATACGCCCGCTCAGAGGGAAGCGCGGCGGGCATTCATCGTAAAAAAGCTGGAGGAGATTCGGGCGGAGAGCGTGCTCGATATCGGCGCGAACGCGGGCGAGTTCAGTCTGCTGGCGGCGGCGTCCGGCGCGCGCGTGGTGGCGATCGACAGCGATCCGGAAGTTGTGTCGGCCATTTGGCGGGCGGCATCGGCCGCGAAGGCAGACGTACTGCCGCTCGTGGTCGATTTCGCGCGGCCTACTCCGCCCGCGGGCTGGATGGGGCGCGAACATGCCGGCTTTCTGGACCGCGCCGCCGGTGGCTTCGATTGCGTCCTGATGCTGGCGCTGATCCATCATTTGCTGGTCAGCGAGCGGATTCCGCTCGATCAGATTCTGGAAGCCGCGGCGGCGCTGACGACGCGCTGGCTTCTCATCGAATATGTAGCGCCGCAGGATCCGATGTTCCGTCGGCTCGCGCGGGGACGCGAAGAGCTTCACGAATGGCAGACGCGCGCGGTGTTTGAAGAATGCGCACAGGCGCACTTCGAAATCGCCGGCAGGATGGAGACGGCCGAGTTCCGCGTCCTGTATTTACTGCGGCGGAAAGCCTGAGATGCGGGACTACGCGGTCGCTCTTTCGCTGGCGAATCTGGTTTACCTTCGCGCCTGGGCGGATCTGATTCCCGGCGGGCCCGAGCAGTTGTTCTACCGGAAGACCATGCCGGGCTTCGGAGTTTACTTCGGTCTGGTGGCCGATGTTCTGTTGCTCTCGCTCGTGTTGTTCGCGGTCGTTCGCGCTGCGCCGAAGCTGCCGCGGTGGGCGCGGCGCCTCCTGCCGATCGGAGCGATGGCGCTCGTGTTGCTTGGGGCCGCGTTTCTGCGAACGCAGATCTCGCATTACGTAGCCTTGCGCGCGGTCGCGCCCGTGGTGGGGATTGGCTTCTGCGCGGCGGCCGTGTGGATGTTCCGCTTTCCATCCATGGCGGCGCGCGCGGTGCGGGGGTTCGCATTCGCCGCAATACCCTGCCTTGCGGTTACTTTCTTCGGACCCCTCTATTACCTCAGCCGCCCATCGCCGCTGCCAGCCGATCCGCCGCTCGCGGCGACGCTCCCGGGCCGTCCCGCGGTGCGCATTCTCTGGATCGTATTCGACGACTGGGATCAGGAGTTGACATTCCGGAATACGGGCGCCGTTCCGGTGACAGCGCTCTTCGATCTGGAATCGCACTCCTTCGCGGCTTCCCAGGCGCTCGCCGCGCAGACCGGCGTGCCGGTGGTCGATATGGCAACCACCGCGGCGATTCCGTCCCTGCTCTACGGAAAGAGCGTGGCGGCCGAAAGGATCGACAGCCCTTCGATCGAACACCTGCTTTTCCGGGAAGGAGGCGAAGGCGTGCTCGGTCAGGGTGACAGCATCTTCGCGCGCTTCCGCCATCTTGGCTGGAACTCGGCGGCGGCGGGCTGGTATCTGCCGTATTGCCGCATTTTCGCATCGCAACTCACCGGTTGTTACTGGGACGTTCGCTACGATCAGGCGGCCAGCATTGGCTCCGCGCCCCGCGAAGCCGCGTTGAATGCCACGCGGATGCTCTTTGAAACCGATGGCTACTCCGCCTTCGGACGCTCGCTTGTCACAGAGCGCCATCTGGCGGAATACCGCGCGTTGCTGGACGCCGGGAAGCGGGAAGCGGCGGACCCGGCGCTCGGGCTCGCCTGGGTGCACTTCAACGTCCCGCACCCGCCCTATTTCGAAGGGGACGGAGGCCCGGGCGATCCGTACCTGCGGGAACTCACGTACGTGGACCGGGCGGCGCGGGAGTTGATGGAAGCGTTACGGCAGTCGGGACTGGAATCGAAGACAGCCGTCATTCTTACGTCCGACCATCCGGCGCGGCTCGTCCCGCACACCGATCCGCATGTGCCGCTGCTGGTTCATTTTCCCGGTGAAGAGAATCCGATGGTGATGGACCGGGAAATCACGGCGTTGCGCATCGGCGATCTGGCTCTGGCGATTGCCCGTGGAGCGGTTCAGGACCCCACACAGGCGGCGCGCTTTCTGACCGGCCGGTAGAAGGCGTCCAAAATTGGTGTATTCAGGGGATGGTTTCCCACGTTCAGATGGAGTCTGATGAATGTGGAGGTCTTTCCACCCTTGTCCATTAAAGTTCTGTCCCTGTGCGGGTTTGTGATCCTTTTTTCGGCGGCGTGCCACAAAGCCGTGCCGGTGAGCGCAGCAGCGACTCCCCCGCCGCCACCGCCGGCCGCCCAATCCACTCCCGCGCCGCGTCCGGCCGCGGCCCCGCCAGGCAAGTCGCGCAGACACCGCGGCAGACGCCCCCGGCTCGCAGCGCATCCATGACGCCGCAGGAACGGGAGACGCTGAATCAGCGCCTGGCGCATCTGTCTGACGCGCTGTTCGATTACGATAAGGCGACCATCCGGTCAGACGCTACCACCGCTCTACGCGGCGACGTGGACGTAGTGAAGGGAATTCTGTCGAATTATCCGAGCCAGAAGCTGATTGTGGAAGGCGATACGGATGAGCGGGGCTCGGCCGAGTACAATCTGGCGCTCGGCGATAAGCGCGCTCATGCGGCCCAGGAGTTCCTGGTGAGCATGGGGATTCCGCAAAACCAGCTCACCGTCGTCAGCTACGGCAAAGAACGGCCTGTCTGCGAGGAGCATGACGAAAGCTGCTGGCAGAAAAACCGGCGCGCTCATATCACCGCCGCGCCATAAATCCAGAGGGAGGGATTGAAATGAGACTTGCCATGTATGCATTCGCCGCGTTCGCGGTGATCGGCGCCGCCAGTTTGCCGTTGATTGCCGATACGCAATCGGACCGCGCCAGCCTGGTGGGCACGTGGAACGAGCACGGCGGCACTCACGGTTGGGTGATTGAGAGCAGCGCGAAGGGCCTTCATATGACCCAACTCGACGCATCGGCGCCGATCGCGGATTTCACCTGCGCGACGGATGGGCACGACTGCGACATCAAAATCTCCGGCAAGAAGGGGAAGGTGTCGCTCTACTATAACGGCTCGGCGCTCATCCAGATGGAGACGAAGGGCGATCTGATCACCAAGCGCAAATTCACGATCGACGGCGACGGCCTGAAAGTGGAGGTGACGCCGATGACGGATAAGGTGGTGACAACAGAGGAACGCCAGTTCGGCCGCGGTCAGGCGACTGCGCAAAAATAGGTCCGGTTTGCCGGCCTGCGCCGCCTGAGCGAAACTGGAGACGGAAACCATGCTCAGGCGCAGGTCGATTCTGCTGGCTCTGGCGTTCGCTTCCCTGCTCCTGATTACCGGTGGCGCCGCGTTTGAGGTTTGGCGCGGCGCCGGTACCGCGCAAAGCGAAGTCGCGGCGCTCCACCGGAGTCATCTGGAAGCGGGCGATGCGCTGGCGTCTATCCGCGCCAATGTTTTTCTGAGCGGCATCCTGACGCGGGACTACCTGCTCGATTCCGATTCCTCGCACGATGCCCGCTACGCGCGTCAGTTTGACCAGATTCGCAGCACAACGGCAAGCAGCTTCCTGAAGCTGGCTGAATCGGAAACCAATCAGCCCGAAAAGGCGGCTATCGAGCGGCTCCGGCTCGAAGTCAACAGCTATTGGGACCCTACTCAGATCGCGCTCGACTGGTCCCCGGAGCAGAAGGCGGCGCGGCGCTCCGCGGTTTTGCAGGAGCGCGTGAAACACCGGGAGGAGATTGTGGAGCTGGCGACACAGCTCGAACAGCTGATGTCCGCCAACTTCACGGCGGAGCGGGCCCGCATTACCAGCGCCGACAGCCGTTTCCGCTCCTCGCTCGCGTTCACGGCGGGCCTCGCCCTGCTGTTCGGGGTGGGGATTGCGGCCGTGACGGTGATGCACATTGCGGCGCTCGAGCGGAAGTCCGCCGAGGCCGATGCGGAACTGCGTCGTCTTTCCGCGCAGATCCGCGTGGCGCAGGAGCAGGAGCGGCGCGTCCTCTCGCGCGAACTGCACGATCAGGCCGGCCAGATGCTCACAGGACTTCGGATGGAACTGGCCAGCATCTCGCACGACGCGGGCGAAGAGGAATTCAACGAGCGCGTAACGCACGCGAAGGGAATCGTGGAGCAGACGCTGCGGGTGGTGCGAAATATCGCGACGATGCTGCGGCCTTCCATGCTCGACGATCTGGGTCTTATGGCGGCGCTCGGCTGGCTGGTGCGCGACGTGAAGAGATCGACGGGAATGGAGATCAAGGCGGAGATCGACCCCTTGCTCGATAATCTGCCGGACGCGGAGTGCACCTGCATTTACCGCGTGGTGCAGGAAGCCATGACGAATGCGGCGCGCCATTCGGGCGGGAGCCGGATCGATGTGGTGGTGGGATTCAGCGGCGCCGAAGCAATCGGGAGCGTGGCCGATAACGGCCAGGGATTTGAAGCGCTGGAGGGCCGGCGCGCGGGGCTTGGCCTCATCGGAATGGAAGAGCGGTTGCGCGAGTTGGGCGGAAATCTGCGCGTGGCTTCCTCGCCGGGAACGGGGACGCGGATCGAGTTCCGCGTGCCCGCCGTACCGGCAACCGCATACAGCTACGCGGAAAACGGATGACTCGAATTCTCATTGCGGACGATCACGGAATTGTACGCGCGGGCCTGAAGCTGCTGCTTGCGCGCATCGCCGGAACAGAGGTGGTGGCGGAAGCGTCAGACGGGCGCGAGGCGGTGCGGCTCGCGAAGATTTTTCTGCCGGACATCGTCCTGATCGACGTGGCGATGCCGCTACTCAACGGCCTTGAAGCGGCGCGCCAGATTTCACGCGATAATCCGCGGATCGGCATCATTGTCCTCAGCATGTATATGGATGAGACGTACATCCTGAAGGCGCTCGACGCGGGCGCGAAGGGATATCTCATCAAGGACAATGCGGATGAGGAACTGGCGAATGCGATTCTTTCCGTGGCGGCCGGACGGCCATTTTTCTCGAAAGTGATTGCGGAAGCGCTGCTCGAAGATCACGTCGGCGTGATGCGGCGGCAGGGCGTACGGAATTCGTATGATTTGCTGACCGAGCGCGAGCGCGAGGTCCTGCATCTGCTGGCCGAGGGGAAGTCGAATAAGGAAGCGGCGGCGGTGCTCAACCTCAGTCCTTATACGGTGGATACCCACCGCACCAATTTGATGCAGAAGCTGGGGCTGCATAACACGGCGGAGATTGTGCTCTATGCCGTGCGGAATGCGATCATCACGCCCTGAACGGGCCGAAAGCCTTCTCTACTACGCCAGGGGCGGGACGAGGGTCTTCAGGAACTCGTGCGCGACTTTGAAGCCGCGCTTGTACTGCTCGGTGAAATCGCCGTTGGCATATGCCGGGTAGTAGAAGTTATCTTCGTTCTCGATATTCATGGCGCCCTTGTAGCCAATCTCGGAGAGCACGGAGAAGAAGCCTTTCCAGTTCACCGACCCATATCCCGGCACGCGGAAACGCCACCAGCTTTGGCGGTTCACCGGCTGGATGCCGCCACGCTTGAGCACGTGCGTCAGGATTTCGGTGTCCTTCAGGTGCACGTCATAAATCTTGTCGCCGAATTCGCGGGCCGCCTCGACTTCGTCCATCATCTGCCACACGAGATGCGAAGGATCGAACTGCAGGCCGACGTTCGGGCTGTTGTTGAACTTTTTGAATAGAGCGTCCCAACCTACGGGACCGGTCGCGATATTCGGGCCCCCGGCATAAGGTTCCCAAAGGATGCGCACCTTGTTCTTTTCGCACGCCGCGAAATATTTTTCGGTGTAGACCTTTTCGATCTCATCCACCTGCTGGAGGAACGGCATATTCGGAATGGTGCCGGACTGGCCGCCGATATTGGGCACGTCCATCTTGCCGGCGAGCTCGATCATCTTCAGCGTGTAGGCATTCTGCTTCTCGCGCTTCGCCGGATCGGGATCGATGTGGTTGCCATCGCAGGCGAGCGAGGAAACGACGATGCCGGTCTTCGCGATCTTATCCTTGATACCCGCGATGGCGTTGTCGTCCAGCTTATCGGGATCGAGCCGCAACTGCATGCTGGTGAAGCCTTCCGCTTTCACGAACTCCAGGTTTGCGTCAGAATAACTGCAGAGGACTCCCAGCCGGGGCTTCCAGTTCGGCGGAGGCTGCCGCCGCTGGGCCTTGACGGCGGCCGCGACAGTGATCGTGGAAAGAACAGTGCGTCGGGTGATGTTCACCAGACGAAGATACAGCGTCAGGCACGTCAATTGCAAGCCTGATGGCAGGGGCAGGAGGATGACGGATGTTTGGCTGGCGCTCGAAGCCCGACGCGGAAGAAGAACGGCGCGTACCGGATCTGAATGAGATCAAAAGCCAGGATCTGGCGGTGTTGTTTAAGCACAGTCCCACGTGCGGCGTAAGCTGGGCGGCGGAGTCCCAAGTGAAGAAGTTTATCGCCGGGAATCCGGATATTCCGGTTTATACGATTTCGGTCCGCCAGGACCGTGAGCTTTCGCGCAAAATCGCGGAAGAGACGCGGATTCGCCACGAGTCGCCGCAGGTGATCGTGTTCCGCCGGGGAGTGCCTGTGGCCAATGCGTCGCATCAGGATGTGACGGTCGATTTCCTGTCTCAGGCGGTCCGGCAGTAGCTATCGCGTGGGCGCGAAGTAGCCACGGCGCCAGGATGGAGTCAGTTTTCCGATGCCTCGCGCCGCGACCTTCACTGTGATCGTCCGGTATTTCCCATCGCGGTTCTTGTTGGTGGAGACGTAGCCGAGCAGGTATGTGTTGCGGAGTTCGATGCCGATTTTCTGCGCCACATCTTCCATATCGCGCAGCGACGTTTCGAAGTGGCGGCCGCCGGTCAGATCGGCCAGGCGTCTCAGGAGGACAGGATCGTCATTGATGTCCCCGCCTCCCGAAAAGATTCCCATCGCGTAAATCTGAACATCGGATTCCTTCACGCGGCTCCTCACCTCGGCCTCCGTGTAGCGGCTGTGGTTATCGCCGCCGTCCGACACCAGAATCAGGGCCTTGCGCGGATTCGTCGCTTTCTTCATCTGCGCCACCGAAAGGGTGATGCCATCGAGCAGCGCCGTGTTCCCCTTCGACTTCGTGAACATGATGCGGGTTTCGATTTCTTTCAGGTTGTGAGTAAAAGGCAGCGCCAATTGGGGCTGGTCGTTGAATTCGACGAGAAAGGCTTCGTCTTCGGGATTGGCCGATTTGAAGAATTCAGCCACGGCGCGGCGTGAGATGGCCAGATTCCCGCCCATACTGCCGCTGGTATCGAGCACGATGCCAATTGAAAGCGGCGCGTCCTCGCTGCCGAAAGAGACCAGCTTCTGCGGAACGCCGTCTTCGAGCACCTGGAAGTTTTCCGCCTCGAGTCCCGTCACCATGCGCTGCGCCTGGTCGAGAACCGTGACGGGAACCAGCACAACATTGGTATCGACGCGCAGGGTGACGCGAGGCAGCGTGGACTCCTCCTGCGCAAACAAGAGGAGGCCGGCCAGAGAAACAAGAATCAGCAGAGGCGCGCGCACTCACATAGAGAGTAGCCGAAATCCGGCGATGGAATGCAGGGGCAGCGCCGGCGCGCGATACGATAGCCGCATGAGGCGCGTTCTGGTTTGCTCTGCCCTTCTCTCGGCCGCATTGGTTCTGGCGCAGCCCGCGCCGGATATCGCCGCCCGGCTGGCTCGATGGAAGACGGTCCAGATGCCGTTTCATTCGGATGGACTGACGGCGCGCGATCGCCAGGTGGTGGATCAACTGGTGGAAGCCTGCCGTCTGCTGAACGATGTTTACTGGCGGCAGAGCGATGCGGATGGTCTGAAGCTGTTTCTCAATCCTTCCACCAGCTCTCAGGTCAAACAGCTGCTGAACATCAACGGCAGCCGCTGGGATCTGATCGATGGCAAACCGTTCTATGGGTCCGGTCCGCAGCCGCCGGGGCGCGAATTCTATCCTCAGGGGCTGACGCGCGCACAGATCGAAGAGTACGTCGCGAAGCATCCTTCCGAGAAGGCGGCGATCTACAGCGGCACGACGGTGGTGAAGCGGCAGGGCGACCGGCTCGTGACTGTTCCTTATCACGAGGAGTACAAGGCGCTGCTGACGCCCATGGCGCAGGCCCTGCGTAAGGCGGCGGATTTGAGCTCGGATGCGGCGTTTGCCAATTTCCTGCGGCTTCGCGCCGATGCGCTCCTGAATGACGATTACTACAAGAGCGATCTGGCGTGGGTGGATCTGAAGGATCCGAAGGTCGATATCATCTTCGCGCCGTATGAGACATATCTGGATGACGTGCTGGGCGTGAAGGGCTCGTACGGCGCGTCGGTGCTGATCCGCAATGAAGAGGAGACCCGCAAGCTGGCGATGTACCAGCAGTACGTGCCCAGGATTCAGAGCGCTCTGCCGCTCGATGCGGCGGATCGTCCGTCGAAGGCCGGCCAGCCGACCCCGATGGAAGTGATGGACGCGCCGTATCGCGCGGGAGATCTGCGGTATGGATATCAGGCGGTGGCGGATAATCTGCCGAACGATCCGCGTATCCACCAGGAGAAGGGCACAAAAAAGATCTTCTTTAAGAATTTCATGGATGCGCGCGTCAACAACGTGATCATTCCGATCGCGAAGATCCTGATGGAGCCCGCGCAGGCGGCGAAGGTCACCGGCGACGGCAGCATGGCGTTCGCCGTGATGCATGAAATTTCGCATGGTCTGGGGCCGGCCTGGTCGCGCATGAGCGGCAAGCAGGTGGATATTCGCGAGTCGATCGGGCCGCTGTTTGGCGGACTCGAAGAGGCGAAGGCGGACGTGACCGGCATGTTCGGGCTGCATTCGCTCGTGGAGCAGGGCGCTCTGCCGAAAGACCGGCTGGAGGAGTACTACGCCTCCTACGTGGGAGGAGTATTCCGGACTCTCCGGTTCGGAACCGGCGAGGCGCACGGCAAGGCGATGCTGATGGAGTTCAATGTTTTAGTGGAGAGTAAAGCGTTGACGTTTTCGGGCGGGCGTTACGTGATCGACTACGCGAAAATGCCGGGCGCGATTGCGAATATCGCAAAGCAATTGCTCACGTTCGAAGCGCGTGGAGATCGTGCGGGAGCAGAAGCCTGGTTCAGGAAGTATGGCACCGTCCCCGCAAATCTTCAGAAAGCTCTTGATGGGACGAAGTCGATTCCGGTGGACGTCAGCCCTGTGTTCTCTTTCAAAGACGATCTGCGCTGAAAAACGCAGTTTACGGTACTAGCAGTCACGGGCGCATCAGGCAACGGTCGCTCGCAGTACCGAATCATATTTTTATGAACAAAATCTAATGTTTCAATAATGTTCTCTCCGCGAGATTAGAGCTATCCTACGGTGGAATCCGGTTCAAAGTTGATCGACCCGGATGAATTCAATCCAGTACTCAAGGTGCCGAATGCAGGAACGACTTGCTACGCCTACTATTCAACCCGATCGGCTGGGAGACATCATGCGCGAACTATTCTGCGCCGACCATGAACACGAGGCTGTCTCGATTCTCGACGATCTCACGGACGCGGAACTGGCTGCGGTCCGGTATGACGCCGCGGAGAATCTTGCGGACTCTATCCTCCACGAAGAGACGGAGGCGGCTTCGTTTTTTAGCTATCTGCGGGCGCTCGTGGACTCCACGATCTGGTCCAGACGGCTGCTGGTGCATTAGTGTGGGCAGCCTTTCAGGCTGCGGACTCGCTTTGCAGCGAGTCCAGCCGGCTGGAAAGCCGGCTTGCAGGCCGGAAGGTGTCAAGTGACAGGACATGCTTAACAGAATTGGACAGGACATCCTTTACACTTTGGAGCCCGTATCCGGAGCGGGATAGGGTGGAGGGAAAGGGCCGGCGTCTGAGGCCCTTTCCCCCTCAGTACTGGAGAAACCCCTGGCGAGGGAACGGAAAACACTGACCGGCAGAGGATAGGTGGTTCCGTCCGTCAGGTTCAGCTCACGGATCGGAGTGCGGCAGAAGTAGACAATCGCCCGATCGCCAACCCGTTGAACACCAACCGCCTGCCGTCGCAGGGCATTGCTGATCTCCCACCGTTGTCCGCCCCACTGGAGTTGACCCTGATCGCTCAGCCGCTGGATCTGCATTTCAGCCGGATACTCCCATTCCCGTGGATTGCCTGCAAACTGCCTCAGGCTGGGTTTCCATCGGCTTGCCGGGGTGGACATCGCCAGTGCTTCATGAGGCCGCAGATGATTGTATTCGTGGCGGAATTCATCGAGCCAGACTTGTTCGTCCAGTTTGACTCGGCGCTCCCGCACGGCTCTCTGCAAAGCGCCATGCATCCGTTCCACCTTGCCCTGTGTTTGCGGGTGTGCGATGCCGCTGAAAAGCAGCCGCACGCCCTGCTGCATGATCCACACCGATAGCTCTGTCATACCCCAGACGCCGCTGGCGTTCCACCACGGAGTGCCGTGATCGGTCAGTATCGCTTCCGGCAGACCACACTCCTGAAACGTCTGTTCCAGTGTGTTCTTCACGCCTTCTGCCTTCGTGCTTCCCAGTTGCTTCAGCGCCACCACATAGCGGCTATAGTCATCGACGATCGACAACGGCCCAATAGACGGGTGACTGGCTCCCGGCATGCCTTTAAAATCCATCTGCCAGAGTTCATTGGGTTGGCTGCGCTCAAAGCGGTGGATGGCAGGGCGGTTTCGATTCCGTTCCCGAATCAGATCGTGCCGCGACAGGATCCGATGAATCGTGCGAACAGCGACTGGAAGGCACTCCGGATGTTCGCGTTCCAGCATCCTGCGCAGCTTGGGCGCTCCCCAGTCTGGCCAACGCTGGCGCAGTCCGATCACCGCCTGCTCCACCTCCGGTGACACCTTTCGGGGGCTGTGCTGTGGCTTCCGGCTTCGATCGACAACTTCAGGACTGCCGCCGGCCGCGAACCGTTTCAGCCATGTATAGCCTGTGACGCGGCTGATGCCAAACTCCTGGCACAGATCCGTAAAGGATCTCTCTTTCCGGCTGGCTAAAACGACAAACTTTAATCGCGCTTCGACGATTTTCAACTCCCGCCACGGCATCCCCTCCACCTCCCAGGCAGATCCATGTCTGCCTTTCAGGTGTAAAGGATGTCTTGTCCAGAAGTGTTAAGTATGTCTTGGCAATGAACACCGGAAGGCCTGCCCCACTGTTACGGAATGAGCGCGCCAAGATAACTCGTTTCCCGATTGAAAACCGGGATTGCACGATCCACCTCCCACGCTTTCCCGCTGGCCGCGCGCCGCACGACGCGGCCGCGCTTGAAGTCCGCCGGCTGCTTCGCCCAGTTCACGCCTTTGGCGAACAGCATCTCGTGCTTCTCCTGCGTCGACTTTCCGACCAGGTCCTCATGCGGGTGATAGGCCGACGCCAGCATGTTCAGACTGTTCGCGGACGCGTCGAGCTGCCGCCAGAGAAAATACTTTTCCACTTCCGCGCGCTGCGAAATCACCAGCACGCGCGAATCGAACGCGGCTATCTGTTCGCCTCCAAACGCGCGATTGAAGCAGCCAGTGAAGAGACTTGCCGAAACCGACACAATCTTCTGTACATTTCCGTCAAACCAGAGCGCCGAGGTTTCCTTCTCGAAATCCGTCAGCAGGAATGAATACTCATCGCTCTGCCCGTATGCGAACCGGCATCCGATCATCTCGCCGCAGAGCGCCATCGCCGCCTGATCCAGCGCATCGGCGAGCGGACGGGAGTACGGCCGCTCCATCTTTCGCGTGAAAGTGTGAAAGCCGCGGCCGTCGATCCGAATCACCAGGTACGTCCGGCGCGGCACGAAAAGACGCAGAGCGTCCTCGTAATCCTGCTTCATCCGGCGTCCCAGATCGTCTTTCACAAAGCGATTATGGCAGTATCTGTGTCAGTATCGGGACAGTGCGCGTCGTGCTCGATACCAACATCCTCGTTTCTGCCTGCTGGAAGCCCGGCGGCAATGAGGCGGAAGTAGCGCGCCTCGCCGCCACGGGCGAGATCACGCCCTGCGTCTCCGTTGCTGTTCTGGCCGAATACCGGGATGTCTTCTCGCGCTCGAAGCTATCTGGAATCAGCGCGGTGGCCACGGAACTTCTGGCATCGCTCGAACGCACAGCCCTCACCGTGGAACCCGTCGTTTCCATCAAAGCATCGGTCGATGAAGACGACAATCGATTCCTCGAGTGCCTGGATGCGGCGGGCGCCGAATTTCTGATCACGGGCAACCTTCGGCACTATCCCGGCGACTGGGGCGCCGCCCGCATCGTGAATGCGCGCACCTTCCTCTCGCTACGATATAGAGAGTGACCGATAACGCAAAAAGACGTGTTCTCATCGTCGATGACGACGAAAGCCAACGCTCCGCCATGACCCATCTGCTCTCCGGATGGGGGTATGAGGCGCTCGCCGCCATCGATGGCCGCGACGCGCTCGCGAAGCTGGCCGATTTCGACGCCGACGCCATCATCACCGACCTCAACATGCCGAATCTCGATGGCACCGGGCTGCTCGCGGAATTGCAGAAGACCGCCGCGCCGCCGCCCACCATCGTGCTCACCGCCTTCGGCAGCGTGGAGAAAGCTGTCGAGGTGGTACGGGAGTCGGGCGCTTACTGGTATCTGGAAAAGCCGGTCCAGGCACGCGTGCTCCACACGATTCTGGAGCGCGCCCTCGCCCAGTCCACCTTGGCTCAGCACTCGCAGCGGCTCGAACGGCAGCTTTCCGCGCGCGGAGAACTCGGCGGCCTGGTCGCGCAATCCGCCGCGATGCGGCGCGTGTTCGCCCAACTGGAGCAGGCCGCGCCCACCAAAGCCACTATCCTGATTGGCGGCGAAACCGGCACCGGTAAGGAAGTCGCGTCGCGCGCCATCCACGATCTCAGCACGCGCCGCGGCGGACCGTTTCTGGCCATGAACTGCGCCGCGTTGCCGGATACGCTCATCGAAAGCGAATTGTTCGGCCATGAGAAGGGCGCGTTCACCGGCGCCGCCGAGCGCCGCGCCGGCTATTTCGAGCTGGCGAACGGCGGCACTCTGCTGCTCGACGAAATCGGCGAGATGCCCATCAGCACGCAGGCCAAACTGCTGCGCGTACTGGAAGACCGCAAAATCCGGCGGTTGGGCGGCGCGCGGGAAATCGAAGTGGATGTCCGCATCGTCGCGGCCACCAATCGCGATCTGCGCGAAGGCATCGCGAAAGGCACATTCCGCGAGGACCTCTATTTCCGTCTGAACGTGTTCGAAGTGCATCTGCCGCCGCTGCGCGAACGCCGGGAAGACATTCCTCTGATTACGCGATCGCTGCTCGAAAGTCTGAACCGCAAACACGAATGCCGGGTGACGGATATTGCGCCGGACGTGGAAGCGCTGTTCGCCGAATACCCGTGGGGCGGCAACGTCCGCGAGTTGCGCAACGTGCTGGAGCGCGCCGTGATTCTGGCGGGAGAGGGCGTCATTCAGCGCGGCCATCTGCCTTCAGGATTCGCCGGACTCCCCGGCCACCTGGTGGAGAACGCCTCCGGCGAAGTCACGCTGCGCCCGGGCGTCACGGTGGACGAGGCCGAGCGCAAGCTCATACTGATGACGCTGAAGCACACGAATAACAATCGCGCGCGCGCCGCCGAACTGCTGGGCCTCAGCGTCAAAACGCTTTTCAATAAACTCAAGCTGTATAACGAACCAGGCGAAATACAGGAATGAAACTTCGCGCGCGGCTGATGGTGCTGTCGATCTCGATGGTCGCCCTGATCGTCACGGCGCTGTTCGCGCTGCATCTCGATAGCCTGACGCGCAACTGGCTGGACGCCGCGCTCGAGCGCAGCAACGGCGCGGGACACGAAATTCAGCGGGATATCGTGGCCCGGATTTCCGACGCCCCGATCAGCGCGCCCGCCGAGACGCTCGACCCGGCGGAACAGATCAATGAAACCAAGAAGGCCTGGACGCAGGTCGTCGCAACCGACCAGTCTCTGACGGACGCAATGGTGGAGCAGGCGGCTCGCCCGGCTGCATCGATTGTCGAAATCAACGTGATCGGCGAGCAGGGGCGCGTGATCGCATCCTCCATTCCCTCGCGCGTGGGGCAGGCGGCGCCGCGCCGCGAAGATCTCCAGGCGGTTCGCGATTCCGGCTTTTTCGGACGTCTGAAGGCAATTGTCCAATCGCGCGACGATTACGAGATCCAGGTTCCGCTCGGCATGATGGGAGTGCCGGAGCAGACGCGCCCGGTCTTCCAGATACAGGTGCTGGTTTCCTCCATTCTGCTGTGGGACAAGGTGAAGCCTGAACTGATGAGCACCGCGTACGTTTCCCTGTTCGCGCTGCTGGCCGCGGCGGCTCTGGCGGCGATTTCAGCGCATCTGGCGCTGCTTCCGCTGCGGCGTATCGGCCGTGCGGTCGATACCCTCGCCATCGGAAAACCGCTCGGCCTTTCCCTGCCCGCCGAAGATGGCGAAGACCGGGAGGTCGCGGCCATCGAATACAAACTCGGCCTGATCGGCGAGCAGATGGAGGGCGCGCGCCGGGACGCCGACCAGATACGCTCCTTCGGCAGGCTGGCGCGCAGCGTGGCGCACGAAATTAAAAATCCGCTGAACGCGATTTCGCTGCGGCTGGAGACGCTCCGCATGCGCATTGCCCCGGAGGTTCCGGAAGCCGAGACCGACATCGATCTCGTTTCCAACGAAGTGCAGCGGCTCGATCGCGTGGTGAGGACGTTTCTCGATCTCAACCGTCCCATGGAGCTGGAAGTCGCCAGTTTCGACGCGGGCGACCTCGCTTCCTCTGTGATGGAAACCATGCGGCCCGTGGCCCAGCAGGCAAATGTGCAGCTCAGTGTGGAAAAGCCCGGCGCGCCGTTGCCGGTGGAAGCGGACCGGGGGCTTTTGCAGCAGGCGCTGATCAACGTCGTGAACAACGCGATTCAGGCGATTGCGGGCTCCGGATCGCATGGGCGTGTTCAAATCGCCGTGGGCGGCCATCACAACAACTGTTCCATCGCAGTGACCGATAATGGTCCTGGGATGCCGGAAAACGTACAGGAACGGATTTTCGAGCCATATTTCAGCACGAAGGCGTCCGGCTCCGGCGTTGGGCTGGCTGTAACGCGGCGGGCTCTGGAACTGCATGGCGGAGACATCCGCGTGAAGAGTTCGCCCGGCGAAGGAACGACGATGGTTCTGTCGTTTCCGGTGAGAGCACGGAGTCGCGTTTGAATCCGCTTCGAACGATCGTGGTGACGGGCGCGCTCGCGGCATCGAGCGGCTGCCTGTTTCATAAATCGCCGGTGAAAGCGGTTGCGCCGGTTTCCGTTCCCCCGCCTCCGATTATGATTCCCGCGCCGTCCGAACCGGCGCCGCCGCCGGTTGTGGAGCAGGGCGCCGTGCAGAATCACCTTCCGGATGCGACGCTGCCGCCCGCGGAAACGCCGCCCGCGCCCAAGCCGAATCCGTTCCCGCCCGCAAATAATCCGCCGCGAAATTCGAGGGTGCGGCCGGAACCCGTAGCGCCCGCTCCCGTGGCTCCGGCGGCTCCCCCCACGCCGGCGCCTTCGCTCGGGGCGATACTTTCAACGGAGGATCGAAGGAGACTGGATTCGCAATACGCCGCGGATCTCGGGCAGGCGGATCGGATTTTGAAGGCCCTGAACGGAAAGTCGCTGAATGCGGAGCAGAAGGATTCGGTCAGCCGCGCGCAGGCGTTCATCCGGCAGGCGAATCAGTATCACGACCGGGACCTGGCGACAGCGGCCGAACTGGCGCGGCGCGCGAGAGTGCTGACGCAGGATCTGGCGAGTTCGCTCCGGTAGGTGGGGCGCGGCTTCAGCTTCTGCCCTGCAACGCTGGTCTTCCGGCCAGCCCGGAACTGGCGGAGTATTTGAGGTCACAGGCGCCGAGCGGAAGCTCGGCGCGCAGGCCGAAGCCCTGCCCCACAAGGCAAACAAACTGGCCAGCGCCCTCTGGTGAGAGCGCTGGCCAGGTCAAACAACGAAGATGGATAGCAACTAATTTCTGGCGGTGGTCACTTTCGGCGTCGCCAGATAGCCCTTGATCGTGTCCTTGTCGACTTCGTTCACCACGATTTCATACGGCTGGCGCGAACCGGGAACCGCGTAGAACTGGACGGGCTCGTTCGTCGTCTTGTCTTTCTTCTCGATGAACTTGTCGTCCGCCATCACCACCATGGTGAAGCGGTTCTTCTTCTGATCGGCCTTCGTCAGCTTCATCTGGATATCGCCAACCTTCTGCATGCCCGCCTTCTTCGAGATGTTGAACTCGTAGATGTTGCGGTCGCCGAGCGCGCGCAGTTGCGCGATCTGCTTGCCGTTGGTGGCGACGAGGCCGCTCATCACGCCCATATCGCCGGTCATGCGATCCAGGTCCGTGGCGGTCTTATCCGCCTGAGCTTTGGTGGAGGCGAGATCGGTCTTCACGGTCTCGACATTCGAATTGACGCCGTCGAATTTGGTCGCGGTATCCGTCTTCACGCCTTCAAGCTGCGTATTGAACGCCTGCTGCTGATCGGCCGAGGACTTCTGCCAGTCCTGCTGGGCTCGCGTCAGAACGGTGTCGGCATGCTTCGCGGCGAGGCTCTGCGCCCGCGCAATCGACTGACTGGTTGACTGCTCGGAATCGTCCAGCTTCGCCTGAAGCTCATTCACCGTGCCCTTGAGCGCGGCGTTCTGCGCGGCCAGTTGCGATTGCATGTCGGCGGACTGCTGGGCGACCGTCGTATTCAGTTCCTGACGCAGCCCCTTTACCTGCGAGTATTGGAAGAACGAAAACCCGGCAAGCGCCACGAGTCCAACTGTCAGGACAACGGGCAAGCTCGACTTACGTTCACTTACAACAACAGTCGAGGGTGTTTCACGATCGAAAGATCCATCTGCGTTCATATAGGTACTGCCTCCAGCTACTTAGAAGGCAGAGCGATAGCCAAACTTCAGAGACTGTGTTTTCAGTGAGTTGCAAGACTTAGTTCGAGGCTCACCGGAAAGCGTTACCGGAAATATACGGGAAGGAATACCGGCTTTGTTAGCCTGGTAGTTCACGAATGATTTCTCTTTCCAATATTAATAAGCAGTATGGCCGGCAGGTTCTATTTGTCGACGCCTCGTTTCAGTTGAACCCCGGTGAAAAGGCCGGGCTGGTCGGCCCGAATGGGGCCGGGAAAACAACCTTATTCCGGATGATCGTCGGCGAAGAGTCTTCGGACGATGGCGAAGTCTCGGTTCCGAAGAAACTCACCATCGGCTACTTCCGGCAGGATGTGGAAGACATGGCAGGGCGCTCCGTACTCGATGAAGCGATCGCGGGCAGCGGCCGCGCGGGCGAACTGCACCATGAACTCGAAGCGCTGCAGCGCGCCCTGGAAGATCCGGCGCGCGCCGATGAGATGGACGCCATTCTGGCGCGCTTCGGCGATGTGCAGGAAGAATACGATCACCTGAACGGCTACACGCTCGAAGCGCAGGCGCGCGAAGTTCTGGAGGGACTGGGTTTTCCGCCGGAGTGGATCGATGGCGACGTGGGCGCGCTTTCCGGCGGCTGGAAGATGCGCGTGGCGCTGGCGCGCGTGCTGCTCGGGCGGCCGGATGTCCTGCTGATGGACGAACCGACCAATCACCTCGATATCGAATCCATCATCTGGCTGGAACGATTTCTCAAATCGTTCGAAGGCGCGCTGCTGATGACCTCGCATGACCGCGAGTTCATGAATCGCATCGTTTCGAAGATCGCGGAGATCGACGGCGGCGAAATCAATAGCTACTCCGGCAACTACGATTTCTACGAGCGCGAGCGGGCGATTCGCGAGAGCAACCAGCAGGCGGCGTTCGCGCGGCAGCAGGCGATGCTGGCGAAAGAGCAGCGCTTCATTGAACGGTTCCGGACGCATGCCGCGAAGGCCGCCCAGGTGCAGAGCCGCATCAAGGCGCTGGACAAGGTGGAGAAGATCGAACTGCCGAAGAAGCGCACCACGGTGAAGTTCGAATTCCGCACGCCGCCGCGATCGGGCGATCAGGTGGCGGTGATCGAAGATCTGCACAAAGCGTATGGCTCGCGCGTGATTTATGACGGCTTCGGGATGCTGATCCGCCGCGGCGAGCGTTGGGCGGTGATGGGCCGGAATGGCGCGGGCAAGAGCACGCTGCTCAAAATGATCGCCGGCGTGACGGAACCCGATAGCGGCAGCGTGCGGCTTGGCGCCAGCCTGAATATGGGTTACTTCGCGCAGCAGTCGCTCGATGTGCTGGACCCCGACCTTACCATCATTCAGCAACTCGAACGCGATTTTCCGCATGACGGCGCGGGCTCGCTGCGCACCCTCGCCGGCGCGTTCCAGTTTTCGGGCGAGGAAATCGACAAGAAGATCCGTTCGCTTTCGGGCGGCGAAAAATCGCGGCTCGCGATGGCGCGCATGCTTTACAACCCGCCGAACTTCCTGGTGCTTGACGAGCCGACGAACCACCTCGACATGGCCACCCGCGAGATGCTGATCGATTCGCTGAAAAATTTCGAAGGAACGATGATTTTTGTCTCGCACGACCGCACGTTTCTGCGCGGCCTCGGCACGCGCGTTCTGGAACTCGGCGGCGAGTCCGGCAAGGACCGCGCGCCGCGGGTCTATCCGGGGTCGTACATTGAATATGTGCAGGCTCTGGGGCATGAAGCTCCCGGAATCCACTCGTAACATCCACAGGAGATCAACGACATGGTACGTACAGCAAGCGCCCACTGGGCCGGCGGATTGAAAGATGGAAAAGGCACGGTTTCGACCGCGAGCGGCGTTCTGAAGGACACCCAGTATTCCTTCTCCACCCGCTTTGAGAACGGTGTGGGAACGAACCCCGAGGAACTGGTCGCCGCGGCGCATGCGGGCTGCTTCAGCATGGCGCTCTCCGCCCAGTTGGGGAATGCGGGCATGACCGCGGAGTCGATCGACACGAAGGCGTCGCTCACGTTCGAGAAGACCGATGCAGGCTTCACCGTGACCTCGATTCACCTGGATGTGAGCGTGAAGATCCCGGGCGCGGATCAGGCGAAGTTCGATGAAGCCACGCAGAACGCGAAGAAGGGCTGCCCGATTTCGCGCCTGCTGAATACGAATATCACGATGGACGCAAAGCTGGTCTAGACAACTGCAGATGTGTGGACTCCGCAGCGGGCCGGGCACACGCCTGCTGCGGAGCCGAACCATGGGACTACCAGTACCGGACTAGTACTCGACTGCGGAGGTTCACTAAACTCTCTGAAGTTATTAACTGTACGTTGACCAAAGTAATGATATAAATGTTACACGGAGGATTGGAAAACGTGCGCTTACTTGCCTCATTTTTAGTAGCTGGCCTGGCCGCAACGGCCGCCCACGCTACCTCGGTTGTTCTCACTTTCGAAGGTCTCCAGGACCAGGAAGCCGTGGAAAACTTCTACAACGGCGGAACAGGCAGCCTGGGTAGCTCTGGAACCAATTACGGCATCAACTTCGCGAGTAATGGGCTCGCGATCATTCGAAACAATGCGGGCGGCAACGGTAACTTCGGAGACGAACCGAGCCAGTCTACCGCTCTGTTCTTCCTGAACGGCGGAGCCGCGACCATGAACGTGGCGGCAGGATTCGACACGGGATTCTCGTTCTACTACAGCGCGGTCTATAGTGGCGGCACTGTTACCGTATGGGACGCAGCGGGTGGCGCGGCCGGCGGCGGCAACCTGTTGGCGAGCCTCACGCTGCCCACGACTCCAGATGGCGCCACATCCGGATGCACCGACAATCCCGGCGCGAACTTTTGTCCTTTCCTGCCGTTCGGCGTTGCGTTCAGCGGTACGGCGTATTCGGTCGATTTCGGCGGAACGGAAAATCAGATCGCGTTCGACAACATTACGCTGGGCGCGGCCGTACCTATCAGCGGCACTCCCGAACCGGCGACCTTTGCGCTGCTCGGCGGCGCAGCCCTCCTCGCCGGAGGTCTGAAGTTGCGCCGGCGTAAGGCGTAACAACAGCTACTCGCTTCAAATCGCAGCGCCCGTTCGATGCTTCGAACGGGCGCTTTTCTTTTTGGAGCGGCCAGATCGACTCGCTGTCGCAGCGCCGGCGGGCATAAGCCCTCCGGGCAGAGCGAGCCCAAAATCACCTTTCCCCCTCAACGGCGCCGCCCGGAAGACCGGCGCGAGAGCAGAAGCTCTGCCCCACTCCCCTCCCCTCAGACAGCCTGATTGAAAAAAACTTTTGTGACGCGCTAACACGGCCCTGGTTTTCCCGTATAGATACTCAGTCTATCTATGGGAGACAAAATGAAGGCCGATCTTCTGCCGGGCACACTCGACATGATGGTGCTCAAACTCCTGACGCGTGGGCACTTGCATGGGTACGCCATCACCCAGCTCATCCAGCAGCTATCGGACGATCTTTTGCAGGTGGAAGAAGGCTCGCTCTACCCCGCCCTGCAGCGTCTGGAGCTCAATGGCTGGATCGAGGGCGAGTGGGGGCTTTCCGCCAATAATCGGCGAGCCCGGTTTTATTCGCTGACGCAGGACGGCCGGAAACAGCTCAACGCGGAAACCCTTCGCTACCGGCGGGTGACCGGCGCGGTTGCGCGGATTATGGGGTTCGCGTCGTGAGCCGCTTCCGTCTGCGCCTCCGCTATCTGGCCCAGTACCGCGAACGGCAGCGATCGCTGTGGGACGAAATGGAATTCCACGTCGAATCGAAGGCGCAGGATCTCATGAGCGCGGGAATGCCGGAACAGGAAGCGCGCGCGGCGGCGCGCAGGGAGTTTGGAAATATGACGCGGCAATCGGAGGACGCGCGCGCCACGTGGATCGCGCAGTGGCTGAGCGATGCGGTACAGGATCTGAAGCACACCTTTCGCGGGATGCGACGGGATGCAGGCTTCACCACGTTCGTCATACTCATCGCCGCTCTGGGGATTGGCGCGAGCTCCACCATCTTCAGCGTGGTGAACGCGCTGCTGCTGCGTCAGTTGCCGTTCGCGAATCCGCGGCAACTGGCATGGATCGCGAACAACGACTTCAATACCCAGGTCAGCGAGTTCCTGGATTTGCGTGAGCAGAACCGGTCGTTCTCCGATCTTGCCGGCTTCGCCGGAGTACACGTCGACTCCACAACGTTGAGCGGCGCAGGGGAACCGGAGCGGCTGACCAACGTTCCGGTGACGCAGAACTTCTTCGCGCTGCTTGGCGTGAAGCCGATGGCGGGAAGATCTTTTACCGCCGAGGAATGCCGGGGCAAGGTCGCCAGTCCGCCCGCCGCGATCCTGAGCTACGGTTTCTGGCAGAGGCGCTTCGCGTCGGATCCCGCCGTCATCGGCCGAACCCTGACGCTGAACAACAAGCCCGTGACCGTAGTCGGCATACTGCCGCAATCGTTCGATTTCGCGAGCCTCTTCGCGCCCGGCCAACCGGTAGACCTGTTCCTGCCGTGGCCTCTCACGGATGAAACGGACCATTTCGGAAACACGATGTCGGTGATCGGAAGACTGACGCCTCACGCCACGGTGCGGAGCGCGCAGGCGGAGTTCACCGTCATCGGAAAACAGCTCGGCGTCGAGCATCCGGAACGGAATGGCGTCTCGCCGGAACTGACCGCGCTCCAGGAGCACGTCAGCGGACGGGTGAGCGCCGCGCTGATGGTGCTCCTCTGCGCGGTCGGCGTGGTGATGCTGATCGTGTGCGCGAATCTTTCCAACATGCAGCTGGCGCGCCTTGGAACGAGGCGCAAGGAAATGGCGATGCGGTCCGCGCTCGGCGGCGGCCGTTTCCGGCTGCTGCGGCAAATGCTGACGGAGAGTATCACGCTCGCCTGTTGCGGCGCGGCGCTGGGCCTGCTTCTCACGGCACTGGCGACGCGCCTGATCGCGAATCTGGACGCATTCAATATTCCGCTGCTCGCCAGCGTGCTCGTGGACGCAAAAGCGCTCGGATTCACTCTGCTCGCAGCGGTGGTGACGGGCGTGCTCTTCGGCTTGCTGCCGGCCCTTCAGGTTCCCTCGTTCGCAATCGGAGCCGCGCTACGGGATGGCGGCCGCGCCTCAAGCGGCAAAGGACATGCCTGGGTCCGCAGCGCGCTGGTGGTTTCGGAAATTGCCTTCGCGTGCGCTCTGCTGGTGGGAGCGGGGCTGCTGCTGCGAAGTTTTCTTCAGGTCGTGAACGTCAATCCCGGATTTCAGCCCACAGGCGCCTACGCGCTCCGAATCGATCCGAGCTCGCGGCTCTCCGGCTTGCCGCAACAGAATTCGTGGCTGGACGAAGTGTTGCGCCGTATCCGCGCTCTGCCGGGGATGCGGGCGGCGGGAGTGGCGGACGTTCTGCCTCTGGACGGCGATCGCTCCTGGCAGGTGACCGGCAGAGGGCAGGTTTATCCGAAGAACCATCACCCCGAAGCCTATATGCGCATGGTGAGCGACGGATATTTCGAAGCCCTCGGCGTCCGCATGCTGAAGGGGAGAGGCTTCGCCGAAGCCGATCGGGCATCGAGTGAACCGGTTGCCATCGTCAATGAAACTCTGGCGCGCACTCTCTGGCCCGGTCAGGATGCCCTCGGCCAGTTCGTCACGCAGGATGGCGGCCGGCGCATTGTGGGGGTGGTGGAAGACGTTCGTCATGGGTCTCTGGAAACAGCCGGGGGATCCGAACTCTACATTCCGATGCGCCAGACAGGCGATTATTCCGCCATCCACCTGGTGGTGCGGACGGCGCTGCCTCCGGAGCACTTCGCGCCGGAGGTTCGGGACGCGCTCCGGCAGATCGATAAAAATCTGCCGCTGCCTCAGATTGAAGGAATGCAGGAAATCGTGGACAAATCCGTTTCGCCGCGCCGCGTTCTGGCGCTGCTGCTCGGTGGATTCGCGGGCTTCGCGCTGCTTCTGGCCGCCGCAGGGACTTACGCCGTCATCTCGCATTCCGTCAATCAGCGGGTTCTGGAGATTGGAATTCGCATGGCGCTGGGCGCTTCCGCCACGAACTTGCAGAGCCGGATTCTTCTGAACACGCTTGGACTGGTTGGCGCGGGTCTCGTGCTGGGAATGGCGGCATCGGGCATGCTGACAGGCCTGCTACAGGGTCTGTTGTTCGGCGTGACTCCCGGCGATCCGGTCACGTTTATCGGGATTGCGGCAATGCTGATGGCAGTCGCTGCGCTCGCCGGCTATCTTCCCGCGCGCAGGGCGTCGAGAATCGATCCGATGGTGGCGCTGCGGGCGAGTTGAGCCTCTGGAGTCCCAATCCCCGGAAAAATAGCCCTGGTACTACTGCTTCCGGGCACTTTATGGTCGCCAGAGCTTTGCGCCACGGTGTACCATGGTCTCTTGACCCGATGAGTTTTCTCGACGCCCTGAATCCGAAGGGGAATGACCGGACTCTGGCGCTTGCCATCGACCCGGCGCGTATCCCGGCGCACATCGCCATCATCATGGATGGCAATGGGCGATGGGCCAAGGGCCGCGGTCTGCCGCGCTTTGCGGGGCATCGGGCAGGCGTGAACCGGGTTCGTTCGGTTGTCGAGGATTGCTCTCACCTGGGCGTCCGCGCCCTTACCCTCTACGCCTTTTCCGCCGAGAATTGGAAGCGCCCGCTGGCTGAGGTTCAGATGCTGTGGCGGCTCATGCGGATTTATCTGGCCCGCGAAATCGCCGATCTCCGCCGCAACAACATCCGGCTCCAGTCGATCGGCCGTGTGGAAGCCCTGCCCTCCGGCGCCTACGAAGTTCTCCGCGAAGCCGAGCGCGCCACCGCCCACTGCACCGGCATGCGCCTGAATCTCGCGATCAACTACAGCGCGCGCAATGAACTGGTCGACACGGTCAATACAATCATCGACGAGGCCCGCATCGAAGGCCGTCTTTCGAGCTTGGTAGTCGACGAGTCTCTGATCGAGCGCCGCCTTGCTACCGCCGGTCTGCCCGATCCCGACCTGCTCATCCGCACTTCCGGCGAAATGCGCATCAGCAATTTCCTGCTGTGGCAGATCGCCTACGCCGAGCTCTACGTCACCAATACCTACTGGCCGGAGTTCGACCGCGCCGAAATGCTTCGCGCGATTCTCGATTTCCAGCGCCGCGACCGGCGCTACGGCGGACTCACGGAGCCGCGGGCCGGACTTCCCGCCAGCCTGCCGGAAACCACCGGTCAGGACGTCGACGAGATCGCTGCTTCACTCACCGCCTCGAAATGAAGCGCGTCCTTACGGCACTTGTCCTGGTGCCCGTCGCCATCTACGCGGTTATCTTTGCGCCATTTCAGATCTTCCTCGTGGTGGACGCTTTGTTCGCCATATTCTGCTTTCGCGAATATGCGCGCATCACCAATGCCTGGGCCATGCCGGGCTATGTGGCCGGGCTGCTGATTCTGATCGCCCCGCTCAATCAGGCGGCGCTGATTCTTTTTCTCACCGCGCTCGCGGCCCTTTGCCTGACGATGTCGGCGGCGGATTTTGCCAAAGGCGCGGCGCAGGCGGCAGCGCTCGTCATGGGGGTGGCTTATGTTTTCGGCGCGTGGAAGACCGCGGTCCTGCTGCACAATATGGATGGTCCCGCCTGGCGTGGCATTGCGGCCGGCCGCTACTGGCTGATGTTTTCGCTCGTCGTCAACTGGATTGGCGATACGGGCGCTTACTATGTCGGCCGCAAATTCGGACGCCACAAGCTCGCGCCGCGCGTGAGTCCCGGCAAATCCTGGGAAGGTGCGATCGCGTCGGCGGTCACCGGCGTGATCTTCGGTGCGATTTTCCTGCCGCTCACGATTTCCGGTATGCCGGTATGGATCGCGGGTTCAATCGCCCTTGTGGCCAACGCGGCGGGGCAGATTGGCGATCTTGCCGAATCGGCGCTGAAGCGCGGCGCCGGCGTCAAAGACAGCGGTACGATGCTGCCCGGCCACGGCGGCATGCTCGACCGTCTGGATAGTTCACTTTTCGCGATGCCGGTGGTCTACACATTGGTGATGGCGCTTGCCGAAGCGCGCCGATAAAGCGTGAACCTCGGCCCATGCCTCCGCGTATGAGAGAGGTTTATGGAACAGACTTTCCCCGGAAGATGGATCGGCGGCGTTTCCCTGGCGCTCGCGCCTCCGCTGCTCCTTACCGGAGTGCTGCTGCGCATTCCATTTCATTTCTTCTTCCCGCAACAACTCGCAGCGTACGCCGCACACCCGGCGCTGATGACCGCCTCACTCAACTGCT
This sequence comes from uncultured Solibacteraceae bacterium, assembly GCA_964636715.1. Lineage (GTDB taxonomy): Bacteria > Acidobacteriota > Terriglobia > Bryobacterales > Bryobacteraceae > BOG-234. The sequence goes on along the minus strand of CAZWTH010000039.1, from coordinate 418 downwards.
TCGTGGCGGGCAATATTGCGCTGTGGCCGGCGATTGTTACTCTGGCGCAGAAGATTAGTGAGAGGCGTCCCCTGTGGGCTCTTTGGGGCGGCAGCTTCACGCTCTTCGGACTCTTCGCCCGTACCTTTCACAGCGGCGCGGACCACATGGCCTTCCAGATGGACCGCATCCTCGGTGTCCCGGCGGCCACGAGCACAGTCGCGGCTTCGTATGGCGCGTTCCATATCGTCTCCGCCCTCAACGGCGCGATTCTCTTCGGCTGGATTCTGCTCGCTCTCGGCGCATACCTCTCGCGTACGCTCGGCCTGATCCGCTCCATCGCGCTTGGTCTGATGTCCGCCCTGATGATGGGTGTCCTGAAAGGCAGCTCGGCCACGTCAGTGATCTCAACGGCCGGTCTGTGCATCGCCCTCGTCCC
>CAZWTH010000038.1:0-7434 GCA_964636715.1 uncultured Solibacteraceae bacterium | reverse complement strand
TGCGCGCCTTTATGCCGTCCGATTTCCCGCGCGCGCACGAAATAGTACTGCGATGGCCGGTGGCCGCAGTCGCAGTGACGAGCGCGGTGCTTTCCTGCCTCGTCGCAGGTCTCGCGGCGGCGCTGCGTTACGCACGGCAGGATCCCGCCGAGGCGCTGCACGACGGTTCGCGCGCCGTCTCACAGGGACGCCATGGAATGCGTTTGCGCGGAGCCTTAGTCGCCGCACAGATGACGCTTGCCTGCGTGCTCTGTTTTGGAGCCGCACTTCTGTTGCGAAGCTCGATGGTCTTGGCTCAGCGGAACCCGGGGTTTGCTACGAAAAGCGTTCTTACCTTCGATCTCGCTCTCCCGGACAGCGTCTACAACGACCAGCGTTTGGGGCAGTTCTACCGTGAGGCCCGGCGCCGTTTGCTTGAGATTCCAGGAGTCGTGGAGGCAGGGTTCGCCACCGACATCCCCTGGACTGGCTACTCCGAAAACACCAATCTAGGCATTCCCGGGTACAACCCGCGCCCTGGTGAAACGGTCAACGCGCGGTATCACGGCGCTAGTCCGGGGTATTTCGAAGCGCTCGGTATGCCTCTGCTGGCCGGCCGCACAATCGACGCTCGCGACGTTGCTCATTCGAGCAACGAACCCGGGGCGATTGTAATCAATCAAACCATGGCCCGCCGCTACTTCGCTGATCGAGATCCGCTGGGGCAAACCGTTGGTACAAAGTGGACCGTCGTGGGGGTCATCGGCGACGTGTCCGATCGCCCTGCCGACGCTGCGGCCGCACCCGCCTACTGGATGTCGCTGGAACAAAAAACATTCGGCCACATTCTGGCCGCCGTGCGGACCACGGGTGATCCGCTATTGGTGGCATCTCCGGTTCGCGCCGTCATAGCCTCACTCGACCCAGACCTGGCGCTGGCGAACGTGGTCACGATGGAATCGATCGCGAACAAGGCCTTGGCGGAGCGGCGGTTCACATTATGGTGGAGTGGTGCGTTCGCTGTCCTGGCGCTGGTGTTGGGGGCAGTCGGAATTTATTCGCTGCTCGCCTACAGCGTGCAGCAGCGGCGGCGCGAGATCGGTATTCGAGTGGCCGTCGGCGCCACGCGATTGGAGGTGCTGAAAACGCTGCTCATCAACGGTGCTGCGCCGGCGGGCATGGGAGTGGCGGCGGGACTCTTTGCTTCGCCTGCCGCAGGTCGCGCGCTGGAGAGTCTGCTTTATGGTGTGACGCCGGGCGATCCCGCCGCGCTGGCAGCCACCGCGGGGGTGATTCTGTTCGCGGCGATCCTCGCGAGTTTGGGTCCCGCGTGGGCGGCGGTGCGCACGAATCCGATGGCAGAGCTGCGAGAGACTTGAAATGCCGTAGTTGGCCGGCGGGGCGGCAGCCCGCTAACATTTATTTGCAGTCAAACTTTTTTTGCACTACCTGACGTCTTTCAATACGGAGCCACAAAGAGTGATCTTCCGGGAAGTAGAAGATCGCGACCTGATCGCGAAAGCGCGGCGGGGTGACGTGGAGGCGTATAACCTCCTCGTGTCCCGGTGGGAGAAGCGTGTTTTCAATTACTTACTGAAGCTGGTGAGGAATCGGGAAGACGCGATGGATGTGGCCCAGGACGTATTTTTGAAGGCGTACCAAAACCTGCCGAAGCTGGATGATCCCGCCAAGTTCGCGGGATGGCTGTTCCGGATCGCGCATAACGAGGCGTATTCGCTCCTGCGGAAAAAGCGCCCCGAGGACGAATTACCCCCTGAGACGGCCCCCGCGGCCGGAAAGGGTGGGATGTATCACATGGAGTTATCGCTGGCGGTGGAAACCGCTTTGAATCGCCTGAATGAGGACCAGAGAGAAGCCGTGATCCTTAAGGTCTACCAGGGGTTCAAGTTTGAAGAGATGGCCGAGATCTTGGATTGTCCGGTCTCGACGGTGAAATCACGGCTCTATACGGCGCTGGATTTATTGAAGACGACATTGGCGCCGCAGGCGATGAGAGGATCCCTATGAGCTGTCCGCAAAATATCGATTGGAAGGCATACGCGCTAGACGAACTGCCAGGCGATGCCAAGCGTTCGGCCGCGGCGCACCTGAATTCGTGCGATGCGTGCCAGGACGAATTCTCGGGAGTACAGGCGACGCTGGCCACGCTATCGGCTCTGCGCGAGGAAGAAGTGCCTCGCCGGATCGCGTTCGTGTCCGACAAAGTATTTGAGCCGCGCTGGTGGCAGAGGATGTTCACTCCGACGTTCGCGTCGGCGTGCGTGCTGGCCGGTGCGATTGTGTTCCATGCTGCGTCGACCCGGAACAACGAGGCTGAGATTCAGGCTCGGATCGACAAGGCTGTGACTACGGAGATGAATCAGCGCATGGAAGTGGTGCAGCGCGAGATTCAGCAGAACGATCAGCGGCTGACGCTGGCGGTTGCGCAGTCATTCGGACTTCAGAAGAACTAAGCGAGCAAATATATGAAAAAGATTCTGTTTTTACTCTTGTCGGCGGCACTTGCCATTTCCGCCGCTGACGCGTCACGCGTGAACCGTAATACCTTGGCAGGGCTGGAGAAGACGGTCGACGATCGCATTCGCGGTTTGTGGGCCGATAATGCCCTGGCGATTTTAGGGGGCACGCGTGGCGTTTATGTTCCGGGGACGGGCATTGTGCTCTCCACGGAAATGAACGTCGCCACCGCGAACCTTTCGCTGATGGTGCAGACACTCTCGAAGGAAGAGACGGCGGCGCTACGCAAGAAAAAGTTGGAGCGCATTCCGCAGCTCGAGAAGGCGATGAAGGACCTGCTGGGCACCATGAGCAGCACGCTCGATACGCTGCCGGCGGGCGAGAAGATCATTGTCGCACTGGTGCTGCCTCGCTATAGCTTCGAAGATCCGAACGGGCTGCCGATGCAGGTGACGGTACAGATGGAGCGCGGCACGGAGACGGGTGCGCCTGTCCCGGCTGGTCCGGCTCCGGACGCGAAGGTGATGCCGGGCAAGCTGACGGTGGCGCAGCCGCAGGTGGCTGGAACGACCAAGTCGGTTCCGGTTTTCAAGATTTCAGAGCTTTTCTAGCTCAATGCGCGTCTTTCAATGCGACTAGGCGAGATCCTCCTTGAGCGGCGGCTCATCACGCAAGAAGATCTGTCGCGGGCGCTGGAGTTACAACGCGAAAGACCGGGCGACAAAATCGGCAAGATCCTGGTGGATTTGGGATTTGCCGCCCAGCGCGACATCCTCTCGGCACTCAGTCAGCAGTTGGATGTGCCTGTGCTCGCGATCGAGGGCCCACCCGCGTCGGGCCCTGAACTGGAAGCGCTGTCACCAAAATTCCTGAGGCAGTTCCGCTGTCTTCCCGTGTCGTTAAGCGAAAACGGCGTGACGCTGGCGATGGCCGATCCGCTGGATTTCGAGACCCGTTCGACGGTCGCGGAATCGACCGGTTTAGCGGTGCAGCCGGGGATCGCGAGCGAGCAGGAGATTCTCGACGCGATCGACCGCTATTACGGTCAGGCGGAGAAGAACGAAGCCGATCCGGCGCTGGCGCAAGGTGATTCCGAAGACTTGGAGCACCTGCGCGACATGGCGAGCGAAGCTCCCGTGATTCGGCTGGTGAACACGATGATCGCGCAGGCGGTCGAGCAGCGCGCGAGCGACATTCACATCGAGCCCTTCGAAAAAGAATTCCGCATCCGCTACCGCATTGACGGCGTGCTGGCGAGTCAGGATCCTCCGCCGCGCGAGATGAAGGCCGCTATCGTGTCGCGTCTGAAGCTGATGGCGAAGCTGAACATCGCCGAGCGCCGGCTTCCGCAAGACGGCCGTATCAAAGTCAAGACGCTGGGACGCGAGGTCGACCTTCGTGTTTCGACGCTGCCGACGCTCTATGGCGAGAGCGTCGTCATGCGTTTGCTGGATCGGTCGGCGGGCGATTTTTACGATCTGGAGCGGCTGGGGTTCGATCAGCACATGCTGGATCGGATGACGTACTACACGTCGCTGCCGCACGGAATTTTTCTCGTCACGGGGCCGACCGGCAGCGGCAAATCGACCACGCTTTATTCGGCGCTGAAGCGCATCAATCAAACCGACAAGAAGATCATCACGATCGAAGACCCGGTGGAATATCAGATGGACGGCATCAATCAGATGCACGTCAACGGACAGATCGGGCTGACGTTTTCGACGGGTTTGCGGCACATTGTGCGTCAGGACCCTGACGTCATCATGGTGGGCGAAATTCGTGACCGCGATACGGCGGACGTGGCGATTCGCGCGGCGCTGACCGGTCACTTCGTTTATTCCACATTGCACACCAACGATGCTCCCAGCGCGATCACGCGTTTGACGGACATGGGGGTGGAGAATTATTTGATCACTTCGTCGCTCACCGCGGTGCTGGCGCAACGCCTGGTGCGCGTGATCTGCAGCAACTGCAAGCAGGAGACGAAGCCGGCGATATCGCATGACGGCACGAAGGTTCCGGCGTTTCGGGGCGCGGGCTGCGAGGTTTGTTTCGGCAGTGGATACAAGGGCCGCGTCGGGATTTTCGAATTGATGGAGTTGAACGAAGAGCTACGCGCCTCCGTCATGAAGAACGACGACGCGAGCAGGATCACGGTGATCGCGCGCAAGCATGGCATGCGCAATCTGCGCGAGGATGGTTGGTTAAAGGTCGCGAACGGGACCACTACTCCGGACGAAGTGATTCGCGTCACGCAAGAGTTTTAGAAGTACATGGCAACGACGTTCCACTTTCGCGCAGTCGCCGCGGACGGCAAACCGCGTACCGGAACTGTCACCGCCGAAACGGACAAACTGGTCGCGCAGGAACTGAAGCGGCAGGGCCTGATTCCGGTCTACATTGGGCTTGAAAAGGGCGCGGAGGGCTTGCAGTTGAAGCTCCCGAGCTTCGGCCGCAAGAGGCGCAGCGATGTTCTCTTCTTCACGCAGGAAATTTCGACACTGCTGAACGCGGGCATTCCTCTCGATCGAGCGCTGACGATTGCCGGCGAACTGACGACGCGGGCGGAGTTCCGATCGATTGTGTTGGACGTCACGCGGCTGCTCAAAGGCGGCAAGTCGTTCGCTGACAGCCTGGCCGCGCATCCCACGTATTTTCCGGATCTCTACACGAACATGGTGCGCGCCGGTGAAGCCTCGGGCTCACTCTCGCAAATCTTCGAGCGGCTTGCTGAATTTGAGCGCACGCGTGATGAATTGCGCGGCTTCATCATCGGGAGCCTGATTTATCCCGCGCTGCTGAGCCTGGTGGGCTTGGGCTCGGTTGTGATTCTTCTGGAGTTTGTCGTGCCGCGCTTCGCGCAGATTTTTTCCGATCCGCGCATGAAGATTCCGACGCCGACGCTGCTGATGTTGAAGGCGAGCGACTTCCTGAACGCCTACGGCTTGTACATGATGGGCGCGGCGGTGCTGGCCGTGATCGGGATGAATACGTACATCCGAACGCCGCAGGGGCGGGCATGGTGGGATGGATTCCGGCTGAAGCTTCCGTTGTTGGGCGATGCGTTGCGCAAAGCCGAGACAGCGAGGTTCGCGCGCGCGATGGGGACGCTGGTGAGTTCGAGCGTGCCCTTGGTGCAATCGATTCAAATCTCGCGCGGCATCTTGAACAACCAGCAGATCGCGGGTACGCTTGATAAAGTCGCGCAGGGCGTGAAGCGCGGCGAAGGCATTGCGGGGCCGCTGATGAAGGCGGGCGAATTTCCGCCCTTGGCGGGGCACCTGCTGACGGTCGGCGAAGAGACGGGCCACCTGGATGCGATGTTCCATCGCATGGCCGACATTTACGAAGGTGAGACGCGCACGGCAATCCGGCGCTTCACGACGATTTTTGAGCCGGTCATCATCCTGATCATGGGCGTGATGGTGGGTTCGCTGATTTTGAGCCTGATGCTGGCGATCACGGGCATCAACGATATTGCGATCTAAAGGGAGCTTTATGAAGACGGCAACAATTCGCAGACGGAATGCACAGCGCGGTATCACGCTGATCGAAATGCTGGTGGTGGTGGTCATCATCTCGCTGTTCGTGGGCCTGGTGGGCGTGAACGTGTTCAAGAAGGGCGATGAGGCGAAGAAGGTCGCGGCGAAGACGGAGATTTCGAATCTGATGAACGCCCTGGGGCTGTACAAGCTGGACACCGGGACGTATCCGCCGACGGCGGTAGGTCTGGCAGCGCTGCGTGTGAAGCCGGAGAACATGCCGAACTGGTCGGGTCCGTATCTGGCGAAGGACATTCCGATGGACCCGTGGGGGCGGCCATTTCAGTACAAGTATCCGGGGGATCACGGGGATGATCCGGATTTGATTTCGTTGGGGGCGGACGGGCAGGCGGGCGGTGAGAATAATGACGCCGACATCGCCAGTTGGCAGTAAGCCACTGCGTGGCGGCTAGTCGCGCTCCGCGCGAGTGGCGCAGCGGCAATAGAGGCGCTGACCACACCCTGACGGTCGTGGTTCAGGAATTAGCGGAGGGTTCATGAAGGCAACGATCCGTACCAAAAGACGCGAGCGTGGCATCACGCTCATCGAGATGTTGGTGGTTGTGGTGATCATCGCTTTGTTCGTCGGGCTTGTCGGCATGAATGTGATCGGGCTTGGCGAAAAAACGAAACCGGTTGCGGCGAGGACGCAGATCGCGACATTCCAGAACGCTCTTGGTGTGTATAGGTTGGAAGCGGGTTCGTATCCTCCGACAGAGTTGGGATTGGCGGCGCTGCGAGTCAAGCCGGAGGGCGTAGCGAATTGGCACGGGCCGTATCTGGACAAGGACATCCCGCTGGACCCGTGGGGGCGTCCGTATCTTTACAAGTTTCCCGGTGATCATGGTGACGCGCCGGACATAAAGTCGCTCGGGGCGGATGGACAAGAAGGCGGTGAGGGCAATGACGCCGATGTTCTCAGTTGGCGCTAGCCGCTCGCGCGGCGGCCATGCGCGCTTTGCGCGAGCGAAGGTCCGGAACCGCGAGCGGGCTGAGCGCGGGATCACGCTGATGGAGATGCTCATCGTCGCGGCGATCCTGGCTCTGATCACGGGGTTGAGCTACTCACCGGTGAGCGCAGGACTCGAGACGCTGCGGCTACGGGCGGCTTCGGACCAGGTGGTGAGTTTGCTCGCGATGGCGTCGGATCGGGCCGACCGCAAGCAGGTAGTAGTCGAGATTCAGGTGTTGCCGGTGGCGAACGCGGTGCTGGTGCGCTCAGGCGATCGGTCGTTCTTCAAGCGCGTGGATCTGCCGCGGGGGATGAAGATCGCGAAGATTCTGCCGGAGATCGTGTACGCCGATCCGACGGCGGTGCGACGGTTCCTGATTTATCCTGGCGGTTCAGTGCCGCAGGTGGGGATCGATATCATGAACTCGCAGGGACGCGTGCGGCGCGTGGGGCTTGATCCGTTGACGGGCGCGGTTCGGGCAC
>CAZWTH010000037.1:0-18431 GCA_964636715.1 uncultured Solibacteraceae bacterium | reverse complement strand
AGTTCCATAATCCCCGGTGACCGCTCCTTGTTCCGGGATCTGAACTGGAGGTCGTGTTTACACCTGATCTTCTGGCAGCCATCCGTAGAGGCGTTTCCCGGCAATCCATACCCAAATTTGAATATCTCTCTGTGGACCATTCCCTACGAGGTGCGCTGCTATTTTTGGGTCGCGGTCTTTGGCTCGTTAAGGCTGTTCAAATTCAGGTGGGTGTGGGTGGCGGTCACGGCTGCTATGTTGCTTGTTTGGCAAACCAGAGCTCTCGACAGCCTTGAATTCGGATTGATCCGGCCTTTGTTCGGCGAGACCCCGAGAATCATCAGGCTGGCGTCGGCATTCCTGGTGGGAACTTGTTTTTGCCTCCTCAAGGACAAAATCAAATTCACACGCTCTCTGGCCTGGATATCCGCGGCGACTATCGTTGCTATTGCAGTCTTCGTCCCCACCCGTAGCGAAGTAGCCTGCGTCTTGTGTGGAAGCTACCTTTTGTTCTTCTTTGGAAGCAGGCCCGAGCTTTCACTCACATGGATGGAAACCGTGCCTGACATTTCATATGGCGTTTATCTGTACGGCTGGCCGGTCGAGAGCCTTCTTATCTGGGGCTACCGCCAGTCACCGTGGGCGGTGTTTGCGGAGTCTGTTTTCATTTGCTGCGCCTTGGGGTGGCTGAGTTGGACATTCGTCGAAGCGCCGGCGTTATCGCTCAAAAAGCGCTTCAGCTCTCAAAAAAAGTTCCACATCGATCGAGCTGTTTCAGGTGGAGACCCGCGTTCCGCGGGTGGCGCCGTCGCGCAGGAAGGTGGCGATCATCCGGCTCGAAATTCTGGATAGGGGACGCCTCAGGCATCCTCCGCTCGCCAACTTCCGATAACACATATTATGTAAAATTCAATCCTTGCTCCGTCCTGCCCCGAACCGCACATCGGTTTGACGATTGCTTTACCTCCCTGACCAGGGCTTTCCCCTGAAATCGTCCAGAGAGGGTTTCAAACAATGTTCCGATTCACCGTGGGGCTGCTCGCCTTCACCAGTCTTTCCGTCGCAGCAACGAATACATACGTCATTGGCGGCGTCGGCAGCGGTTACTGGGGCTCACAGGCATTTTCCGAAGCTGGTTTCACAATCACCTTCACGGCGGACACATCCACCTTCATCCACGGCACACCGTGCTGCGAACCGGTTTACACAACTCCCTCTGGTACGCCGGCCTCGGTTAACGTCGACGGATTCCCCGCCGCCGCGTTCGCCGGCGACCAGGCGATCTTCGTCAATAACGCGACCAGCACGGCGGGCATCTGGCACTACAACGACCCCGAATACCTGACCATAACCAACATCCGCTTCGCCACCAACGATCTCAGCGTGCCTGGCGGCGGCTATCTCGCGGACGGCCCCACGTATTCCTACGCCACGCCCATGGCCCTTTCCACCGGCGAATCGCTCTATTTCACGGCCGTGCACGATGCCTACCTCTACGCGCAGCCGGGGGCATCCAACGGACAACCCTCCGTCGTCTCCGTCAGCCCCGGTTCGAGCACGATGTCTGCGAACTCGACCCAGACTTTCGGCTTCACCGTCTCGGACACCGTGGGTGCGTCCGACATCGGCGGCCTCAACATCCTCTTTCAGGATTCTCCCGCTTCTCCAACAGCCTGCTGGCTTTATTACCACGTCTCCACAGCCAGCATGACCGCTTACCATAACGGTGCCTGGAGCGCTCCAGCCGGAACCCAGACCTCCACCACGCTGACCGGCGATGCCTGCGCTCTCGATCCCAGCACCGTAAAAGTCACGCTCTCCGGCAACAATCTTACGCTAACCGTTCCCATCACACTCACCGTCGCGGATAACAACACATGGCCGATCTATCTCAACGCGATGAACAAGACAAACACTTCGTCCGGATATGTTCAGGCAGGAACCCTGACAGCCACCACGTCCGGTGATGCCGGTTTTAACCTCGCCGTTACCCCGCAGGAGACACGCGGTGTTCCTCTCGGCGAGAGCCTGAACTATACAGTTACCGTCATTCCTTCCGGCGCTTTTAATCAGCCGGTCACCTTCGCCACAACAACGACCGCCCGCCACACCGGTAATAGCGCCCAGCTCTCCGCGACCTTCAATCCGCCCACGGTGACGGGCTCCGGCAGTACCACGATGACGGTGTCGGCCTCCCCCGGCGCTCCCGCCGACGTTTACCGCGTTCTGGTGACCGGAGCATCTCAGTCGCTGAGCCAATCCGCTTCTACCGGATCGATCGAGACTTCGAGTGTCCCTCCGTCCGATTCCATTTCTCCGAATACCGGCGCCGGCTCCGCCCAGACATTCACGATTCGGATGACGGACCGCATCGACATCGCCGGCATGAATCTGCTGATCGCGCCGTCGCTGAGTGGCCAGAACGCCTGCTGGATCTTCTTCGACGGCAGCGCCGTCTATCTCGCTGGCGACGATGGCGCGGCCTGGACGCGAGCCGGAATGCCGGGTTCCGGTTCCGCCTCCAACAGCCAATGCGCGATCGATCTCAGCGGCGCGAGCTACGATCACGGCTCCAGCGCGAAGCCCGACGCGAGGGCGCTCCAGATTCCGATCACTTTCAAGCCCTCATTTGCCGGCACGAAAACACTATTCGTCCGCGCGAACAACGACGCAGGTTTCGATACCGGCTATCAGGCGCTGGGCGGATGGACCGTGCAGTAGCTCAGAACGAATACTTCAGCCCAAGCTGCAGTTGCCGCATCGCCGTAGAGGTGCCATTCACCACGCCGAAGTTCGCATGCGCATCGGTTCCCGGGTGACCGGGCTGAACCGCTCCGGAGAGGATGTTGAGACCTGGCATGCCCCAGTTAGGATGGTTGAGCGTATTGAACGTCTCCAGCCGGAACTGCAGCACATGGCCCTCTTTCGGCATCCGGAACTGTTTGTGGACTTCGATGTCCATATTGAAAATGCCGGGCCCCTGAATCGTGTTGCGTCCAACGTTGCCGAAAAATCCCGGCGCCGCTTCGTGGAACGCGGCCAGGTTCAGCCATCGCGATGGAACCGGATTATCGAGATACGGACTTTCTCCCGTCGCGACCGGGCGGTCATACCCGCCGTCGGAGGTAGAAGCGTTATCCACGCTGCCGATCGTCACTGTGCCCGGAACGCCGCTCTGCAGAGTCAAAATGCCTCCGGTCTGCCATCCGCCGATAACGGCGTTCGCGAATGCGTTTCCGATGTTCAGCCTCTTCCCTGCTCCCACCGGCAGATCGTAAAGGATGGACGTCACGGCGCGATGCCGCACATCGAATGACGAAAGTCCGCGTTCACACTCCAGACAATCGCTGTTCTGTGGGAACAGCGTGTCGCTGCCCTGAGTACGAATCCCGCTTGTGTTGTCGATCGATTTCGACCACGTATACGAACTGATCACGCTGACGCCGGAGTTGAAGCGCCGCGTCGCCTTGACGCTCATGCCGTTGTAATTGCCGTTGCCGCCATCGTGTACAAGCTGGATCACGCCGTAGTTCAGATGTGGGAGGCGCGTGGAGACCGGGGTGGCTTTCCCATCACCGAGATACCCATAGGGGATTCCCTGATTGGCGTCCTGGAATCCGTAGAGATGGTGGCTCACCGTACCGAGATAGCCGGCTTCGAACATCCAGTTCTGCCCGACCTGCCGCTGGATATTGAGCAGATACTGCATGGTGTAGGAAGTCTTGTGCTCGAGTGCGTTCACATAAGCGTAAGGCGGCGGGATCTGGGCCGTGGCGCCGCTTCCGCCCGGAACAGCGTTGCTGTAGAACAGATTCGGGACGCCTACCGTCCCACCATTTTGTCCGGAAGTCTGCGTTACCCGGCCGGCGATGTTGCGCGCCATATCGAACACCGCATTGCCGATGTCCTGGTTATAGAACACGCCAAAACCCGCGCGCACCACCAGCCGCGAATCCGGCGACCACGAAATACCGACGCGCGGCGCGAAATTTTTGTATTGCGTCTTCATCAGCGCATCGGGATAAGCGCCGTTGCTGCATACAGGGGCGGGATTCGCCTGCGTTCCAGCCTTTCCGGTCGTATCCGTCCAGTTAATCGCCAGACCCTGATACGGATTCGTGCAGTTGCCCTGACGCACGAAGTACGGCCACTGATCCTGCGGCGCCTGCGGAGCGAAATAGAGTTTCGGCAACGCCACGGTGAAGTTGTCGCCCAGCGTGTCGGTCCAGGGCGGCGTCAGCTCATAGCGGAGTCCGAGCGATAGCGTCAGTTTCGGAGCAATCTTCCAGGTGTCATCGAGAAACGCGGCTTCCGCGTTCCGCTGGTATTCCGCGTCGGCGATGGCCACCGCGACAGTGGACTGATACAGATCGCCCAGCAGGAATTCGGCGAACGCGTCGCCACCCGTGTGCGTAGGGCTCTGTGTAGCGTTCGGCTGAAACACAAAATTGCCGCGCGAAAACTGATTTCCCACCTGATTGAAATTCTGCCGGTTATATTCGAAGCCGAACCGGAACGTGTGCTTGCCGTGAATCCAGGAGACATTATCGACCACCTGCAGGGTATTGTTCTGGATGACGTACGGACCGTCGGTGTTATCGCCGATGCCGCTGAACCCATCGCCCGTGAACGAAATCGCGGGAATGCCCCAGGTAGAGGGTTGTCCCGACTTTAACCCTGGAATATCGAGCCCGCCGACCACGTCCGTATTGAACGCCGAAAGCGTACCGATCGAATTGAACAGGCGCGAATAGCCGTAGCGCGCCTCATTGACCAGCCGCGGAGTCAGCGTGCGGGTATTCGATCCGAGGTACTGCTCGTAGTTCGCCAGAATCTTGCTGCCGACGCCACCCAGTCCGACCGTCGACTGATTCTCGTCGCCCCAGCTATACCGCCCCGTCCACTGCGATTTGCTCGATTCGACGTAATCCATACGCAGCGTAAATCCGTCGCGATTCACCGGTGAACTGTTGATGAACGGATAGTTGTTGGTGGCGGTGGGCAACGCCGCGGCGGCGTAATACTTCAGGAACTTCTGCGAAACAGGATCGAGCCGGCTCTGCGGAATCAGATTGCCCTGGAACGGCGTTTTGGTAGCGCCGGTACTGCCGCCCGTATCCGGGTCGTAAATGGTCGCCGAAAGCGCCGCAAGATTGCCGCCCTCTTCCGCGGCCGTGGGAAGCGTGTAGTTCGCCTGGCCGTGCGCGCGTTGCTGTCTCCATTCGTCATTGGCCATAAAGAACAGGCGGTTACGCCCGTCGAATACTTTCGGAATGCGAACCGGGCCGTCAATCTCAAAGCCGTAGTCATTCCATTTGAACGGCGATTTGTTCGGATGCACCGTGCCGAAGGCATATGGTATGGCGTCGAATTTGTCGTTACGGACGAAGTCGAACAGCGCTCCGTGATAAGCGTTGCCGCCGGATTTCGTCAGCACATTGATCTGCGTCGCTTCGTGGCCGAACTCGGCGGGATAGATGCCGGTCTGTACTTTGAATTCCTGAATCGCGTCAATGGAAGGGCTGCGTGATGTACGTGTTGAAATCCGGGTCCGTGTTGTTGACGCCATCGAGAGTGAAGTAGTCGAACATGATGCGCTGCCCTCCCGCTGAAATCGACTGTGAAGCGCGATCACCGCCTTCACGCGAACCCGCCTGGCCCGAGGAGGGCGAAAGGGTGTTGACGTTCGGCGAAAGCGCGACGAGTCCAAGATAGTTGCGCCCGTTGAGCGGCAGCTCCGTCACGCCCTTGTTCGAGATCACGGTGCCGACCGACGCATTTTCCGTCTGGAGCATGTCGGCGGCCGCGGAGACTTCAATCGACTCCGTGATCTGACCGATCTTCAGGCTGAAATCCGCGCGAACCGTCTGCTGCACCTGCACTTCCAGGTTGTTGCTGGTCGCAGCGGAAAAACCGGTATGCTCGACCTTCAGGTTGTAAATTCCAGGCGGCACGGAAGGCAGCGTGTAATCGCCATCGTCCGTACTCACGGTATTGCGCGTGGCATTCGTGCTGACGTTCGTCAGCGTTACGGTTGCGCCCGGAATTGCCGACGCGCCTGGATCGGTAATACGTCCGGTAACCGCCCCCAGCGTTTGACCGTACAACGTCGAAGCAGACAAAGCAATGGCTGCTGCCAGAACCATAAGGTTCTTCATGGATTTCCCCTCCCCGTGGATGACCGCGCTGGTCAGAGACTCAGCGGCAAGGCAGTCATCGGCCTTCGGAACAGTGTTCCGGAGGTAGTTGGAGTTAATTCTATTCTCGAACTAAAAAGGTGTCAATAGAAAAGTACGGGCGTTTTCATACCCTTGTGCGGACCTGGAATTGCCGCGAAATCCCAGCATAATAATGCTACATCGCCTTCTTATTTTTGCTTTTTGCTTTGCGTCCGCAGCCGCATCACCCATGACTTACACCATCAGCGGCATTGGAAGCGGGTCCTGGAATTCGCAGCCGTTTACAGAAGCCAGTTTCACGTTCACCTTCCAATCCGATACCACGGCGATCGTTCACGGTACCTCCTGCTGCGGCGGAGTACCTGACTGTGGCCATCTCTTTTGTGCCTGGGTTCGCCGGCGGAAAAACCATTTTCGTGCGCGCGGCGAATGAATCCGGACTCGATACCGGATATCAGCCCCTGGGAACCTGGACGGTCCAGTAGTCAGGCGGTGCGCGGCGCGAACCGCAGCGCCGCGGAGTTGATGCAATAACGCATGCCACCGGGCGGCGGACCGTCGTCGAAAAGATGGCCCAGGTGTGCTTCGCAGAGCGTGCACGCAACCGCCGTCCGGTTCATGCCAAAGCTGTAGTCGGACGCCGTCACGACGTTCTCTTTCGCGATGGGGTCGGTGAAGCTGGGCCAGCCCGTACCGGAGTTATATTTCGCGGTGGAATCGAACAGAGCCGACTGGCAGCACGCGCATCGATAAACACCATCTTCGTGCGTGTTCCAGTAAGCGCCGCTGAACGCGAGTTCGGTATCGGCCCGGCGCGTCATCTGAAACTGATCGACGCTGAGCCGCTTCTGCCACTCGTCGTCGGAACGATGGATGCGGAGTTCACGTACGACTCCCGTCTTACGCCCCGTAACATCGAACTCCGCGATCGTGACATAGACCGGCCGGGAAGCCACGCGCTCCAGTTCCCTGCTCTGCCGGTCAAAAAGATAGTAACCGCCGCCGCCCGCGGCAACCAGGCCGAAAAATGCGCGGCGCGCGATCACCTTTTATCCCGTAATACGAATGGGCTCGCGCGGACCTTCGCGAACCAGGCGAATCAGCAGATCGTCCAGCTTGAAACTCGGCTTGCGATCGTTGTGACGCAGATACCACTTGTACGTTTCTTTCAGGCCTTCGGCAAACGGCGTCAGCGTCATGCCGAACACGCGCTTCACGCGCCCAATCACCATCGTGATCGGCGGGACGTCGTAATACTCCCCGAAATAAAACGGCTCCGCGAAAACGTTGCCGCCTTCGCGCGCAATCACGCTCCGGTGAACGCGCACCAGCTCCGGTTCCTTGCCCGCCGCTTTCGCGAAGGCATTCACTGCCTCCACCTGCGTCAGCGGCTTTTCATCGCCCACGTTGAAAGCGCGCCCCGGCGCAGTGTGTTTTTCGAGAGCCTGAACGCAGGCTTCCACCAGATCGTTCACATAGACGAACTGCATCAGCCGATTGCCGTCGCCCGGAATAATGATGGGACGCCCGGCCTTCAGGCGGTCCCAGAAGAACGCCTCGCGATAGAACGGATTCTCCGGCCCGTAGACGAACGGCGGCCGCATGGTGACAACCGGAAACTTCGATTCGTGATACATGCGGAACAGCGCGCGTTCGCTCGACGCCTTATTCCGCACGTAAGGATTGGCGTGCGCTTCCGATGCGAGCGGGTCGTCTTCGGCGTGATTGAGCCCGTCTCCATACGCGGCCACGCTCGACATGAAAATGTAGCGCGTGATCTCCCCTGGAACGGCCTTCGCGCAGGCTTCCACCTGCTGTCCCGTGGTGCCGCGTTCCCAGTCGTAAGCGAGATCGTAAACCGCGTCGAATCGCTGACCCGCCAGCGCGGCCTTCACTTTCGCGGCGTCATTGCGATCCGCGCGCGCGTTGTGGACGCGCCGGCCGAACGGATGATCGGCCTTGCGGTGCAGAATTGTAACTTCGTGATCGGCCGCTAACAGGCGCTTGACCAGCGCCTTGCCGATAAAAAGAGTGCCGCCAATAACCAGAATCCGCATCGCCGTTTTGAACGTCTCAGTTTTGGACGCACGAACCAGCACACGGTTACCACGCCCCTGCGGATATGATAAACCGCAGGGTTCGGCGCTAACAACCAGGTATCAAAAGGTTTAGTCGTAGTACTCGAGCCCGAGGTGGGTGATGAGCTGTTCGCCCTTCATCCAGCGCAGGGTGTTCTTCAGCTTCATGAGCTGAATGAAGATGTCGTGCTCCGGATACAGGCCGGGCGCGGTCATCGGGCCCTTGAAGTAGAACGAGAGCCATTCCTGCACGCCGCGCATGCCGGCGCGCTGCGCGAGGTCCATGAACAGTACCAGATCGAGCGCCAGCGGCGCCGCCAGAATCGAGTCGCGGCAGAGGAAGTTCACCTTGATCTGCATCGGATAGCCGAGCCATCCGAAGATATCGATGTTGTCCCAACCCTCTTTGTTATCGCCGCGCGGCGGGTAATAGTTGATGCGGACCTTGTGATAAATGTTCTTATACAGGTCTGGATAGAGCTCCGGCTGCAGGATCTGTTCGAGCGCCGAAAGCTTCGTCTCTTCCTTGGACTTGAACGAGCCCGGATCGTCCAGCACTTCCCCGTCGCGGTTGCCGAGGATGTTGGTCGAAAACCAGCCCGAAACGCCGAGCATGCGCGACTTGAACCCAGGCGCGAGCAGCGTCTTCATGAACGTCTGGCCGGTCTTGTAGTCTTTCCCGGCGATCGGCACGCTGCGGTCCCGCGCCATCTGCATCAGCGCGGGGGCGTCCACCGTGAGATGCGGCGCGCCGTTCGTGTAGGAGACGCCGGATTTCAGCGCGGCATAGGCGTAAATCTGGCTGGGCGAAATTTCGGGATCGTTCGCTGCGAGGCCCTTCTCGAAGGTTTCCACCGACTGGTGTACGGCGCTCGCGCGGTGGAAGACCTCCGTGGAACCGCACCAGATCATCGCCAGGCGGCTTGCGCCGCTGCGCGTCTTGAACTGTTTGATGTCGTCCATCAGCGCTTCAGCGTGCTCCATCTTCGAACCCTTCGGCTTCTGGTTGGGTCCGTTGATGCGCTTCACGTATTCGGTATCGAACACGGCGGGCATCGGCTTGAGCGCGGAAAGCGGCTCCTTCAGGCTGTCGAGCAGAGGACGATCGAGAACCGCGGCGTTGACGGCCGCTTCATAACAATTCTCTTCGAAGATGTCCCAGCCGCCGAAGACGAGGTTTTCAAGCGGAGCGAGCGGAACGAAATCTTTGATCTTCGGCGTATTGTTGTCCGTGCGCTTGCCGAGACGAATGGTGGCGAGTTGCGAAACGGAACCGATGGGCTGAGCCATGTTGCGCTTGATGGCTTCCACACCGGCGATAAACGTGGTGGCAACCGCGCCCATTCCGGGAATCAGGATGCCGAGCTTGCCTTCGGCTGGCTCAATCTTCGGCGTAGGTCTGGCCGACGTGTCTTGCGTATTGGACAAAGAAATAAGCTCCCCCGTGGCGCCGCAAACAGGTGTAACACCGGCGCGTCACGATTTTCAAAGGATTCAAGGATTTACTGCAACCCGCTATGATATCAGCCCATGGCCGTTGCGGGCCTCGCGAGATCGTTCGTTATAATCCTCTCCATGCCCATCCGCTCGTCTGTAGCCGGTGCGAATGGCGGCTCGGCTTCCGGGCAGACGCCGGTGCGGGTCCCTATGTCGGCCGTCATTGCCGACGACGAACCGCTCGCGCGCGACGAACTGCGTTTCCTGCTGGACGAGACGGGCGAAGTGGAAGTGGTCGGCGAGGCTTCGAACGGTCTTGAAGCGCTGGACCTGATCGAAAAGCTCGACCCCGCGCTCGCCTTCCTCGATATCCAGATGCCTGGTCTCGACGGACTGGGCGTGGTGCGGCGCCTGCGCGAAAACCAGATCGATCCTCCGCACATCATCTTTTCCACGGCCTTCGACCAGTTCGCCGTGGAGGCGTTCCGCCTCGAAGCGATGGATTATCTGCTGAAGCCCATCGACCGAGACCGTCTCGCCGCCACGCTCGCGCGCGCGCGCCGCACGGTGGCGGACCGCCTCACCGAACCGCCCGCGGCGCCTGAGACGAAGCCCGCGTTCACCAAACTTCTGATCCGCAGCGGTAATCGCAATCTGGTGATTGGACCGGAAGAGTTGGTCTACGCGACCATCGCGAACGGCGTGATCACGCTGGTGGCGGCTAATGCCGAGGGTCAGTCGAACTTCCGGACCATTGAAGAATTGCAGGCGGCGCTCGATCCCGACGTCTTCTGGCGTGCGCACCGTTCTTATCTGGTGAACGTGAATCGCATCCGGGAAGTGATTCCGTGGTTCAAGTCCACCTATCAGCTTCGTATGGATGATAAGAAGGCCAGCGAGATTCCTGTGAGCCGTCTGCAAAGCCGCCGCTTGCGGGAGATGCTGAATCTGTAAGATTTCCCACGCAAGCGGCGCGTGAAGCGAAAGTCGCGACCGGATAAAATAAGGGTTGGACTTCTCGCGACCGGCGAGGGCTGTCGCAATTCTGGCGCTCGCCCTTACTTCCACTTCCTGCCTTCTGAAGCACACCGCGGTGAACTACGGCGTCAAGCCGGGAGCCGCCGCGCGTGAGGCTCCGAAGCTGCTGACCACCACGCCTGCGATTCTCAACCAGCAACTGGCTGAGAGCTATGACGCGATCCATTCGTTCATCGCGAAGTCGGAAATGATCGCGCGCGTGGGCAGCGTGTACCACAGCGCGCAGATTACGGAGGTGACGTACAGCGCCACCACGACCATCCTGTTCCGCAAGCCGGCGGCGCTGCGGCTCCAGGGGCATTCGAAGGTGCTGGGGACGCTGTTCGATATCACGTCGGCGGGCGGCGAGTTCCATCTCACGATTCCGTCGAAGAGCCTGTACGTGACCGGGCTCAATTCCGCGCCGGCAACTTCGGACAACGCGCTGGAGAACATGCGTCCGCAGACGCTGCTGAACGCGATCCTGGTGAAGCCCGCGGATCTCGCGACCGAGCGCATTCATCTGCAGGACGATACGGACGTGGACCATGCCTGGTATGTGCTGCAGATCGCGCGTAAGGGCGACAACGATACCGACCTGCCCGACCGCAGCATCTGGTTCGACCGGCTCGATTTCCACGTGGTGCGCCAGCGGATCTTCGACGAGAACGGGCTGATTATCAGCGATACGAAGTACGACAAGTGGAAAGGGTTTAACGGGATTCAGTTCCCGATGCACATCGACGCGGCGTTTAAGAAGGATGGGTATGGGACGGTGATCGATGTGAGTGACGTGCAGATGAACCCGAGCTTGACGGATCAGCAGTTTGAACTGGCGAAGCCGGATGGGTATACGGTTAAGGATTTGGGGAAGTAGGGTTGGTGAAGCAAGCTTGTCATCCCCGCAACTCCGGAATCACCTTCGTAACGCTTTGCCTCAATGTCCAGAATCCGAGTCGGTGGGACCGGTACGCCCGATTTCAGAAGGTGTAGCCTCTGCCACTCGCGCCCAATTGTAACCAGGCTTCGTCGACGGAAGTCTGGCGTTAGCCGATCCCAGTGTTTCCGCAGACTTTCCTCCAATCGGACAATGCGCCGTTGTTTTCGTTCTGCGGCCTCGTCGTCCTTATTAATGGCATCCATCGCCCTTGAACGCCATCCACCCTCGCCTGATATCCAACGACCATAGGCTGCAATGTGGCCTGCCAGTTCCGATCTCAACCACTCATCAGATAGCGCTTGCTTTTCTGTACGAACAACAATATCAGCGCCGCGTATCGCCGGCAGAAGCAGTGCATGCTCACTCACGATGAATATGTCCAAATCCGAGACTCGGGTTTGGAGACCGGCGGCGTACGAACCGAACACGACCAGTTCACGGCTGCGGTCCGCAATTTGCGCAAGATCTACGCCCGCACTACGCAGCAGCCGTTCCGCCTTCAGTCGAAGATTGCGGTCATTCTGAGATTGACATTCCATCTCTATTCCCTTTATACCTCTATCAGCTGAGGGGAAGGGACCCTTGCGTTCGATTCACGGCGGTTGTAATTGCCGATTCTAAGGCATCAGCGATATTATCGAGCAATTCTCGCGCCCTCTCCATGTCGACTTCATCGGGTTCGCCGCCATAACTGCTGATGAGATCGTGAAACAGTTCCGCCTGCACGGCCAGTTCCGCTCGTTGCGTTAAAGGCAGACGAACTCTTTCGATAGCAATGTGCAGCCGGAAATTCTTCAATTTCCAGTCTTCCTTAAGAACGCCAGCCTTAATCATAGCTGAAATAAGGGCATTGGTACGCGCTTGGGTATCTTCGGCGTCCGCTATATCGAACTCCTCAAGAAACTTTGTGAGTTCCTGCTGGATAATGCCGAGGTTCCTGCTCCGCTTAATCATTGC
Organism: uncultured Solibacteraceae bacterium; assembly: GCA_964636715.1. Lineage (GTDB taxonomy): Bacteria > Acidobacteriota > Terriglobia > Bryobacterales > Bryobacteraceae > BOG-234. The sequence goes on along the minus strand of CAZWTH010000037.1, from coordinate 5,844 downwards.
CTTTTCCTCTCAACGCAACGAGTTCCCTGAAGAAAGATCATTTATGATCACTTGGCCCGCCCTCGGATCACTTTGAGGCTCCTTTTGCTGTCTGGCAAATAAACACGTTGCAACGATCACCAGCGCCACTTGAGCAACATAGAAGAAAATATATCCATGGGATCTGAGCCATCTAACGGGGGGCCGCATGAGATTCCAATCCTCCCCCAATTCGGTACCCAACCTCGGCACTATCCCACTCACTATGGACTGTGGATCGGAGGGGACTGAGGTCCGCACGATGCGCCAAATCGCCTTTTCAATACGAATCGCTCGAGCCGAAAGCACACTATGATTACGCCACTGCGAATACTCCATCATGGGAAACGCGATTAGAGGCACTAAAACAGCCAGCAATGAATACTGCGGCAGCTTTAAAGCGTTGGTCCCAAGAACCGCTCCTACAAACAGCGTCACAGACCAGCCACGAACCGTGAATCGAAAGCCCGCCTGTTTATCAATCTTATCCTGAATAATACGATATTCATTCGTCAATTGCTCCAGGAAGATCCGGTCGTAATTTGACTTTGGGAACTCCGCATTTTCCGAATCAGTGGGCATCTTTATCATCTTAATGAATTCAGATGACGAATGCAGCTTGCGAATAACCAGGAGCGCGCTATTCCCCGCCGCGGCGATAACGTGTACACAATAGAGCACCTGAGCGAGGCGATTTGATCGATAGGCCCATCGGCGCAGAATCCCCGTTCCGACTCTCATGGGGCTATTTCGCTCACGGGAGCGGACGATACAATTGCAGTGCTGTCAAGGGGCTGGGAAGGGACTCGTAGCGGTGAACAGCGCGGCCAGACAGTGGCCGAGCTATCGAATGACAGACCGCGATGTACTGCTATCGCGTCTTGAGCTCACGAAGATATCAGGACTGGGGGCACTGGTGAGCGCCAGAATTCAAGCTCACTTTCAATAATCTACGGGATGCGTCCAGGCCTCTACGCCAGCAACTCCTCCACCACCTGCCCCTGATTCCCCACCCCGCTCAGCCGCGCATCCAGCCCCGAATACCGCACCGTCAACCGCATATGATCGATGCCCAGCACCCGCAGCATCGTCGCATGGAAATCGTGGATACTCACCGGCTTCTCCACCGCCGCATATCCCAGCTCATCGCTCGCCCCGTAGCTCAGCCCCGGCTTCATCCCGCCGCCCGCCACCATATACGAGAACGTCTTGATGTGGTGATCCCGCCCATCGCCGCCCTGCGACATCGGCGTCCGTCCAAACTCGCCACCCAGCACGATCAGCGTCTCATCCAGCATCCCGCGCTGCTTCAGATCCGAAATCAACGCCGCGATCGGCTTATCCACTTCCTCAGCCTTGAATTCAATCCCATCCTTCACAGCCGTATGGTGATCCCAATCGCGGTGATAAAGCTGAATAAACCGCACCCCGCGCTCCGCCAGCCGCCGCGCGAGAAGACAATTCGACGCGAACGATCCATCGCCCAGCTTCGCCCCATACGCCTCCAGAATATTCGCCGGCTCCTTGCTCATATCGACCAGATCAGGCACGCTGGTCTGCATCCTGAACGCCATCTCATACTGCGAAATGCGCGTCAGAATCTCCTGGTCCTGCACCGTCTTGTAACGGTCGCGGTCAATCGCGTTGATCGCATCGATCGACTCGCGCTGCAGCTTCGCATCGATCCCCGCCGGATTGTCCAGATACAGCACCGGATTCCCATACGAATTCAGCTTCACGCCCTGAAACTTACTCGGCAGAAATCCGGCGGACCACTGCCGCGCCGAAATCGGCTGCATCTGCCCGCCGCGTCCCGCCGAAAGCATCACGATGAACCCCGGCAGATTCTCCGTGTCCGCACCCAGCCCATAGAGCAGCCATGACCCCATGCTCGGCCGCCCCGGCACAATCGACCCCGTGTTCAGGAACATGTGCGCCGTATCGTGATTGATCTGCTCGGACCACATGGAGCGAATCACCGTAATATCGTCCGCCACCCCGCCCAGGTGCGAAAACAAATTGCAGATGCGCTGCCCGGACTTCCCGTAAGTGCTGAACTCATGCTGCGGGCCATAGCACGTGAGCGCCTTCCCCTGCAGTTGCGCGATCTGCTGCCCTTTCGTGAACGATTCCGGCATCGGCTTGCCATGCATCTCGCGCAGCTTCGGCTTATCGTCAAACGTTTCGAGATGCGACGGCCCACCCGCCATGTACAGGTAGATCACGCGCTTCGCCTTCGGCGGGAAATGACGCGGGTTGACCACGCCCTGATATTTCCCTTCGCTCTCCGCGGCGTCGGCGGCCTTCAGAATCCGCGGATCGAGCAGCGAGTTCAGCGCGATCAGCCCGAAGCCCGCCGCGCTCTGCCCCAGAAATGCCCGCCGCTTCAGAAATTCGTTGTTCATGTTTAATCTCTTGTAATCGCTTCGTGCAGGTTGAGGATGACGCGCGCCACACTGGTCATCGTCGCCAGATCCTCGGTCTTCATCTCCGCGGGCACAGGCGCCTCGCCAATCGCCAGAAACTCCGCCGCGCCTTTGCGGTCCGTCTCGAAATGCAGCGCCGCATTGCGATAAACCTCGCGCAGCGCCTTCAGTTCCACCGCGTCCGGCTTCCGCTCCAGGCTCCGCTCGAAAGCCCAGGTGAGCTGAGCATCCACCGTCTTGCCGCCCTTATCCAGAATGTTCTCGGCGAAGACGCGCGCCGCTTCCACGAAAATCGGATCGTTCAGCAGGTCGAGCGCCTGCAACGGCGTGTTGGAATTCACGCGGTTCACCGTACATTCCTCACGCGTCGGCGCATCGAAATTCAGCAGCGAAGGATGCAGGAACGTACGCTGCCAGTGCGTGTAGACAGCGCGACGGTAAAGGTCGCTGCCATGGCTGGCCGACCATTCGCGCTTCGGGAAGTTCAGCGCCGCCAGATAACCTTCCGGCTGATACGGCCGCACGCTCGCGCCGCCGAACTGTTTCACCAGCAGCCCCGAAATCTCGAGCGCCGTGTCGCGCACCGATTCCGCTTCAATGCGGAAACGCCCCTGGCGCGCCACCAGCCGGTTATCGGGATCGCGCTTATCGAGCTCCGGATTCGAAACCGACGACTGCTTGTACGTCTGGCTCGTCACGATGGTCCGCAGCAGATGCTTCACATCCCACTCGTGCGCGCCCTCCGCGCGGTACTCCGGCTTCATGAATTCCGCGGCCAGCCAGTCGAGCAATTCCGGATGCACTGGTGCTTCGCCCTGCGACCCCAGGTCTTCCAGATTCTTCGAAATGCCGATCCCGAAGAACTGCCGCCACATGCGATTGGCGAATGCGCGCGCGGTGAGCGGATTGGTATCGGACACCAGCCAGTTCGCCAGATCGAGCCGCGTAGCGCGGCGTTCGCCGGTATTCAGCTTGCCCAGAAATTCGGGAATCGCCGGTTGCACGACCTCGCCCGAATCGTCCATCCAGTTCCCGCGCGGCAGCACGCGCACTTCGCGCGGCTCCACGGATTCAGTCACCATCACTTCCGGAACTTCGTTGATCAGCCCCGCGAGCTTCGCCTCCTGCTTCGCGAGCTCAATGCGCGCATCCTGCAGCTTCGGATTGGAATACGCGAAGTAATCGAGCACCAGCTTCTTCTGATCCTCGGATCGCTTTTCCGGCGTTGTAAAGAGCGCGGATGCAATATTCCCCGCCAGACCGTCATTGGACGGCGGCGGAGGCGCGACAGCCGGCGTCTCCTCCTTCGGCTCCGGACGCGGAGGCGGCGCAACGCCCGCATCGCGATCGGCGCGGGCGATGGCGGTTCGAATCGCATTGCGCCCGCCGGTCCCCGGCCACGAACTCATATTCGGTGAAAGCGCGATCCGGAAACGTCCAATCGTCGCCTTCCGCTCCGACGCGTCCTGATGAATATGGACCACGATCTTGTCGCCGTCCTTCGTCGTCACCGGCGTCGCCAGGCGCAGCATCAGCATGGTGCGCGGTCCGCGCGCCACCGAGCCGATCGCCCACCCCGTCTTCGGATCTCCATCGATCGCGAACGACGCAGAAGTACCAGCCACCGGCGCCGTGTCGCTGAAAGCGAACTGGAACGGCAGCGGCGCCCCATTCATCTCCGCGTTGATTTCCGTCACCGTGAAATGATCGGACCCGCGCGCGATATTCGCGCCCGGCAGGCTGTCATCCTGACCGGTTTCGAGCGCCAGGCTCATCCACTTCCCTGCCCCCGGCTCAATCGTGACGTCGTAAGTTTCGTTATCCGGATTCGCGCCATCCACGCTGATCATCCCCGGCCCCATCGAAACGGAAGTCGAAAGCGTCCGCGGGTCCTGCTGAACCGCTTCTTTCTGGATCGTGAGCGTCGCCTTGCTCGCAGTGGCGGCGACGGGAATCGGGAACTCCCAGGCAAGCTCGCCGGAGAGATAGCGCACCAGCTCTTCCTTCTCCCACTGGCGCTGTTGATCGCCCAGCGCCGCAGCCTGCTCGGTGAGCGCCTGGCGCGCATCATCCACCTGCTTCTGCAGCGCGTCGATCGCCTCCTTCTGACCCGGCCCGTAAACCTTCATCTTCGGCGCGAACGCGGTAGGACCCACGTCCTGCACCAGGCCATCTTCTTTTACATCCGCGAAGAACGCCTTCATCGCGTAGAAATCCTTCGTGAGGATGGGATCGAATTTATGGTTATGGCATTCGGCGCAGCCAAAGCTGCTCCCCAGCCACACGGTGGAAAGATCGCGCACACGGTCGGCGCCGTACTTCGCGTAATATTCCTTCGGCTGCAGGCCGCCCTCCGCCGAGCTGCGGCTCAGGCGATTGTACGCCGCCGCGATTTTCTGCTCCGTCGTCGCATTCGGCAGCAGGTCGCCCGCAATCTGCTCGCGCGTGAAATCGCTGAACGGCTTGTTCTCGCGGAACGCTTTCAGCACGTAATCGCGATAGAGCCAGACAGGACGCGAGCCGTCGCTATGGAAGCCGGCGGAATCGGCGTAGCGCACCGCGTCCAGCCAGAGCACGGTCTGCTGCTCGGCGTATTCATTCGAAGCCAGCAGACGGTCCACCAGCTTCTCGTAGGCGTCCGGTGATTTATCGGCTTCGAACGCGGTCACTTGTTCGGGCGTCGGCAGCAGACCCGTCAGATCGAGCGTCACGCGGCGGATCAGCGTACGGCGATCGGCTTCCGGCGAAGGCTTCAGTCCTTCTTTCGCGAGCCTCGCCTGGATGAAGGCATCGATCGGGTTCGCGTTCTTCCCCGCGGCGGCTGGCACGGCGGGCCGAATAATCGGCTCATACGACCAGTGGCCTGTGTATTTCGCGCCCTCCTTGATCCATCGGCGCAGCGTGTCCTTCTGCGCATCCGTCAGTTTCGTGTGCGTGATCGCCGGCGGCATCACCGTTCCATCGTCCGGCGAATTGATGCGCATGATGAGCTCGCTGTGGTCGGGGTCGCCGGGAACGATGGGCGTGCCCACCGCCTGCTGGTGCGTGGCTTCATCGCGCACGTCGAGCCGGAAGCCGCCGATGCGGGAGCTTTCATCGTGGCCATGGCAGCGGAAGCAATTCTGCGACAGGATGGGCCGCACTTCGCGATCGAAGTTCACTGTAGCGCCGGTCTGCGCGGTGATGGTGTGCGAACTGAGCGCGATCAGGGCGGCGGCGCCGGCGGCGATGAATGGTTTCGTGGCTTTCAAAACGTGATCCTTGTCTGCTGCGCGTCGATTTTCTTCGAGTCCACGCCAGGAACTTTCTTCACATCCTTTATATCGTTGAACCGGCCGTTGGCCACGCGCCAGGCGACGATCGCCGCGGCTTCGGCCTCGGAGAACGGCGAGCCTTCCAC
>CAZWTH010000036.1:0-21747 GCA_964636715.1 uncultured Solibacteraceae bacterium | reverse complement strand
GCGGCATATCGAATTTGTCGAGACGGCCGGGAAGGGCAATATCGATCTGCTGCTCGAAGGCGATTCGATCACGGACTGGTGGGTGCAGGGCGACGCCAACAAGGCGATGTTCGAAAAATATTTCGGAAATATCCGGACGGCGAATTTCGCCATCGCGGGCGATACGACGCAGGGGAATCTGTGGGGCCTGAAGAATGGCGAGGGCCAGGGATTCCAGCCGAAGGCCGTGATGCTGATGATCGGAACGAACAACACGGGAGCGAACACGGCGCCCGAGATTGCGGAGGGCGTTGGCGCCGAGGTGCTCGAGTTACGGAAGGATTTCCCCAACGCGAAGATTCTGCTGCTGGCGATTTTTCCGCGCGGCCTGCCGGGCGATCCGGTGCGCGAGAAGATCGCGCAGGTGAACCAGGTCATTTCCAGGCTGGACGACCAGCGGCACGTTTTCTACATGGATATTGGGCAGAAGTTTCTGGATGAGAAGGGCGTGTTTCTGCCCGATTCGTTCCGGCCCGATAACCTGCATCCGCTGGCGAAGGGTTATGACATCTGGGGCGCGGCGGTGCAGGACAAGCTGGCCGAGTTGATGAAGTAGTTAACCTTTCGGTCCGAGGACGTCGCGCATCGCCCCGGCGAGGTCACGCAGAGCGCGCGCGCCATCGCCGTGATAGCTCGAGCCGTGCATGATGGCCAGTGTTTTCGGGTTGTAGCCCGCGAGTGTTTCAAGCACGCGGCCTGTGTTGTGCGTGTAGGGAATGTAGTTGGCGAAGGGACCGGCTTCGGTCTGGACCAGCGTTTCCCTGCAGCGGTCCATGATGTCCTTATCGGTTTCGGGATCGTGCAGGCCCCACTGATGAAAGAGGTCCGAGCAGAACAGCGTCTGGTTTGTTTCTTCGAACAGCACGCCGGCGTCCCAGCCGTGGGGCACATGCGGGGTGGGGATGAAGCGGAAACGGTGACGCCCGGTTTCGAGAGGTTCCTCGCTCGTGAGAGCTCGAGCAGGGCGATTGGCGAAATCGTTGACGCTCACGAGCGCCCCCACCATGCCGCAAACCGGCTGGGCGTTGGGGGCGACTTCGAGCCAGTGATTGAGCGCGCCGCATTCATCGGACTCAAAGTGACTGAAGCCGATGTGGCGGATCTTCGCGGGGTCGATCAGGCGCGCCACCTGCTCGCGCACGATGGGGAACATGCCGCGCAGGCCGGTGTGGAAGAGAAGGGGTTCGTCGTCCTTCACGAGGAAGTGGCTGAATTCCAGATTGATCTCCGGAACAAAAACGGAGACGCGATAAACGTCGGGCGCGATTTCGGTTGTGCTGATCACACCTCATCATACGCATATTCTTCGCACTAAGATGTGTTATGGATCCGGCGCTTCGGCACGCATGGACAGAGGTCATTTCCGCGGACGATTACGAAACGCACATGGCGGCGATCGGGCAGGCGCAGGCGGCGGCGCGGCTGACGGAATGGTTCATGGCGGAAGCGGGATTAGCGGCCGATTCGCGAATCACGATTGCGGGCGCGGGCACCGGCCAGATGTTCGGGTTTCTGGATACAGCGCTGTTTCTTCCGCATCAACTCATGTGCGCGGACCTGAATCCCGCTTTTCTGGCGCGGCTCGAAATGCGTTTGAGGAAGCATGGCTTGAATACGGAGATCGCACAGGACGATCTGGAGAATACGCATCTTGCGCCGGGCGCGGATTTGCTGCTCGCCACGCTGCTTCTGGAACATATCGACTGGCGCGCCGGCGTCCGGTCAATCTGCCAGTTACGCCCGCGAATGTGCGGGGTCATCATGCAGGTCAACCCACCGGACATGCGGTCCGCGGTGACGCCGGGGCGCGCGCTGCCGCCTTCGATGCAGGCGGCGATGGAAACATGCCATCCGGTGTTAGTGCCGGCCAGTGAGTTGGTCTCTTTGTTCGAAATGTACGGCTTTGGCTGTCGAGGGCGGAATTCGCGCGATGTTGCCGACGGAAAGAAACTTGAGGCGCTGCTGTTTATCCGGGAATAGTTCCGGCGTCTCCCGATGCGGATATCAGCGGGAATGAGTGACGGTCACGCGTTCGCCCGCCTCGCTGGTGAGCGAATCCAGAAACCGGACAATTGACGAACTATTCTCACTGGCCGGCTGACGCCCATGCTGATAGCGGGCGATCAGACGAACTGTTTCCGGGAATGTGGTGGCAGTGCCATCCTGAAGATAGGGCGCGGCGACAGAGGCGTTGCGACGGCCGGGTGTGGGTGTATTGAGCATGCTGGAATCTCCTATTGAATCTGTGTGCTGCCGACACTGAAAGTCGAGGGCATCTGAATTGGAGCCATCGCTTCCTGCGCGGCGGTGAGTTTGGCGGACGCGGCGGGCTGCGACGGTCCGAGATTTTTCAGGGCGAAAAGCGCGAGATCAAACCGATCGTTTACGCCGAGCTTTCCATAAAGACGCGAGAGATAAACCTTGACCGTGCCTTCGGTAATACCGAGCCGATAAGCGATTTCCTTGTTTTTCAGACCCTGCGCCAGGAGCGAAGCCAACTGGCGCTCGCGCTTCGTGAGCTTCACGCTGCGGGTGCTGAGCAACTGCCGGCTGAGGTCATTTTCGACCCAGAGGCGATGCTGCGAGACTTCGCGCAGGCACTCCAGGAGAACGTTCTGGCCGGCGCGCTTCCGCAACAAGCCCAGCACGCCGGAGCTCAGAGCCTGCGATATAAATTCGGTTGCGGCGTCGTCGATCCAGAGCACCACGGGCACCGAACGCGCGGCCTGGCAGAGATGAGTGACCGATTCCAGCGAAACAGCGCCGGTCACATCGAGCAGGATGACACCCGCTTCCTCCGCCAGCGCCCGCTCCGCGAGATTTTCCATGCCATGGCTGGCCGAAAATGAAAATTCGCCTTCGGACGCATCCAGTATCGTGCGCAATCCGACAGTCAGAATCGAATGATCGGAGCTTAAATGAATTCGTGTCACGCTTTTTCCTCTTGTGCCGCTTTAATGTTTCGCGCCAACGTTGCAATTGGCTAATATGTAGGTAATGTGACATGGATGAGCGGAAAACAATATCCGCGATGTGCTCCATTCCGCGTAGGAATGGCGTTTCGGCAAACGTAGGAAGGGTCCTTACGACTTTAGTTAGCAAAAGACCCTTAACGGAGGAAACACATGGCTCACATTTTGCTCGTCGACGACCATCCCCTGATACGGCGGGGCATCGCGCAGTCTTTGCGTGACGAATTCCCGGACGCCGTTCTGCTGGAAGCAGAGGACGCAGCAGAGGGAATGAAAGCTGTGTGGGATCAACCACTTAGTTTGGTGGTACTGGATTTATCTCTGCGCGGACGAAGCGGGCTGGAGCTTCTGAAAGAAATCAAGACGGCCAAACCACACCTTCCGGTACTGATCCTGAGCATGCATGCGGAAGAGCAGTTCGCCACCAGAGCCCTTCGCGCTGGAGCCGCGGGATATGTCAGTAAGGACAGCCATCCGTCTGTATTACTGCAGGCGGTAAAGCGAGCGATGGCGGGCGGCAAATTCGTCAGTCCGGAGACCGCGGAGCGGCTCGCGAATGAGCTCACAATCGACGCATCGCGGCCGCTGCACGATCAGCTATCCGACCGCGAGCACGATATCCTGCTGCGGATCGGCTCCGGCCAGGGGATCACGAAGATCGCCGACGCGCTCCACCTCAGCGTGAAGACGGTCAGCACGTACCGGACGCGCGTCCTGCACAAGATGGGGATGGAGAGCAATGCGGAACTGGCCCAATACGTCATCCGCAACAACCTCATCGACTAGCCGGCGCGTGTAGGAAAAACACCGACGCGGTTGTTATCCAGAGTCCTACGACAGAATGGCGAACAGGCTGGTTTCAGTAACCTCGTGGAAACACGTATTCTGAGGCCAGTGGAAGTAACCCCTGTGGCAAACAAAGAAACCTGCGTATTCGCCGTGGAGGACTCACCTGTCTTTGTTTCGGCGATCGAGGAGATGCTTTCCCGAATCCCGGGGGTATCGATGACCGGGTCGGCGGCGGACGCCGGAGTGGCCGTCCAGGAGATTCAAAGACTATCGCCTGACGTCATTATTCTGGATCTTCAGCTCAGGAGCGGTACGGGAATCGATGTTCTGCGCTCGGTACGGCGCAGCGGAGCGAGGGCGCCAGTCAGCATCATTTTCTCCAGTTGTCTCGATGAGGCATGCCGGAAATTCTGCCGGCGGCAGGGCGCGGATTTTATTCTGGATAAAAGCGAGAATTACTCGCAACTCGCGGAAGTGGTACGCTCAATAGCCACGGGATTTCCCGGCGACGGACTCCCAGGCCGGCTGCGCCCCGCGGAGAATTGAGAGCCCATGGCGACTCCCGAACAATTTCGAAAACTTTCGTGGCGGCTGGCGGACGCACAGGAACGCGAGCGGACGCGCATTGCGAGGCAGATGCACGACGATCTGGGCCAGACCCTGACGGTCCTGAAGATGAACTGCGCCTGGCTGGCGGAGAAGGCATGCAAGGAGCCCGCGCAAGCGGAGGAAAAGCTGAAATCCACGCTGGCTCTGGCCGATCAGGCCATTCGGGCGTCCCGGCAGATTTCGTCCGAATTACGGCCGGGAATTCTGAGCCTGGGAATCAGCGCCGCCGCCGAATGGATGGCCGAGGATTTCAGCGAACGGACCGGTATCCGGTGCGAAGCGCAGATTTCCGACAATGACGAACTGACCGACGATGTGGCCGCCGCCGAGCTCTTTCGGATACTGCAACAGGCGTTCGAAAATATCCGGCTGCATGCCGAGGCCATGCTGGTGAAGCTGACGCTGGTGCATTCCGGCTCGCAGCTCATTATTCGTCTGCAGGATGACGGGAAAGGAATTACGGAGGCGCAGATCAGCGATCCGCATTCGCTTGGAATTCTTGAGATGAATGAGCGGGCCGCGCGAATTGGCGGGGCTTTTTCGATTCAGGGAAGTCCGGGGGCGGGAACAACGGTGACGATTTTTGCGCCGGTGCGGCGGTAACGGTCAGCTTTCGGTCAGGACGCGGCGCACGGTTTCCAGAAGAACCTGCCAGGTAAACGGCTTTTTCAGCGTGGCCGCAATCCCGAGTTTCGACGCGGTCTCGCCGTTATCGTCCTGAAACGCTCCGGACATCGCGACGATTCGAAGCGTGGGATGGCTCTGGCGCAATTGCGCGATCATCTCTTCCCCGCCCTGTACATCCATCACCATGTCGGTCACGATGAGATCCACGTGTCCATTCCGCGAAAGCTGTTCGATTGCGTCCTTACCGTTTTCAGCTTCCTTCACATGGAATCCGGCATTCGTCAGAAAGCGGCGCATGGCGCGGCGCACGGGCGCGTCATCATCCACCAGGAGAACGTTCTTCGGCGAGACGGGGGGAGCCAGAAGCTGACGCACCTTATCGCCGAGAGTTTCGGGGGTGAACGGCTTCGGCAAGTAGGCGGCGCCCTGGGGTACGGCGGTCGCGGCGATGGCGCGGTTCGTATAGCCGGAAATCAGAAGGATACGAATCCCCGGCCGGGCTTTCTGGATGTGGACAGCCAGTTCATTGCCGTCCATGCCAGGCATCACAATGTCTGACACCAGGAGATCGAGGCGGTCCTTATGCGACTCGCTGAACGCCAGCGCCTGCTGCGCATTCGCCGCGCTCCAGACGTTGTATCCGAAGCCTTTGAGGGCGGTGACGATCAGCGCCCGGACGTTTTCCTGATCTTCCACAACGAGAATGTTCTCGGAGCCGCGAAGATCGGCGGCGGCGACCGGAACGGCGGCGGCGAGCGGTTCATCGGTTTTCGGGAAATAGAGGTGGAAGAGCGTCCCGGTTCCAACGCGGCTCTCGACTTCAATCTCCCCGCTCATCTGCTGAACAATGCCGTAGACGGTCGCAAGTCCCAGGCCCGTGCCCCGCTCGCGCGATTTCGTGGTGAAGAACGGTTCGAAGATCCGCTCCACGATCTCCGGCTTCATCCCCGAGCCGGTATCGATGACGGTGAGATGAACGCAGGGCTGAAGGGCGGCCGGGCTTTCCGCGCGCCGGAAATTGCGGGTGGTGTTGAAAGTCTCGATGCGCAGCGCGCCGCCCGAGGGCATCGCGTCGCGGGCGTTCACCACAAGGTTAATCAGAATCTGCTGCACCTGTCCGGCGTCGCCGCGAACATTGGCGAGGTCGGGAGCCAGGTTCATCACGAGATCGATCTGGCTGCCGATCAGGCGGCGCAGCATTCGAGTGGTGTCCGCAATGACGTGATTCAGATTGAGGACAACGGATTTCAGCAATTGCTTGCGGCTGAACGCGAGCAGTTGCTGGGTGAGCTTCGCCGCCTGATCCCCGGCGGAGCGAATCTGGCGGACATCGTCGAGGTAGCGGCGGTCTGGTTCCGTGGAGCCGAGAATCAGTTCGCAATAGCCGTTAATGACCGTCAGCAGGTTGTTAAAGTCGTGGGCAATCCCGCCTGCCAGCTGTCCCAGGCTCTCCATCTTCTGCGATTGGAACAATTGTTCTTCGAGGCGCTTCCGGTCGGTCACATCGCGATTGATTTCGAGAAATCTTCCGGGCTGACCGTCGGCGTCCGGCCGCAGGACGTGGCGGCTGTCGACCGTGACCTGCTTTCCGTCGCGGCAGGTGTGGATGAGCTGACCTTCCCACTTGTGGCGAACGTGCAGCGTTTCATCGATTTCCGCAACCGGGATGGTGGATGAGGTCCGGAGAAATTCGTGAATGTACTGTCCGATCGCTTCGTTTTCGCGCCAGCCGTAGAGAGCTTCGGCGCCGACGTTCCATGCCACGATGCGGCGCCGGGAATCGGCGATGATGATAGCGTCGTTTGAGAGATCGATCAATTCGGCCTGGTGCTTGAGGACGTCGCGCTGCCGTTTGAGATCGAGACTCGTTTTCTCGCGGACGGTCTCGATGCGCGCGAGGAAATTCACGCTGCCAGCGAGCAGGAAAACCAGGCCGACGATAGTCAGCACGGTGAAGATCGCCACGCCGAACTCGCGGCCGTAGAATCCCAGGTTCTCTCCACGCAGCGTCAGCCATCCCGCAGCGAGCGGCACAAGAATTGCCATGGGGATGAGACGGCGGGCAAGAGTACCGCTAAACCCGCGAAGAGTGAGAGGCGCGACCAGCCCCGAATCCGGCATTTGAAGCAAAACGCCCGCCAGCAGACACGAGGACACAATCGTGGTGTTGAGCGCCATCGGGCCGAAGGGCGCAAAGCGGTTCAGTTCCGCGCTTCCGTAGAAGTAACTGCCGAAGCTCAGAAGGGCGATGATGCCGGCCGGCAGGCAGACCAATTGCGCGGCGCGATGCGTGGTCCGGCTACGGGCCAGCAGAAGCGCGGCGCCAATAAAGATCAGGCTGAGCGCGGTAGCGGGCGCCATGCGTCCAGCCGCGAAACCGGGGCCGGGGTTCAGATCCCGCACAAAGAGTTCGTCGATTCCGGCGTTCCAGCGGAAAGCATACTCCGCGATGGTCGCGAGCCCGATGCAGGCGCATGCCGCGGCCGCGATCCGGCCGATCCAGTTAACCCACGAAGCGGGGCGCAGCGTCAGAATCGAAATAGCAGCCAGAATGGCCGCCACGCAGACATTGAACTTCATGGTGGCGATATCGCTCGACCACGCGATCAGAGCGTGGCTTCCGGTATACCAGCCGTTCAGGGTCAAAAGACTGATTGCGATGGCAAACGCGGCGCAAACGGCCGGGGCATGGTCAACGAAACGTAACCGTTGCATTTATCCGGTGACGATTCCCTGAAGCGAATGGAATATTGCGGTTTTTAGACGCATTCGATTTAGTTTATTCCTTTTTCGAAAATTTGACATCCCAGGGATTCCGGATGGGCGCAGGCATATTAACTTTAGTTATCAGTATCGAATTCCTACAAGCCTGAAGACGCGAATTCTGACGCAGGATCGGTCGCCGCTCCGATAGCGCGAAACCGCGTTATGCCGCATTCTGGGTACCGGAAACAGTTCGTTGCAGGAAAGGAAACTGAAATGAGCAGCACCCCTTCAAAAGCCACCAACAACATGTCGCAGCGGCAGGTGATCTGCGATTATCTGGCGGATCTGCCCTCGCTCGATCGCCGGGTTCTCTTTCAGATGTACGCGAAGAAAGAGGGTATTGGAAAGATCGCGAACGATCTACAGATCACGTATACGCACGTACAGCACATTGTGGCGCGCACGGAGGACTTCCGGCGGAATGTGATGAGCCGGCCGCGTCTGGCGGCGTAAGAGATACCGGGCCGTTATTTTTTCCCGCGGCCGAAAATACCCTGCAGGATGCTTTTGGCAGCCGGGTTCTTTTGCAGGATCTTTCCCGCGTTGCCAGCCGCGATCGCGCCGACGTTTGCCGCGAATTTCGGCTCCTGCGCTGTGCCGCCCACGGTGAACGCCACGGTTCCGATATTCCCCAGCGCCGGGATCAGGCCACCGGACTTCGCCATTGCCAAAGTCATTTTGAAATCGAGCGCGTGCGAAGGGCTGATCGTTCCCGATCCTGTCAGTTCGCCGATGGAAGGCGCCACCACCTGGATGCCATCGAGCGTGGTCATTTCCGGCGTGGCGGTGATGTTGGTGCGCAGCGTCTGAATTTCGGTGCGCGGTGAAGGCGTCAGGCCCGCGAGCGTTTCGAGGACGCGCAGCTTCGAGGCCAGATCGAAATTGTCGAGACTGACATTGTCCAGCCCGAAGGTCCCCGTCGTCGTAAGGCGATCGAGCGGGCCGTCCGACTTCAGATTTGCCAGGACCGTTCCGCCGCTCAGAGACGTGCCGGCCGGCAGCACCACGTCGAGAGCCGGAAGAACCGGAGCGATTTCGGAACCGGGGAGATTCGGAGCAGAAAGCGCGACGTCGATCAGGGGCGAATCGCCGCGCAGATCATAGTTCCCGGTGATCGTCGCGAGCGCCTGGCCGATGTGGACGTCACCCTTCGTGAGGCTGCCCGCCTGACGCGAGCGATCGTGGTCCACGGCAAAATCGAATTCCACCGGCTGCTTCACCGGCGTTCCCGCGGTGGCGACTTTCCAATCGTGGGCGCTGGCCTTGCCCTGGAGATGGACCGCGTTTCCATTCTGAGAGGCGCTGGCGGTGAGGTCGGCGATGCCTGCAACGCCATCGGAGGGTTGCAGGAGGCCGGAGGCGACGAGATCGAGATGCGAAATCTTCAGCGTTGCGTTAAAGGGCGTGGCGGCGGTATCCGCCGGATTGATTGGACCTTCACTCCCGCTAAGTTCGAATTTGCCTCCACCCGCAAGATCTGCGCTCAAAGAAAAGGGTGTGACCGCGCCGGCGGATACATTTTTCATCTGCAGGTCGACGTTTTTCAGAATCAGGGGATGTTTCGCGCCCTGCGTCATCGAGAAACTGCCACCCGAGATACGGATTTGGCCGATGCTTGCTTCGCCGCCTCCGGATGAGGAGTGTGCGGGCGATGGCGCGGCGGACTTGCCGCCGAGCGATGAATAATTCCAGCGGCCGGCGGGCGATTGAATCAGGACAATCCGCGGGTCTTCGATCGTGATGCCCTGGATATCCAGTTTGTGCGAAAAAATCAGGGGCAGCAGGCTGACGCTCACCTTCACCGATTTCGCCTGAATGAAGGGCGCGGGGCCGAAGGCGGGATCGTCCGAAATCGAGAGGCCATCCGCCGCCACTCCGCCCGAGAAGAGCGAGAAGTGGAGATCAGAAACCTGAACTCTACGGCCCAGCGCGGCCGAGAGTTTCGATTCGAGTACGGGCCGGAGGGTTGCTGCGTTTACGAATAAGGGGAGCGCCAGCGCCACTACAGCGATGAGGACGAGCAACCCCACCGCGATTTTGACGCCGGTCTTCTTTTCGCTCGCGGATGCCATGAAGAACTCATATCACGCGCTAATTGCCCATCGTAAATGACACTCCGTAGGTGGATGTAGATGGATTGAGAAGTGGCGTGATTGTTCCATGGTGGTGCTTCGCGTGGGCCTCGTGGGTATTGACGACGAAACGTCCGACAAAGAATCCGATCGCGCTGCCGGCAATGACATCCGAAGTGTAGTGTTTCTGGGCGGTGATGCGCGCAGCGGCGACCGTTGTTGCGAGTCCATAGGCCACCCAGGGAACCCACTTCCGATTGGCGTATTCATGTGAAATGACGGAAGCCAGCGCCCAGGTTTCGCCGGAGTGGCCGGAGGGGAAACTGGCGCCGCCCTGAAAGAAATCGCCGGGTTTGGAGGGCGCGTTGGGGCGATTGCGGCCCGCGGCGAGTTTCAGACCTTCCACCACAATCAGACTGTCGAGAATGGCTTCGCCGCTCAGAATGCCGGTTTCGCGCGCCTTTTCGTTATCGGCCAATACGCCTGCGGCGTAAAATCCCGCGAAGACGGGGAGCACCGTATAGGCTGCGCCGATGTTCGAAACGTGATCGCCCCAGTTCACCTGGCTCGGGCTGTTTTCAAGGAGATGCGCGGTGCGGCGGTCCGTGAGGATGGCGCCGGTTATCAGCGCCGTGAAGCCTATCCAGCGGCCGGCGTTCGCCTTGTTGCGCATGTGGAACGGGCTGGTCCAGATGGTCCGCTGATCCAGCCAGATGTTGGCTGCGAGCTTGTGAACGAGCGGCCCGATATGTTCGGTGTCACCGGGGTAGTAGATAAGATCGCGCCGGTCCACCTGATCGACCGGCGCTGTGAGAGGGGGTTGCGCGTACAACCCACCTATAGTGGACAGGAGCAGGAGCGAGGCGAAACGTACCGAACCATGCATCTGCCTTCGCGTCTTGCAATTTGAAATCCTGCGTTAACCGTGTTGCAACCGGGCTGGCGACTTCCGCCAATTTTCAGCGATTTTTCATAATTGCCCATTACAATATCTTTCTCAGGCGTTGCGCAGCGCTTCGGCTGGATCGAGCGCGCCCGCCCGGCGCGCCGGTACGTAACTCGCGATCAGACCGATCATTCCAGCGCGAGCGATTGCGTTTTTCCCTGGCCGGGCATGGTCATTGACCTCAGCTAGCGGCTTTGCCGATCACAAGGGCGGGCATCGGATGGATTTCGTATTGAAAGCCGATGCCGGCTTTCATGGCCGGATCGTTGTCAGTCAGCGGTTTTGGATCGACGCCTTCCGGAAGCTGCCAGAAGCCCGCGCCGAATCCGCCGGAGGGCGCCGCGACGGGGCCGTATGCAACCGCCCATCCCTTTTCCGCGAAGCCTCGCCAGTATTCCGAATGCTGTTGCATGATGGCGCGCTCGGCGTCCGTCATGGTCCACATGAAATCCGGCCGCGGCGAGATCAGCTTCAGGAAGAAGTATTTCATGGAGTTACTCTAGCGCATTAAGGCTAAAATTGTTCCCATGCGGCCGGTTATTGTCACGCTGATGTTCGGAGCCTTTCTACAGGCGCAGACCGCGAGCATTCAGGGAACTGTTCAGGACGCGGCCTCGCACCAGCCGATAGCGGGCGTACACCTTATTTTTCGCCCCGCGAATCCGGAAAGACAGACAGATACCTATGGCGCGCTCAGCCGTGACGACGGCAGTTTTTCGGTGGCCGGCCTTGCTCCGGGGACATACGGCATTGAGGCAAAATACAACGGCTATCTGCTGATTCCGGCAACGGCTACGCTCAAGGCCGGCGAAGAGCTGAAAGATCTGACTGTGCAGATGACGCAGCACGCCGTGATCACCGGGCAGGTGCTGGATGAAAACGGTGATGCGGCGCCGCGGACGCCTGTCGTCGCTACTCCGCTCACCGGCCAGGGCAGTAATCAGACAAGCACGGATGAACGCGGGTTCTACCGGCTTCCGCTGGCGCCGGGTCAATACCGCGTGCATGCGCTGGCCCAGGACGTTGGCCGGCCTCAGTCGCTCGGAAGCCAGGAGATTCGCCTGGATGGAACCGCGCGGCCGGTATACGGCGACACGTTTTATCCCTCCGTCATTGAACTGACGCCGGGCGAGAATACAAGCGTCGATATACACCTTGCGCCGCATGTCAGCCGTTCGATCAGCGGCATCGTGACAGGCCTGCCGGAAGGAAAGGGCGATGTTCCCCGCGCGTTCGTCAACCTCTTTCGCATTACTCCAAATTCATCCGCTCAGGTAGAGGACGCAAGCGTTGGGGCAGATGGAAAGTTCAGTTTCGCGAATATCGCCCCAGGGAATTACTCGATCAGCGCGGCGGGGAATGGCGGGCAGCTACGAAGCGCGATTATCGAGCTCCCGGGAGAGAACGAAAGTTTCAGCAACCTGACAATTGCCCTGGCTCACAGTGAGACGCTGGGTGGAAGACTTCGGATCGAAGGCAATGGCGCGCAGACTATCGATCCGCGGAAGCTCGCGATTCGTCTGGAGCCGAATCCGGGTGAATCGAAAATCGACGCGGATGGGAAATTTCAAATCAATTCCGTGTTTCCTGGCAAGTTCGTTCTACGCGTAACTGCACTGCCGGAAACCGCTTTTATCAAATCCATCAAAATCGGCAGCGTGGAATGGAACACGGGGCGGATCGATCTTTCGAACGGCGTCCATGGCGCGCAAATGGATGTTCTCGTCAGCGGTAACGGCGGCCAGATTGAGGGGACCGTCGCGACTGAAGAGGGATCCGTCCTGGCCGTTCTCGCTGGCGAAGATGACGACCTCAACGTCAGGCAGACAGATGCGGGAAGCAAATTCCGGTTCACTGGATTGCATCCGGGCAAGTATCGATTGGTTGCCATCGATCCGCGTCATTTCCGCGAAGGCGATCGCGCGGCGCTCGAATCGCTGCTTGCCAAAGCTCCGGAAATCGAGGTTCATGAAGGCGATCGGATTTCGCGGGATCTGAAAGTGAGTAGCCAGAAGGATGCCGATGCGAAATAGCCCGGCTGCGATGGTTCTGCTGTTCACAGCGGTTTCCGCTGTTCCTGCGATAGCGGCCAGCGTTCGTGGATCGGTTGTGGATGGCGTGTCCGGCGCTCCCGTCCCTCGCGCTCAGGTGACGCTGATGGGCCAGGTCAACGGGAAGCCCGTCCGATATGGCGCAACAGCCGGAGCGGACGGCGGCTTTTCTTTCGACGGCGTCTCCGTCGGTGAGTATGACGGGCTGGCCGCGCGTCCGGGATATGTAGATCAAAGTGGAGTGCCGGAAGGGCGCGCCGATGTTCACATCGAACGCGCGGAGGATAACAAGGTTGGCGTCGTCATCAAACTGACTCCCACCGGTTCGATCACCGGGCGTGTAACCGATGCGGACGGCGCACCGGTCGAAGATGCTTGGGTGTCCGCCGAGTCCGTGCATGGCGGCGGCAGCGCAACCACTGACGAAAAAGGCGCGTTTCGCATCGGTGGTTTGGCTCCGGGAAAATTTCGCGTGCGCGCGTCGCTCGGCAGCATTACCTCGCTGGACAAACCGGAAATCCGAATGGATGGGACGGCGGAGGTTTATGACGCGAGCTCGTATTATCCGGGGGTTCTCGAGATCAGGCAGGCAAGCCGGGTGAGTGTACAGGCCGGAACGGAAACCGGCGGCGTGGATATCCGTCTGGTGCGTGTTCCGTTCGTTCGCGTCAGTGGACGGGTGGCTGGCGTTCCCGAAGGCATTCGTGCGAACCTCGCGGTTCATCAGACAGGAGGCGTGAGCTCCGTTGGGCTCCGCGCGGACAACAAATTTGAGCTCTGGCGTCTGCCGCCAGGCAGCTATGTATTCTCAGCGGACTGGATGGCTGCCGGCGGCGAGCACGCGGCCACTGGACCGGTTGCAGTTGACGTTGGAAGCTCGAATATCGATGGCATCGACCTGCACGCCGTGGCTCCCTCCACGATTTCCGGCCACGTGGAATTTGGCGATGAGGATGCCAGAAAATCCGTCGAGCCAGGGAAGCCAGGAAGGGTCGAGTTGAGTACGGAGTATGGAGGTTTCAGAGACGCTCCCATTAGGGAAGACGGAACCTTTCAGTTGAAAAGAGTGCCCGCGGGGGTGTACCGCATCCGCGTTGAGTGGGGGAACAACTACATTAAAACGATCCGTCTCGGCTCCGCTGCCGAGGAGCCATCGAACCTCGATTTGAGTAATGGCTCCGGCGGCGCGGATCTTTGGATTTCGGTGGCCGAGGCGAAAAGCTCCATCGCGGGGATGGTGCAGGGCAGCAGTGAAGCACGCGCCGGAGTGGCGGTTTTTCTGCTTTCGAACGACGGTCCGGAGAACAATCGCAGGACTGAAATTAAACCGGATGGCTCGTATTCACTGGAACATGTTCCCCCCGGACACTACCGGATTACCGCCGCGCCGGAGGCCGATCAGGTGGAGCTTTTTTATGACCGCAACGCCGCCGACGAGAGTCAGATGGACGAGGTCGAACCGGGAACGAACGACAGAATCACGAAGGACCTGAAGGCTCCCGCGAAATAGCTTCGATTACAACTGCAACTGATAAATATTGAGCCCGGTCGAACTGGGCGCGAACAAATATCCATTCGTCGTCGTCAGCATGCCACTGAAGCCGAATTGAGTCTGGAACGGAACCAGGGTCATGTTGCCGGGATTGCGCGCGTCGACCACCATCAACGACGACGGACCGAAGTTGTCGCTGGTCGGCGGCTTGTTCACGATCGCGAAAACGTTGTTGTTGAACGCGCTCGTGTAGAACGTCCCGTTCACCTGCAATTTCGTGGTCAGCGTCGAGACGATCGATGGAGAGAGCGGATTGGTGACGTCCATCGACGTCAGCGTCAGGTAGCCAGGGAAATCGAAATCCGGAATTCCCGGATTGCGTTGTCCCGCTGTGTTGCCTGCGGCCAGCAGCGTATTGCCGGATATATCGAAGCTCAGAAGAATCGCGGACTGCGGCACCGTCACCTGAATGATCGGAGTAGGCGCGGTAGGAATCGTCAGATCGGCGATGCTGAGCGCTCCTGTTCCCTTCGTGCTGGCGCCGGTGGCCGTGGTCGTAGCGACATACGCATAAGCATCTTTCACGACATCGGCCCATGGCTTCTGAAACTGATTTCCCAGGCCCGCGCCCGCGCCTGCCGGCAAAGCCGTCACGAAGGCGGGGCTCGACGGATTGAGAAAGCTGAACACCAGAAAGTCGCCCTGCTGAGAAAGGATCTGACCGTTCGTATTCGAGTACGTAATGTAGCTGGTGGTCGCGATGGCATAGATGCTGGTAAAACTGAGCTCCTCAATATGGCCGTAGTTGGTGGCGGCGAGCGTGAGCAGGCCGGGCGAACCGGGATTGCTCAGGCTGAAAACCGCGAGCGACTGCGTAGCGCTCGAATCGCTGCCCACAATATCGACCAGAAGCGGCGTTGTGCCGGTTGTACTCAGCGCGCAGCGATTGCCGGCGCCGTTCAGCACGTTGTCGCCGAATGAGCCGATGACCGCCGGATCGTCGAGGTGCGTGATATCGACCATCACAATGCGATCGGACCCGCAGACGTAGGCGACGTTGCTGAACAGGACGACGTTGAAGGGATTGGGATTCAGGAATGGCGTCGAACTGGTCAGAACGAGCGGCGCCTTGTAAGCCGTTCCACTTCCACCGATCGAAACGATGGCGGACGCGGCGATGTAGTCGCCTGCGGTGAGAACGAGCGGATAATCGCCTGGCGGCAGATTCGGAATCTGGATGTTGGCCTGCGCGAGTCCCGCGAATTGCGGCGTGATGCCGAAAAACTGCACAGTGGCATCGGCAGGGCCAATCTTCGCGGTGGCTTGCGCGGTCGCGGTGGCAAGGGGAGATACCGGCGCGGCGTCGCCGTCGGCGACCGGATTATCGACGGCGCCCTGCCCGGTGAGATAGACCGTTATATAGGACCCGACGCCCGCGGGTGCATCCTGGCTGTTCAGGATGCCGTCGGCATTTTGCGCGAGAGCGTGATTGTCGCCATATTGAAAAACGGACGGCGCCTGAGCGGTGACGTTGAAAGTGAACGTGGAACTGGCGCCGCCGGGGCCGTTGACGACGAGTTTCGCCGCGCCGGCCGGGGTTGCCGATGGCACCTGAAAATTGATCTGCGTGGCGCTTACATAAAGGAGGGGCACAAGCGTGCCTCCGACGGAAACGGTCGTACCAGCGAGATTGGTGGGAAGCGGGAAGTCCCGGGCTGGGGCCGTGTCTCCCGCGAGATTGGCGCCAAATATCGTCGCCAGGGAGCCGGGCGCAACGCGGGGGCCGAAACTGGCGGAATCGGAAACGTAGCGAATGGTGGGAACAGCGGCCGTAGCAGCGAAAGGGACAAGAACAAGCAGGGCGATTTTCAGCATCCAGACTGATTGACGCTGGAAAGCGTGGATGTGACGAGGCGCAATTGACATCCGGTTCATCTTATAGTGCCTTACTTTACAGAAAGTTTCGAAGGCAGTAAACGGGTTAGCCGGCATTTCGTAACAGGCGGTATGACTCTGGCGAAATATGTAGTGGGATGTGGGCTGATTTTATGTGCGGCGGCGCTGGGACAGACGGGACCGCAATTCGCGGCGGCATCGGTCAAGCCGCATCCGAAAACCGACATGGAGATCCATATCGGTCCCTTTCCCGGCGGCTTCAAGGCTACCGGCGCGCCGCTAAAGCTGCTGATTCAGATGGCCTGGGGACTGAAAGAATATCAAATCGCAGCAGGGCCTTCCTGGATTGGGGAGGATCACTTCGACATTGAAGCACGGTCGCCGGAGGGCATGAATTTCACGCCCGTCCAGCAGCAGATGATGCTGCGGTCGTTGCTGACGGACCGGTTCGCCCTGCGCGTTCACTCCGGGAAGCGGGAATTGCCGGCGTTCGCGCTGGTAGTGGCGAAAGGCGGCTCGAAGCTCGTACCGGCGGCCGGGAATTCAGCGGGAGAACCGCAACTGACCTTGAGTAGCGGCTACGTAAAGGCCCTGGGAGTGACAGGCGCCGGGCTGGCCGATGCTCTTTCCATGAACTCGGACCGGGCTGTGGTGGACAGGACCGGACTCGCGGGAAAATTTGATGTCACGTTGAAATGGAATCCCGATATGGGAGACCCAAACGGGGCCCCGCTTGTCACCGCCCTGCAGGAGCAACTCGGTCTGAAATTGGAATCGACGAAGGCGCCGGTGGAGGTGCTTGTCATTGATGACGCTCAAAAGCCATCCGCAAACTGACGCAAAATGTACATCTCCATATAAAGATGTACATTTGACATGTACACTATCAGGGTATGGAAACGAATGCGACAGAGTTCCGCCGCAATCTCTTTCAACTGATGGATCGCGCCCTTCAGGGTGAACTGGTCGAGATTAAATGGCGCGGCTCGAAGCTCCGGCTATCGCCCCCACCGGGAAGTTCGAAGCTGTCGCGCGCGGTGCGGCGGCATGCGCTGCAAGTTGACGCGGCATCCATTGTTGAATCCGATCCCGAGTTGATGTCCGATTTTTGCAGGGGATGGAAACGGGACGACCAGTCGCTGTAAGCATTGCGTATCTGGACACTCACGTTGCTGTCTTCCTGTGTGATGGCCTGGTCGAAGAACTGAGTTCCGCGGCAAAGCGTGAGATTGAAAATAACGATCTGCTCATCTCACCGATGGTCGTGCTGGAATTCGAATATCTTCACGCGCGAAAGAAAATTTCGGTAGATGCGAGGGCTTTGACAGAGACGTTGGCCGAGACCTTCGGTGTTGCGGTCTGCTCTTTTCCTTTTTCCGCGATCGTCCATGAATCGCTCAGTCTCGAATGCATTACCGATCCCTTCGATCGCCTGATTGTGGGGCATGCGACGGGCGAATCGGAGTTCACCATTGATCACGCGCGACCGTCTCATCCGCCGTCATTATTCCAATGCCGTTTGGTAGGGGGACGGTTCGGTTCTGGAATTGCTCAGCCATTGGCCATGCCGAGACCTCAAAGTGAAGAGAACGATGTTCCGTTCGCGGCAATCGATAACAGAGGGCGTCCGGGTACCATGGACAAGCCCGTTGACGCAATCGACGCCCCAGGGAAGGCCGATTCGGAACTCGGAGAAGATCAGGGTTTACTGCCGCAACGCGGCGACTCTCGCTGATTCGGCCCGCAGATCGTGCGCTATCGCCCAATTGCCTGTTTCAAGGAGTGGGACGTAGTTCGTGCGTTACTCGTGTACTGAGGCGAGCGGACTATCTGCGCCGCTCAGGCGTCCCCGCGTTGACATGGATGATCTCCCCATCGTCCTGACCGCGTGGATCGGAAACGTCGCACGCACGCCTGCATGGACGCACTCGTCTAACCGGAGACGCACGCGAGGAGATGATCTTTCGCGAGGCCGATGAACTGAACCACCTGGCTGCGCCCGACAGCGGGAAACCCCTTGAGAAAGTCCTTTATTGTGAAATTCTCTTCGAGATGGTCGATCAGCACCTGGACCGGAACTCGCGTGCCCCTGAAACAGGGTTCACCGCTCAGCCGTCCCCGGTCTATCCAAATGATTTTGTTCAGCGTGGCCTGCTGTTCCGCTGTCATATGCCCATCCTAACCGGCGGCCGCCGAATACGCTCCCGCAGTTCCAGGAAAAGCCGATTCAGAGTTCGGAGAAGATCAGGACTTACTGGCGCAATGCGGCACGGCCATCCGGCGCCCCAGCGCCAATTCTAAAAACGATTCTGTTATTGAAGTAGACTGATCGAAGCGGTTTTCGATGAAAGTTCGCGATGTCCTAAAGGTTCTCGCCGAAGATGGATGGGTACTCAGAAACACTGTAGGAAGTCACCGTCAATTTGTGCATCCGGCCAAATCCGGCAAGGTGACCGTTCCTGGGCACCCTTCCATCGAGGTGCCGCCTGGAACACTTTCATCTATTATGAAACAAGCCGGTCTGAAAAAATGAAATACGCTGTGATCTACGAGAAATCATCCAACGGATGGGGTGCATTCGTTCCTGACCTCCCCGGGTGTGTCGCGCTGGGATTCACACTGAAAGAAACCGAAGACCTGATACGCGAGTCGATTGAGCAACATATTCGCGCGATGCGCGAAGACGGCGATACAATCCCGGAACCGTCCCACGTTGCGAACATGCTGGAAGTCGCCTGACGAGACGTTGGCGACCGGTCAGGACGATGGCGGACGCACACAACAAAAAGGCGGGCAACAAAGGCGACGTTTGGAAGCATTTCGTGCTGACTGCTGTTGCGGATGCCTTGATGTCTCGAAGCGATGCAAAAACCTTCGTATACGTCGATACCCACTGCAGTCTGGGGCGCTTTCCGTTATCTTCCGGGGGCGAGTGGGGCAACGGAATAGGCCGGTTCTACGGTAAGAACTGGGAGCTTTCAAACCACCCATATTTCGCAATCGAGAACAGAGAAGGCTCGCGCGGGCTGTACCTTGGTTCATGGGCGCTCGTGAGAGAGATTGCCTTTTCGCGCGGAATCCTAGATAAATTGAGGCTGTTTGACACGTCGCCGCTAGTGGCAACGGAGTTGAAGGACGAGCCAGACTTTTCCCAAACCAATGGCTTTGAGAGCATCGACGCACTGGTCTCGCCTGACCTGATCTTATGTGATCCTGCCTACTCCGACAATCGAGATAGGGACTGGAGATCAATCCGCGATCTCGCGCTTATGTGCGGACAAAAGGGATGGGCGGCGCTGATCTGGTATCCGGTGTTCGTAAAAGAACCGCCGCTGGATCAGTTTGCCGGATGCGTGATTACTGAAGTCCGTTGGCCCTGCCGTGGTGCGAATCAAATGATGCGCGGATGTGGCATGATCGCACTCGGAACTGCCGGACAAGTCATAGCATCTCTGGGTCACGAACTGTCGGAGTTAGCCGCTGCTCTCGGGGGTTCAGTGGTCCAGGCAAACAGCGCACTTGCCATTTTTTCGGAGGAATCAGGCGCTTCAGATGGTCAAGAGTTCTGAAGGCCTCAGCAGCATCCGCGCACCAGAGGGGAACACAGCCAGCCATTCCCCTCGGCTGTAAGGGGGCTGAGCGGGATAATTCTTCCATGCGGCGGGAGGCCGGTCAAATGGGCGCTTACTGCTCCAGATGAACGTGTCCATACCTGCGTTGATGGAAGAATCAGTCCGAACAATAAGTCGCCGCCCACCCGATTCACCGGTTACGCTTAGCGCAATACGTACGGCGACTCCGCTGTCAGAGGGAAGATACCGGCGTCCCACCAATTCACTAAATTTACGATTCCGATGAATAAACTCGAGGAAACCGACGTACGAGATGCCGAGCGAGCGCCCGCGATTCGCAGCTTCAAGTAGAAATTGGAACAGACGAATGCCTCTTTCCAGGCCCTCTCTGTCTGGTACCAGACTGCCGCTTGACCATGGCTTTTCAAAAGACTCTCGCAACTGCGAAACGCTCCTGATCGTTCGGAATTTTCTATGCAGAAACGGGTCAAAGACTCCATCGGCCCCCAATGCGGTCCCTGAATGGTTGGAGCGTCGAACAGGATTTCCGCTTGCAAGATCGAGAACAGGCCCTTGAACTTCCTCGGGTAAGTGGCTCAGGATGTCAAGAATGTTGTTTTCCGTGGCCATCAAAAGCGGCTCCAGCCATTCCAGAGGGATACCGATGGAGAACAAATAATCTTTGCCCAGATGCCTAAGAATGGGCGGGTCTTCGTATTCTGTCTTATAAACCCGATGGACGACCTCCTCGACGCGTTCGACCATTTCGACGAACTGGGCGATGCCCGTGGCCGGGTGTACATCATATCTTCTGCGCTCTGCCCAACGATAGGCGTCTTCGTGATGCCCGGCATAACAGAGAACGACCCTTGATTCGCTACGGTGCGTAATTATTCGGATATCATCATTCACTCGCGCAGACCAGTAGTTCGAATGCCTGGCCCGCTCTACCCGTTCCAGGCTGAACCCTGGTTTGATGGGATTGCATAGCAAATCGACGGCTGCATTCTTGACAGCCTTCTGTTCCTGCGGATTGAGCCTCGCCAGCGCCTTCTCGAATGTGCTCGCGAAAATGAAGTTCATGCGGATCTGCTTTGATGAGTCCGGAACCGCTGATTGCAGCACCGCCAAGATTCGGCGGAGGCGGTTGTCTCTATACCCAGCCTACGTACCTTCGCACCAATCGACCACCGCCTGCCGGCAGCCCCGAGTATATAGCAATGGCGTCTCAGTGTGGCACTTGCATTTAGGCGAGGCGCCACGTTACAGATGTTCTGGGGTGGACCGCGGCAGAATAGCCCAAAACCGCGCTGAGCGCCTGGTATCGTGCGTTACCGCCCAAACTCCCTGTTTTCAACAGGGCCGAAAGCAATTCGCGCGCATTGAAGTTCCGATAACGCCCCCCTCATGTTAAACTGAAGATTCCTCGGAGTATGGGGTGGCTTGGTCCGTTGCAAACGGCTTGTCCTCTTCCGAAGGGCGTAGTTTTTTCCGGACAGGTGGCCGAGCGGCTAATGGCAACAGACTGTAAATCTGTCGCTCCTTGCGAGCTACGGAGGTTCGAATCCTCCCCTGTCCACCATAGTTTTAGAAAGCCGTTGTAGCTCAGTCGGTAGAGCGCGTCCTTGGTAAGGACGAGGTCACCAGTTCAATCCTGGTCAACGGCTCCAGATTTTTTTGAAGGACGGCATCCATGGCGAAAGAAAAATTTGACCGCAGCAAACCGCACGTAAACATCGGAACGATCGGTCACATCGATCACGGCAAGACGACGTTGACGGCAGCGATCACGAAGGTGCTGGCGAAGCACAATCCGAAGGTCTCGTTCCGGTCGTTCGACTCGATCGACAACGCGCCGGAAGAAAAGGCCCGCGGTATCACGATCGCGGCCTCTCACGTGGAATACGAGACGCCCA
>CAZWTH010000035.1:0-3539 GCA_964636715.1 uncultured Solibacteraceae bacterium | reverse complement strand
GAGATAGGTGCTGAAGACCAGACCCGTGGCCGTCGCATTGAACTTCGTCACGAAGCCGTCCTGCCCCCCGCCCGAACGCGCCTGCGCAGCCGACATGACAGGAAGATTTGTGGAGAGAGTGCCTCCGCCGATCACGATCGGTCCGGTGGGATCGATCGCCACGGCCGAGACGTGATCCGTATTGTTGCCGCCGAAATAGGTCAGGAACGAGAGGGCAGAGCCGTCAGCCGTCAGCCGCGCGAGGAAGGTATCCTGCCCGCCGCCGGAGGAACGCTGAAACGCGCCCGCCGTGACCGGGAGATTGAACGAGGTTGTGTCGCCCGCGACCACGGCCTGATTCGAGGAATCGACCGCGATCGCGTTCGCGAAATCGACGCCTGTGCCCCCGAGATAGGTGCTGTAGATCAGCGCGTCCCCCGCTGGATCGAGTTTGGTGACGAACGCGTCACGGGCGCCACTGAGCAGAGCCTGCCGCGGATTGCGAACCGGAAAATTACGGGACGAAGTCCAGCCGGTCACGTAAGTGTTGTTGCCGGAATCCACCGCGACTCCGAACGCGCGATCGTCACCCGAGCCACCGAGGTAGGTGCAGTAGAGCAACTGACCGCTGACCGGGCTGAACGCGGCGACGAACGCATCGACGCCGCCTGCATTGAGCGGCCGCGCCCCCGCGGTAGACGGTAGATCGACGGAGTTGCTGTACCCTGCGGCAATAACGGTGTAGGCGGAATTCACCGCGACGGCCGTGATGTTATCCTGCGCCGTCCCGCCGAAATAGCCGCTGAATTGTATGGAGGGATCGATAATCAGGGCGCCGCCGCCGTCCCAGGTGGTGGCGAATCCGACAATTCTCGCGTCGAGCTTGACGAAACGACCAATGACGGGAATTCGCGCGCCGGATTTCTCCTCAAACAGCAGCGGCCTCTCCTCACGGAATTCCCCGGAACGGCCCCGGACAATCAGACCGCCATCCGGCGCGATTTCGACCGGGCCCTGGAAGCGCAGACGAATGCGTCCGATATCGGCGCCGGGCGAGACGCGGTATTCGCTCTTCAAGGCGCCGTTCTCTTCGCGAAAGACGGCTTCCACTCCCGGCCACAGCCCCTCATAATGCACTTCGCCGAACATCGGCGCGCTGGTCCGCTGGCTTCCACGTAAATAGTTCGCCGAGGCGCCCATCGGCCGGCTGAACGAAATGACGGGGTGGAGGCTCACACCCTCGAAATCAACCCGTGTGAGCGCGTTTTTCTCCCGCAGCAGGAACCCGCCGTCTTCAAACCACGCCTGCAGGCCGGGACCTTCGGCGACCGCGCGCACACGCGCATCGGTTTGTCCGTGATTCGCAACGAAGAAAAGCGGCATGCGGGGAGCAGCCGTAGGATTCAATCCACCAAAAGCGGCGACGGCCATGCATAGCCACAATGCTGCGGCCAAAAATACGTTACGGGCCATAAGTTCTTCCTCGAACTTCTATCGGCCCGTAACGATGATTGCTTTAGCGGGATGCGCGGCGGTTTAGTCGTAAAAATTACGGTCCCAGCGGTGTCCGCGCAGCGTATCGAGAAGATCGCTGGGCAGCGGACCCTGGCCGGACGCCATAATATTGCCGGAAACGCTCTTCAGCGACCGCATGCCTGGAATGACAGTGGAGACCGCCGGGGAGGAAAGGCAGAAGCGGATAGCGACAGCCGGCAGCGCTTCGGGGCCGGCCAGTTGAAGGTCCCGCAGGATCGCCGTTATGCGATCGGCAACCTGCTGCTTGCGGTCGCCGCGAAAATAATGATTGCGGAAATCGCCTTCGGGGAAGACAGTGGCCGGGGTGACGCGTCCGGTGAGCGAACCCTCATCGAACGGCACACGCGCGATCACACCGATGTTGTGCTTGACGCACGCCGGAAAAAGCCTCGCTTCCGCGCTCTGATCGAAGATGTTGTAGATCACCTGAACCGTATCGATCAGGCCGGTTTCAATGATGCCGAGCGCCGAATCGGGCTGGTGGTCATTGATCGACACCCCCACCGCGCGCACCTTGCCTGACTGCTTCAGGACTTCGAACGCCCGCCGCCACTCATCGCGATCGATCCAGTCCGGATTCCAGACATGCAACTGGAGCAGATCGATGGCTTCGAGATTGAGATTGCGGAGGCTTTCGTCCGCGGATTCGATGATGTAGTCATAGGGGAAGACTTCCTCGATCCCGATGCCCGCCCGCGCGGGCCAGAGCCGGTTCTTCGGCGGAACTTTGGTGGCCACGCGTGCGCGGCCGCCCGTCTCCCGAACGATCTGGCCGACCAGGCGCTCGCTGATGCCATCGCCATAGGCCAGCGCGGTGTCGATGAAGTCGATGCCGCCTTCAACCGCCGCGCGCAGAGCCGCGAGGGAATCGTTCGTCGAAGCGCCGATCCACTGCTTACCGCTGATCCCCCACGCCCCGTATCCAACCTCACTGACGTCAAAGCCCGTTCTGCCAAGTTTGCGATGTCTCATCCGCTTTCATTATAGGGGTCCAGCGAAACGGAATAGAATGAAATCGGGAAGCTATGCGGCGCGTTTTGCTCGGTTTCGTTCTGTTTCTGCTGCCACTCGCCGCGGCAAATGTGAAGTTATATACGACTGACGGCGATTACCAACTCGTCCGCGAATACCAGGTCAATGGAGACCGGGTTCGCTACTACAGCGCGGATCGAAACGAGTGGGAGGAGATGCCGGCTTCGCTCGTCGATCTGAAAAAGACCGAAAAAGAAGCGGCGGCGCGGCAGGCCGATCTCGACCGGCGGACGCGCGAGTTCGACGCCGAGGAGCAGGCCGCGCGCGCCGAGCGGGCGGAGCTTGCAAAGATCCCGCAGGACGCCGGGGTCTATAGAATCGAGAACGAGGCGGTCCGGACCATTCCGGTAGCCGACATTACGATCCGCACGAGTAAGGGCCGAAGCATTCTGAAAGCGGTGACGCCCGGTGGAATCATTCCAGGTAAGCAGACCGTGGAGCTGAGCGGGGAGCATTCGCCCAACCTGGTTCAGGAGAATCGGCCCGAATTCTACTTTCGTCTGGACAGGCCGGAGAGCTTCGGGCTGGTTCGGCTGGCTCCCGGCAAGGGAATTCGCCAGATCGAAGAGGTGGAGATTGACCCGATGACGAAGGAAAACGCGGAGACCCGTACCCTGGTTCCCATCTTCACGAAACAGCTTCCTGGCGATGACTTCTACAGAGTCTGGCCGCAGGAGGCGTTGAAGCCGGGCGAATATGCGTGGATCAACTATATTGAGGGCAAAGTCGACCTGCGCGCGTGGGATTTCCGGATCGAGTAATCAGCCCGCGCGCAGCGCCGCTTCGACCGCGGCTTCGTCTCCCGCTTCCATCGCGGCTTCCACTTTGAGCGAAAGCTGATCGCGGCCCACGGTGGCAAGCGCGATCACTTTTTTGCCTTTGCGATAGATCACGGCAGCATCGCCTTTCTCCAGATCGCCCTGCACTTCGCAGCTGTCCCATTTCGACGCGTGGCCAATGTAGTTGATCGCAACGTCGTAGTGCTGGCTCCA
>CAZWTH010000034.1:0-31941 GCA_964636715.1 uncultured Solibacteraceae bacterium | reverse complement strand
CATCGCCCTTGACCGCGTCGCTGAACACGATAACCAGTTCCGGCTCCGCAGCGAGCGCGCCGCGCAATTCTTCGAGCGCTTCGAGTTCCTGACCATGCGGCCGGCGGATGGAGCGCGTCGCGTACTTGTCTTCGCGAACATCCATCGGGGTGATCGTATAAATCTTCGAACCCCGCAAACGGTGGCCGCTGCGGACCTGGAAGGCAAGAAAGGGATGCTCGAGCGAAATATCGCAACCGATGATGAGAAACGCCTTGCGTTCGGCGAGATCCTGCGTCGTCGCGAGCTGACCAGATGTGCCGCTGAGCGCATCGATCAACGTAACCACGTCACCGGTGCGGTGATGGTCGATGTTATTCGTATTGAGACCGGCTCGCGCGAACTTCTGGAGGTAGAAATTTTCTTCGTTGGTGGTGTGGTTGGAACCGATCACGCCAAACTCGCCCGAATGAGAGCGGATCGCGCCGAATTTGTTGGCGACGAGTTCGAGCGCCTTCGACCACGACACCGGCTCCAGTTTGCCGGCAACGCGAATCATCGGCGACTGGATGCGTTCCGCGTGATTGTAGAAATCGTAGGCGTAGCGCCCTTTGGCGCAGAGGAACTCGCCGTTGACGCCGGAACGGTCGCGGTTATTGCCGCGCATGATTTCATCGTTGCGGACGCCTAAAGTCGTCTTGCAGCCATCCGCGCAATGCGTGCAGATGGTCCCGACGTGTTCCATCTCCCACGGCCGCGTCTGATAACGATACGCGCCGCTCGTGAGCGCGCCCACCGGGCAGATATCGATACACTGACCGCACTCGTCGCATTCGAGGTGGTCGCCTTCATTCGGGGCGATCAGCGAAGAGGAGCCACGGTTGATGACGCCCAGCGCGCCGACGCCCATACCTTCGTCGCAGGCGCGAACACAGCGGAAACACAGGATGCAGCGAGGTCCGTCATAGAAGACCACCGGCGACCACTGCTGCTCGTCGACATGCAGCTTGGTTTCGGTGAAACGGCTCTCCCCGGCGCCATAGCGGAACGTCATGTCCTGGAGCTCGCACTCGCCGCCTTTATCGCAGACGGGGCAATCGAGCGGGTGATTGCCGAGCAGAAATTCAAGCATCGACTTGCGCGCCTTGCGAACCGGCTCGGTGTCGGTCTTAATGACCATGCCCTGCGCAACCGGCAGCGTACACGCCACCTGCAGCTTTGGCATTCTCTCGACTTCGACGAGACACATGCGGCACGCGGCCTGCAGCGAATAGCCTTCGTAGTAGCAGAACGAAGGGATTTCGATGCCGTTGCGCTTGGCGGCTTCAATCGCGAGCGTACCGGCGGGCATTTCGAGCTCGCGGCCGTCGATTGTGAATTTCACCAGATCAGCCATTATGCAGCCACCAGTTTCTTTTCAAACGGACAGGGCTTTCCATCGAGGTGCGCCTCGAACTCATCCTGGAATTTCTCGACGAAGGCGATGGTCGGCATCGCCGCCGCATCGCCCAGCGGGCAGAACGTGCGGCCCAGCATGTTCTTCGAAAGATCGCCGATCAAAACGATGTCGCTGCGGGTGCCCATGCCTTCGTGGAAGCGCGTGAGCAGCTTGCGCAGCCAGGTGGTACCTTCGCGGCACGGGATACACCAGCCGCAGCTTTCGTGCGCGTAGAAGCGCATGATGCGAAGGGCCGCGGCCACCATGCAGGTGTCCTCATCCATCACGACAACGCCGCCCGAACCCAGCATCGACTTCGCCGCCGCCACCGAATCGAAATCCATCGCGATATCGCACTCATCGGCCTTCAGGACCGGGCACGAAGAACCGCCGGGGATCACCGCTTTGAGCTTTTTACCGCCACGCACGCCGCCGCCAACCTCATTGATCATTCGCATGAGATTGAAGCCCATCGGCAGTTCGTAAACGCCGGGCTTGTTGACATGGCCGGAAAGGCAGAACAGACGCGTGCCGCCATTTTTCGGCGTGCCGAGACCGGCGAAGTACGCGCCGCCGTGCAGGAGGATCGACGGCACCGCGCAATAAGTCTCGACGTTGTTGAGCACCGTGGGGCACTGATAAGCGCCCGCCACCGCCGGAAACGGTGGACGAATTCGCGGATTGCCGCGCTTGCCTTCGAACGATTCGAGCAGCGCCGATTCCTCGCCACACTCGTACGCGCCCGCGCCCGAGTGCGTCGCCAGATTGAATTTCACGCCGCGGCCCATGACGTTATCGCCGAGCATGCCTTTGGCATAGGCTTCGTCGATCGCCCGGTCCATCACTTCGATGAGATACCGGTATTCGCCACGGATATAAATGTAGCCCTGCTGCGCGCCCACCGCGAGGCCGGCGATCAGAACGCCTTCAATAAGCTGATGCGGATCGTATTCGATGAGCAGGCGGTCTTTGCAGGTGCCGGGCTCCGATTCGTCCGCATTGACCACGATGTACTTCGGCTTGGGCGATTGACGCGGTACGAAGCCCCACTTCATGCCGGTGGGGAAGCCCGCCCCGCCGCGGCCGCGCAGACCGGACGCCTTCACTTCATCGATGATCTGCTCCTGCGTCATGCCCAGCGCCTTTTCGAGCGCCTTGTAGCCATCGTTCGCGAGATAAGTCTCGATCGAGTGCGAATTCGGCAGGCCAAACCGCCGCGTCAGCACGCGTACTTCGAGCGGATTGGGTTGGTTGTACAGCATTAAGGATTCACCTTCGAAACTTCCGCAATTTGTTCGGGCTTCTTGCCGGCGGCCAGACCGTCGATCAGTTTATCGAGCTGAGCCGGAGTTACATCGTGATAGAAGTCGTAATTGACCTGAACAGCCGGCGCCCACGAACAGGCGCCCATGCACTCTACTTCTTCAAGCGAAATCTGGCCGTCCGCGGTTACCTGCTTGTGTCCGATTCCGAGCTTGTGGCAGGCCTGCTCCCACAATTCCGCGCCGCCCACCAGCAGACAGGAGATGTTCGTGCAAACCTGCACGTGATACTTGCCCTGCGGTTTACGGTGGAGCATCGAATAGAAGCCCACCACTTCGGTAACCTGCAGCGGCGTGACGCCGGTTCGCTTCGCAATCTCTTCGATCAGCTCGTCCGTCACCGCGCCCACTTCATCCTGCCCGTAAATGAGCATGGGGATGACGGCCGAGCGTTTGCGGTCCGCGGGATACTTGGCGAGGAATTTCGCGAAGCGGGCTTCTGTTTCGGGGGAAAAGGTCATGGTTAGCGGTCCGTATCTCCCAGGACGAAGTCCATACTGCCGAGCGCCGCGATGACGTCCGCGATCAGCGTTCCTTCAATCAGCCGCGGAATCGACTGCAGATTGCCGAAACTCGGTCCGCGCCAGTGCACGCGGTAAGGCTTCTGGGTACCGTCGCTCACCATATAACAGCCGACTTCGCCGCGCGGCGATTCGATCGCCTGATAAACCTCGCCGGCCGGCACGCGGAAGCCTTCGGTCACAATCTTGAAGTGATAGATGAGAGACTCCATCTGGGTCTTCATCTTTTCGCGCTCCGGCAGCACGATGCCCGGCGCGTCCGCCTGATGCGAACCGCTCGGCATACCTTCCAGAGCCTGGCGGATAATCTTCGCCGATTCGCGCATTTCGGCAAGCCGCACCTGATAGCGCGAGAACACGTCGTTACCCGTGCTCGTCGGGACCTTGAAATCGAATTTTTCGTAGCTCGAGTAGGGCGCGTCCTTGCGGATATCGAGCGGCAGACCGGCGGCGCGCAGCATGGGGCCGGTCACGCCGAGATCGATCATGTCATCGAGCGAAATGTGGCCAACGCCTTTCGTGCGGCCGGTCCAGATCGCATTGCCCGTGAGCAGTTCCTCGTACTCGTCCACGCGCGAAGGGAAGATATCGACGAAATCCTTCACGCGCTTCTGCCAGCCGCGCGGATGCGGCAGCGCGAGGCCGCCGATGCGGAAATAGCTGGTCATCATGCGCTGTCCCGAGAACATCTCGAAGATGCGCAGAATGTCTTCGCGCTCGCGGAAACAGTACAGGAAGACCGTCATCGCGCCGATGTCGATCGCGTGCGTTCCCAGCCACACTAGATGGCTGTTGAGCCGCGTAAGCTCGGCCAGCATCACGCGCGTCCACTGCGCGAGTGGCGGAATTTCGAGACCCAGCAGTTTCTCAGCCGCCAGGCAGTACACCAGGTTGTTCGAAAGCGGCGCCAGGTAATCGATGCGGTCCGTCAGGGTCACGCCCTGCTGATAGGTCTTCGCCTCGAATTCCTTTTCGATGCCGGTGTGGAGATAACCGATATCCGGAGCGGCCTTGAGAATGGTTTCGCCGTCCAGTTCCAGCAGCAGACGCAGCACGCCGTGGGTGGACGGATGCTGCGGACCCATGTTGAGCACCATCGTGCGATGGGCTTTCGGGTCGTTGATGTGTTTTTCGTAGTCCAGCTCGACGTCGAGCACGCGGGTTGGACCGGTTTCGATCGCCATGTTTTAATACCTCAACCCGGTAACCGGGAAGTCTTTGCGGAGCGGATTGCCTTCGAAATCGTCCGGCAGCATGATGCGCTTCAGATCGGGATGATTCAGGAAGCGGATCCCGAAAAAGTCAAAAGTCTCGCGTTCGTACCAGTTCGCGGCCGGATAAACGGAACAGGCCGATTCGACTTCGGGATTCTCGCCCGAAACGCGGGTCTTGATGCGAAGCCGTTCGCGGGTCGCAATGGACTGCACGTGATAAATCACCGCGAAGCGCGGCTCGGCGGGATAGAGATCAACGCCGGTGATCGTACTGAGCCGGTTGAACCCCAGCGTATTCCGAACGCGATCCAGCGTTGCGAGGATGTTTTGCGGCTCGACCTCAATGGTGAGTTCGCCGAATTCTAAATTGCCGTCGGCCGCCAGATCGGCCAGAGCGGCTGCTGTAGGGTTCTCGCGTAGGGAATCGGGAAGCATCGTTTTGTTACGAGGCGTTAGCGTCCTTCCCCGCGGTTACGCGCCAGATTGGGCGGAAGCGCATCGCGGTCGGCGTGCGCCCAGTCGAGCACGCCCTTCTTCCAGACGAAAAAGAAGCCGGCCATGATCAGAATGACGAACGTCAGCATTTCGATGAATGCGAACATTTTGAGCTGTTTGTACACGACAGCCCAGGGATAGAGGAAGATCGCCTCGATATCGAAAAGGATGAACAGCATCGCCACCAGGTAGAACTTCACGCTGAACCGTTCGCGCGCGTCGCCCGTGGGAGCGATGCCGCATTCGTAGGGCATGTCCTTGACGCGATTTTTGACCTTGCGGCCAATCAGAAATGAGAGGCCGACCAGCGCGCAGGCAATCACCAGGGCGAGCACGGCCTGCATCAGCACGGGCAGCCATTGTTCTGGCAAGGAAGTTGGCATTTATGGTTCCGGAAAGCGGCCCTGGAAACGGAGGCAGTTTTTCCCTAAGGAACTATAATAGAGCACAGGTCCCTCTGACGAAAAGATGGCGAGCGACATGAACATCCGCCTCAACGGCGAACCCCGTTCCTTCCCTGACGGCGCCACGCTGTATGACTTAGTACAGGCGCTCGATCTCGCGCCCGAACGCGTGGCGATTGAGCTGAATCGGGAGATTGTGAAGCGGGATTTCTGGGGCTCCACGGCCGTGGAGAACGGCGCGGAAATTGAAATTGTGATGTTCGTCGGCGGGGGGTAACTTAGAGATCGGCGATCCTGAGATCGGGGATGCGCTCAAAGTGTCGTCGGTTGAGCGTCGCGACCTCGAAACCGAGATGGAGTGCAGTCGCGCCGATGATGAGATCTTCGAACGCGATCACGTTGCCTGTCGCCGCCTGCTCTCCTTCAATTCGGCCTGCGAGTTGAGCAATCTCCAGCGTCAGCGGATAAATACTAAATACCCTGAAGACTCCGGCCGCAAACGCGCGCCGACGCTCACGATGACTTTCGTGCCTGGCCCGAAACATTCCATGCGTGAGTTCAACAGCACTGACGGTAGAGATACCGACCTCCGCATCGCCGCGAGCCGCTCTTACGCGGCACAGGACGTCCGCCGCAGACTCACCGGCCCGCTCTTTTTCAATAATAAAGCTGGTGTCGAGGATCAGTCCCAACCAATCAATCCCACGCCGATCGGTCGGCTGGCTTGCGATTTCGAACAATCTCCTCAATGTCCGCGGCGAAATCTGCGTCCGTCACAGGGACATAGCCTAACTCCTTGACATAAGCGTCATGCAACGCAAGGGATTCAGAAATCGTCCGCCGCGGCAATTCCGGCGACTTGATCACCGCCACGGGGCGATCGTTACTCTCGATCACCACCTCCGCGCCGTCGCGGACGCGAGCAAGCACGCCGGCGAAATCCCGCGCTGCTTCCGCCTCCGAGATGTGAACGACCGCCATAGCCTTATATTACCCCGATTTCTGTTGGCCAGCGCTCTATTCGGCGAACCAGAACACGTACCCGCAGTTGGTGCAGATGTAATTGGTGGCGCGTTTGTCTGCCCATGCAACATTGAACAACTCTCCTGCCCGGCTGTTCAGCAGAGACGTCCGCTCTCGAAAGCGCATATTCCGGCAGACGAGACAGGTAAGTGCGGAATTCCCCAGTCGTACTTCAAGCGAACCATCGGGTTGCGGGATTTCTGAGAATCGGCTCATGGCCGCTCATACTATCAGGCAGCCACAGGTTCGACAAAGCGCTTCATCTCTTCGTCGTAAACCGTCACCACACCCGGCCCGATGTGATACACCCAGCCCTGCAGCGCCAGATCGCCATCCTTCAAGCGCTCCGCGACTGCCGGATGCGATTTCAGATTCTTTAACTGCGCCACCACATTGTGCTCCGACAATTCCAGCAGGAATTCCTGAGTCGGCGAGGGATCACGGCGGGGCGCATCCACGTAACGCAGCCAGTTCACCACATTCGGCCGTTCCGCGAGCGCATCCGGATTCAGCGCGCCGCGCATGACGCCGCAGTCCGTATGGCCGCAAACAATGACCGACGGCACTTCGAGTACGCCGACAGCATATTCGATCGTCGCGGACACGCCGCCAATCGCATCCGGATACGGCGGCACCACGTTCCCGATCACCCGGCAGATGAACAGCTCGCCGGGTTTCGTCTGCGTCAGCAGACAGGGATCGATACGGGAGTCCGCACAGGTGATAAACAGAGCATCCGGCCGCTGGCTGTACGCCAGCTTTTCAAACAACGCCTGATGCTTCGGATAAACGTCTTTCTGGAATCGGGAGATGCCCCCGAGGAGTTTGTCGACGCCCACAAATCCAGTCTCTCACCTTGCCCCCTGCAAGCCGGAATTACGGAATCGGAACAGAAACAAACGCAAAATGCCGGGTCCGCATAGGCGAACCCGGCGTGCATTCAAAAGGATGGACTGACTCTATGCGAAGCTGCGAACGGCGTGAGCTTCGTCTTCGTGCACGTCGAACACGGTGTAGAGCTTGGTGATCTGCAGCAGATCCTTGACGCGCTTGGTCAGGCCCTGCAGTTTCAGGGTGCCGCCGGCGTTTGCCACGGTTGTGAACCCCGAAACCAGTTCGCCGATGCCCGAGCTGTCAATATACGTGACTTCGCTCAGGTTCAGCAGGATTTTCTTCTTGCCGGCGGACACCAGTTCGCGCAGGGTATCGCGCATCGCGCTCGACCCTTCGCCGAGTGTAATCCGGCCGGAAACATCGACTACCGTTACGTCACCCACCTCGCGGGTATTCAGTTTTGCGCTCACTGCTTTCTCTCCTCACTCAATTTGCCGACCGCACAGGACGGTCAAAATCCCCTCGGAAGCGCCGGGCGCCCGCCGCCGCGCCGCCTACGACGCCAGTTTCTTGCTCAGCGTCACTTCGGTCCCGCAGGGTGACGCCTTTTCCACCTTCACCTCGTCCATAAACGCGCCCATCAAAAACAACCCGCGCCCGGAATGCCGCAGAACATTGGCTTCATCCAGCGGATCCGGCACCTGGCTATGATCGAACCCCTCGCCCTCATCCCGAATCCGTACTTCGAAGTCGCTCGCCGATTTTCTCACGTTGACGTGGACGTGTTTGTTCTTGTTGTAGCGGTTCCCATGCACGACAGCATTCACCATGCATTCCCGAACCGCCATCCCGATCCCGTGCTGCTCATCCTCGCCGAAACCCGCGTCCACGGCCGCCTTCAGGACGTCCGCCTCAACGGTATCCACGCTTTCGAGCGTGGATGGGTAGGCCTGGTCGAGCATTCCGTTGGAACCGGTATCCGATGACATTGTGAAACAGCGTGGAACTTGAAACCTTAACACAAAATGACTACCCCGCGAAAGGCGGGGATTGAAAACAAGGGGGATCGGCGACGGACCCGCGTATTTTCAAACAGTTAAACGGATCGGAATACAGCATTCCGGGAACCTTCCGCATGGCACTCCTGGACCTTTCGTACCGTAGTCCTTCACCGGGAGGCGAATAAACCGTACATCTGGTAGACTCCGGTAGTAGTCTGCCTGTCTTCAGGCACTGTCACCGTTGTAACCAGAAGTTATCTGGTGTCAAGATCCTGGACGGTGAACGCGATCACTGGCACGACTCTGATCGCGTTCGGGCCGGGTGGTTCCAATCGAACCCCGGCCGTATCAGTCGCAACGGCATGGAACGCCGCCGCTCGGAGGCGAACCTGATGGTCATTCCAGAACGGAACGGCCGGGAGGGTTTCGCGGAGCAGCCGGCTCTGTTTGACCTGCCCGATTGGACAATCACAGTAGACCGCATTCAGGCGGGCGACCCCGCCGCCATGGCCGAGCTTTATTCCGTTTTTACCCGGGGCATCCGCTATCTGCTGCTGCGCTCGCTCGGCATGGAGGATATCGACGATCGCGTTCACGATTGCTTCGTCATCGTGACGGAAGCGATTCGTTCGGGCGAACTGCGCGAACCGGCGCGCCTCATGGGATATATCCGGACCGTGGTTCGCCGGCACATCGCCGCCAACATTGGAAATGCAGTGATGCGCCGCCGTAACGTAGTGGAATTCGAAGACGCGTTGTTTGACGTTTCCGACTGGAAGAATAACCCCGAGCAGGAACTGCTCGCCCGCCAGCGCGCCGAGATCGCATGGCGCGTTTTCAATGGCGTCTCGATCCGCGAGCGCGAGATCCTCCGCCGCTTTTATCTCCTCGAACAATCCCAGGAACAGATCTGTTCCGAAATGGAACTTAGCTACAATCAGTTTCGGCTGCTGAAATCACGGGCCAAGGCGCGATTCGGCAAGTTGGGACAGCGACTGGCGGAGCCCAAAGGAAAAAAATCTGGGAAAGTTCAGGGAGGCGGACACTAACGGGGAGGATGCGCCGAAGGGAGCGCAGTCGATTCCCCATCCGACCGCAACGTCCCACCAGACAGACGAGCGGCTCGAACTCTACGCGCTCGGCCGCCTGAATGAGCCGGAACGGGCGACCCTCGAAGAACATCTTCTGATCTGTGAGGCCTGCCGTCAGCGGCTGGATGAAGTCGAGGCGTACGCGAAGGCCATGCGGCGGGCGATTGAGGATTCCTCCGCTACTGAATAACTTCGCCGGTAACGGTGTTGGCGCCGCGCGAATCGGGCGGCGGCTGATGCGCCGCCACAGGCGCGAGAGCCGACGCGATCCGCGCCGCATATGCCGGCGATTTTGCCAGCGCCAGACCCCAAAGAATGTGGGCTAGCTGCATTTCGCGCAAGGGAGCATAATCCGCGATCAACGGATTGGCGTGCGGCCAGATGAAATCCCAGAACAGGTAATAAATCACCACGCCCATGATGGCGCCGGCGAAAGAGAACAGCGGCGGCCGGCGCATTCGCCAGAGCATTCCCCAAAGAGCGCCAAGGCTTCCATAAATCACGACAAGCAGAGCGATCCCGGCCCACGTGCTCCGGAAGAATTCATTCTGATACGCGTATTCGCCGTGAAATGGCGTGGCGAACAGATTCGGGACGGACCAGATGCCACTGCCGGTCAGAATCGCGCTCGCGAAGAAGCAAAGGAACATCCACAGGACACCCACAATTCCGGCCTGCAGTCCCGCGAAGGCAGATACCAGAACACCGGCCAGCCGGGGCACGGGCTGCGGCGGCACAGCATAAGAGGTGGGATCGCGCGGTTCCGCGCCGGCGTCCATCGCGGGAGGCGCGCCGGGAGAATGGATTTCGCTGGGGGATTGCCCGTCGCCGGGAGGAAAGTCCACTACTTTCAGACTACTACTGAAAGGCGGCCCACCTCTTACCGAGCGGGGCCGCCTTCGATTCAGACGAAGTATGAGAACAACTGCCCTATTGTGCGGTTTTTTTGTCCCTGGCCACAATACTGGCAATAGTAGGCAAACGTTATATTGCCCCGCTATCGCTCTTCCTTGCTATGCTGAGTCAGATGCGCCGAGGCATTCACATCGCCATTGCGCTCGTGATGGCTCTGTTGCTGATCCGGCCTTTTGATTGCCTCGCGGCGATCTCAGCGCCCAAAGCAATGGCTTGCTGCGCGAAGGGCAAGTGCCTGCCGACGAGTGACGCGGACGAGTGCTGCAAAGGCGCGCTGCCCTCCGATCAAATCGCGGCAGCGAAGGCCTCGCACATTCCCGTTGTTCCCAACCTGGATTTCGCGATTATCGCCGTTCCGCCCGTCGCGGTTCCTCAGGTCACTCTCCGGTCCCTGTCGATGCATTGGCAGGGCGCAGCGCCTCCTGGTTCCCCGCCTGGCGTGAACCGAAACCTTCCTCTGCTCGTTTAGCCCGCAAACTCTCCAGACTCAGGGTCCATCCTCTGTCCACCGGTCAAACGCCGCGCGCGTTTCTGCGTTCGCATGACCGCTGGTTTTCCCGATCGATAAAGAACGAGGAGTTTACAGGTAACCGTCATGGTTCATCGCGCAGCGATTTCGTTGTTTCGGCCGCAGTTTGCGCTCTGGGTCGCGTTCACCAGTTTTTGTTTTGGACAAACCGGGCCATTTGAGTCGCCCGCTCAATTGCATCGAAGCCTGAGGCGAGCTCTGGCCGGGACTCTCACTATCGATGAACGAGGTATTGAGTTTCGCGCGCCAAAACTTTCCCATCAATGGGCATTCGCCGACATCAAAACCTTCACGCTCGAAGGATCCCGGTCTCTGAACATCACGGATTATGAAAATCGGCATTGGCGCGAGCCGGGCGAGCAAAGCTTTTCATTCACGGTCAGCAAGGCAATCCCACCTGAACTCGCCGCACGTCTGGCAACTGCCGTCGCCAGGCCGGTGGTCAATGGCGAACCGATTCCGAAATTGCCCGCATTCGCCGAAATTTCCGCCCATCGGCGGAAGCGGATTGGCGGAAGTAACGGCGTCCTTCGATTTCGCGAGGAAGGCGTCGATTACGTCGCGCAGGATGGTCACGATGGACGAAGCTGGCGATGGAGTGATATTCAAACCATCGCGAATCCCGGCCCGTGGCAGTTCCGGGTAACCGCATACCGCGAGATCGTCGAGTTCGACCTCAAACAGCCTATGCCGCGAACCGTCTTTGACCGGCTTTGGGACAAACTCTATGCGCGTGATCTGAACCTGCAGCCTGGAGCGGAAGGAGGCCGGCAATGAGACTCTCGCGCGTCTTTTTCGTTCTGCTTTGCATCGGATTTGTTGTCAACGGATACGCGGCGTCATTGACAGAACTTCTGGATGAAGCCGCTCATCGGAATCCGGACATCGCCGCAGCCCTGAACGCGTGGCAGGCATCGGCCCAAGTCTCCACGCAAGTCTCAACGCTGCCGGACCCTCAGGTCACATTCCAGCAGGCTGCGGTGGGAAGCCCGCGCCCGTTTGCCGGTTACAGCAACAGCGATTTTGCCTTTGTGGGATTCGGCGTTTCTCAGGACCTGCCCTGGCCTGGCAAACTTCGCCTTCGCGCCGAGGCGGCGGATCGTGACGCCGCTGTCAGCAGAGAAAAATTCGAGTCCACGAAACGATCGGTCTTCGAGCAAATCGCCGCGGCGTATTTCCAACTCGCCTATATCCAGAAAACCGCCGGCGTACTGCAGCGCAATCAGACATTGCTCGAACAGATCGTCAGAATTGCGGAAGCTCGCTATCAGCTCGGACAGGGCAGCCAGCAGGATGTCCTGAAAGCGCAACTGCAGCAGACAAAAATCCTGACCGAAATTGCTCATCACCATGGCCTGATGGAGTCGCAGGAAGCGCTGCTGAAGAAGCTGCTCAATCGCGGGCCGGATGGCGCCGATATCGATGCCGGCGATGTGACAGAGACGCCGCTCAACATCACTTCCGATGAATTGCTCGCGAAAGTGCGGACGCAAAATCCGGACGTCGCGGCCGGCCAGGAAATGACCAGAAGGCAAAGCCTGCAGGTGGAGATTGCGCGCAAAGATCGCTACCCCGATTTCACTGTTCAATACATGTGGCAGCATACAGGCCAGCCCTTTCGGGATTACTACACGTTTTCCGCCAGCGCGCGACTGCCCATTTTCCAGAAGCGCAAACTCAATCCGGAACTGACGCAAGCAGTGAATGAACTGGACCGCTCCCGCCGTCAATACGAAAGCCAGGTGCAACAGGCATTCTTCGATGTGCAGGATCAATATGCATCGGCGGAAACCGCTTCGCAGATGCTGAAGCTCTACCGCGAGGGGCTGATCCCGCAGGCGCTCGCCACCTTTCGCTCGGGGC
Organism: uncultured Solibacteraceae bacterium; assembly: GCA_964636715.1. Classification (GTDB taxonomy): domain Bacteria; phylum Acidobacteriota; class Terriglobia; order Bryobacterales; family Bryobacteraceae; genus BOG-234. The sequence continues at coordinate 19,312 of CAZWTH010000034.1, read as the reverse complement.
TCGCAGCCTATCGAACCGGCAGCCAGGATTTCGAGTCGCTGCTGGCCGCGTATCTGGATGTCCTCAACTTCGATCAGGAGTACTGGAAAACCCTGACCGAGCGGGAGACCGCTCTGGCGCGGATTGAACAGCTTACCGGCGTGAGGATTCACTGATATGCGGCGCTACCAACTTGCATTCCTCATCGCCACGGTCATCGCCGCCGGCGCAGCCACCGCGGCCGTCTACCTGTGGTTCCATCCGCGCGCAGCGGAGCCGGGCCGGGTGACATCGGCGCCCGCGACCCCGCAGCAGGCTCCCGCGGCGACGCCGCAATCGAGTGAGCCGCAACTCCTGCCGGTTCAGCTCACTCCGCAGCGTCTCCAAAGCATCGGAATCACCACGGGGATAGTCACGCTCAAACAGATTCACGATGAGATTCGGACAACGGGCAGCGTTGGAGTCGACGAAACGCGGCTTTCCCACGTGCAATTGCGTTTTTCCGGCTGGATACAAAAAGTCTTTGCGGATGCGACATACAAGATGGTGCGGAAGGGCGATCCGCTGTTTACGGTCTATAGCCCGGAGATCGCCGCCACCGAGCAGGAATATGCGATCGCGCGGGATAACCGGGATCTGTTGGGCGGGAGCACTGTCCCCGGTGTTGCCGCGGGCTCCGATTTCCTGCTGAAAGCTGCAGCCGAGCGGCTCAGACAGTGGCAAATTCCGGATCCGGTCATCGCTCAGTTGGAGAGCAGCGGTACGGTGCAACGAGAGTTGCAGATCGACTCGCCCGCTACCGGGTTCATTACGGAGCGAAATGCATTCCCCAGCGTACTCGTGCAGCCCGGCGTGACCCTGTATACGATCGCGGATCTTTCGAACGTGTGGGTCGCAGGCCAGGTTCTGCAGAGCGATGTGGGACGGATCAAGCCCGGCGATCCGGTCGCGATCACGACAGATGCTTTTCCGGGCCGACGATTTTCCGGTCATGTGGATTTCATCTATCCGCAGGTGGACGAGGCGACCCGGACAGTGAAGGTTCGCGTCGGAATCGCCAATCCCGAAATGAAGCTGGCGCTCGGCATGTTCGTCAACCTCAGCATCGCGGCGCCGCTCGGGCAGCAACTGACCATTCCGTCATCGGGCGTATTTCAGACGGGCACTCGCCAGATCGCTTTCATCGATCACGGGAGCGGGTATTTCGAACCGCGCGAAATCGAAACCGGCGCGCAGGCGGGAGACGACGTAGCCGTACTCAGCGGCCTGAAGGCGGGAGACCACGTCGTCACCTCCGCGAATTTCCTGATCGACTCCGAAAGTCAGTTGCAGGCAGCGATGGGCGCATTTGCGCCGCCTCCGCCGGGCGCCGGCGCCGCAGCCGCCATGAATTCGCAGCCGGACCAGGTGACGATTGACTACTCTTCAACACCGTCGCCCCCCAAAGTGGGGACGAATACTTTTCGCGTGAAATTAACGGGAACTGGTGGCGCAGCCGTAACCGGCGCCCAGGTGACCGTTACGTTCTTTATGCCCGCGATGCCGGCAATGGGGATGTCCGCAATGCGAACCGTTGCGACTCTCGGCGAAAAGGGGAATGGGATTTACGAAGGTCCTGGCGAAGTGCAAATGCGCGGATCGTGGCAGGTGACGATCGTCGCCAGCAAAAACGGTCAGACTCTCGCGCAGAAGCAACTCGATGTGGATGCCGGAGGAAGCAAATGATCGGCCGCTGGATCGACTGGTGCGCGAGCAATCGCTTTCTGGTGTTCACCGGAACGCTGCTGCTGGTGCTCGCGGGAATATGGGCTCTCCGCAAAATGCCGTTGGATGCCCTGCCCGACATTTCCGACGTTCAGGTCATTGTCCATACCGCGTGGAACGGACAGCCCCCGAACATCATCGAAGATCAGGTCACCTACCCAATCGTCACCTCACTGCTGGCCGCGCCGCGGGTCAAGGCCGTCCGCGCTCAGACCATGTTCGGCGATTCCTACGTGTTCGCCGTCTTCGAGGATGGAACGGATCTCTATTGGGCGCGATCGCGCGTTCTGGAATACCTGCAGCAGATCCAGGGCAGACTGCCGGGCAGCGTTCATCCCACGATCGGGCCGGACGCGACAGGCGCGGGCTGGGTATACGAATACGCGATTGTCGACCACAACCACCGCCATTCCCTGGCGGATCTGCGAAGCATTCAGGATTGGTTCCTTCGCTACCAACTGGAGTCTGTCCAGGGCGTCGCGGAAGTCGCGAGCATTGGCGGCTTTGTACGCCAGTATCAGGTGCGCCTCGATCCGGCGAAACTGCGCGCTTTCGGCATTCCACTTTCGACGGTGATTGATCGCGTCCGCGACAGCACGAATGAAGTCGGCGGGCGGCTCATCGAGATGGGTGGGGCCGAATACATGATTCGGGGCGTTGGCTATCTGAAATCGCTACGCGATCTTGAAACCGCGCCAGTCGCCGAGAAGAACGGAACGCCCGTGATGGTTCGAGATCTGGGCTATGTGACGTTCGGACCAGACATCCGCGAAGGCGTCGCGGAATGGAATGGCGAAGGGGAAACGGCCGGCGGCATCGTGGTGATGCGATACGGAATGAACGCGCTGAACGTGATTACAGGCGTGAAGCAAAAGCTTCGGGACATTTCAGGGTCTCTGCCGGCCGGCGTTGAGATTGTGGGCGGCTACGATCGATCCGGCCTGATCCGCGACTCCATTTCAACGCTGCAGCGGGATCTGATCGAAGAAGCGATTATCGTCAGCGTCGTGATCATCGTCTTTCTTTTCCACTTCCGATCCGCGTTCATCCCTATACTGACGCTGCCGGTCGCCGTCATCGCCGTGTTTCTCCCGATGTACTACCTCAACGTCAGTTCCAACATCATGTCGCTCGGCGGACTGGCGCTGGCGATCGGCGTTCTGGTGGATGCGGCCATTGTGATGGTGGAAAACGGCTACCGCCATCTTGCGGCAGCGCAGGAGCAGCAGGAAGGCTCCGCGGAGACACGCCGGGGCCGCGCGCGCATTCTTCTCGGCGCGGCAAAGCAGGTAGCGCCCGCGATATTTTTCTCGCTGCTCATCATTGTGGTCTCGTTTCTGCCTGTATTTCTGCTGGAAGCGCAGGAAGGTCGAATGTTCCGTCCCCTCGCATGGACGAAAACTCTTGCGGTCGGATTCTCTTCCCTGCTGGCGATCACGCTGGTACCGGCGCTCATGCCTGTCTTCATCCGAGGCAGACTCCGCCCCGAATCGCGCAATCCGATCTCCCGCGTTACCCAGGCGATCTATTTGCCCATTCTGCGGCTATGTCTGCGATTCCCGAAGACCACGCTGCTCCTGAATCTTGTCTTTCTGGCGGTGACACTGCCGCTCGCACTCAAAATGGGCAGTCAATTTATGCCGCCGCTATTTGAGGGTTCGGCTTTGTATATGCCCACGGCGCTACCCGGCGTATCGATCAGTCAGGCATCGAAACTGCTGCTGGAGCAGGATCGAATCATTCGGTCCTTCCCCGAAGTCGCCAGCGTGTTCGGGTCAATCGGCCGCTCCGACAGCGCAACCGATAATGCGCCGCTCGATATGTACGACACGACCATCATGCTGAAACCGAAGAACCAGTGGCGGGCCGGCATGACCCACGAGAAGCTGATCAGCGAGATGGATGAGAAACTCCACTTTCCCGGCCTCTCGAACACGTGGACAATGCCGATTGAAAACCGCCTGGATATGGAACTGACGGGCATCAAGACGCCTGTCGGAATCAAGATTCAGGGACCCGCGCTCGAAGGCATCGAACAGGCGGGCATACAGATCCAACAGGCTCTCGGCGCGATTCCGGAAACACGGTCGATCTTCTCCGAGCGAGTCGCCGAAGGCTTCTACATCAATATCGAGACCCGGCGCGATGAGGCTGCGCGGTACGGACTGACTGTCGGCGATGTTCAGCGAGCGATCTCCGGGGCGATCGGCGGCGAGAACATCGCAGACAATATCGAAGGCCGCGAGAGATATCCGATCTCGGTCCGCTATGCCGCTGATTTCCGCGATACGCCGGACAAAATTCGGCAGGTTCTGATCAACACGCCATCGAACGGACAAATCCCGCTCGGCGATGTTGCGACGGTCTCGTTTTCCAAAGGTCCTTCGATGATCCGCGACGAGGACGCCGCGCTCACCGGCTATGTCTACATCGATCTCCACACGAAGGATTACGGGGGATTCGTCGCGAAAGCAGATCGGCTGCTGCGGAACACACTGAAATTACCGCCGGGCTACACCTATAAGTGGTCGGGCGAATATGAATTCGAGCAGCGGGCAAAGGATCGCCTGAAAATCATTCTGCCTGTAGTCTTCTTCGTGATCTTCCTGCTGCTTTACATGGTGTTCCACTCGGCCGCGGAAGCGCTGGTGCTGATTTTTCCAACCGTCTACGCACTGTCAGGTGGCCTGCTGCTTCAGTATTGGCTGGGGTACAACTTCAGCGTTGCCGTATGGGTCGGATACATCGCTCTGTTCGGGATCGCCGTAGAAACGGGCGTCGTAATGGTCGTTTATCTTCACGAAGCCCTGGACCGAAGACTACTCGCGGGTTCGATTTCGACGGAGGCCGATATTCAGGACGCCGCGATTGAGGGAGCCGTTCACCGGTTGCGGCCCAAACTCATGACGGTTACCGCCGTTCTCGCAAGTCTGGTCCCCATCCTTTATGAGACCGGAGCCGGCTCGGATGTCATGAAGCCGATAGCCGCGCCCATCGTGGGAGGGATGATCACCTCCACCATACATGTTCTGATTCTTGTGCCTGTGTTCTTTGTATTGATGAAACGGCGCGCCTGGAAGCAGGGTTCCCTGCGAAGTTCTCAGCAGGGGATTGACGAAAGCTGAACCGCCGGGCAAGCAGGTCGGTCATCCCGATAGTGGATTTCTGTTATTGATCCCGGTCTCCGGACGTCTTCATACTGATCGACAACATGGGAAAACTCGCTTTAATCCTGCTGCTCAGCGCGCCTGCGGTGTTCGCGCAGGCAAACTTCAGCACGATCTCAGGAAAAATTGAAGATCCGTCGCACGCCCCCGTAAACTCGGCCCACATATCCATCACTTCAAAGGATACGGGCGCAGTTCGCAGCGTAACCGCAAACGACGACGGCCTCTATGAAGCGGTCAACATAGCTCCCGGGGAGTACACCGTCCAGGTGGAGGCGACTGGTTTTTCCGCAGCCACACGGGACGTCACAAGCGAAGTCGGCCAGCACATGGGCCTGGATTTTACTTTGACGGTGGGCGAACAGCACAACGCGTTGTCGGTAACATCCGCCACTGAAACGCTGAAGACACAAGATGCGACGCTGGGCGAAGTCGTGGAGCAGCGCTCCGTCAGCGATCTCCCTCTGAACGGCCGCAAAATGCTTGATCTTGCGCTGACGGTCCCTGGGGCTCACGCGGGTCACGGCGCCCAGACAGGCACGATGAATCCTCTCTATTGGCGTCCCGGACAGGCTTCCTCCATCACGATCGGCGGCAACCGTCCCAATGCGAATTACTTCCTGCTCGATGGCGTCACCAACACGGACCCCACGTTCAACACGCAGAACATCAGCGCGTCACCGGATGCCGTTCGTGAATTTCAGGTACAGACCGGCAGCTATCGCGCCGAAATGGGAGGCGCCGGCGGCGGTCAGGTCAACGTCATCACGCGGTCCGGTACGAGCGTATTTCACGGAACAGCCTATGAGTTCCTTCGCAACGACAATATCGACGCGCGCACCTGGAACGAGACGCCCGGAACCACTTTCCTGGTACAGAACAACTTCGGAGCCTCATTCGGCGGACCGGTTTACGGAAAGAAGACGTTTTTCTTCAGCAACTACGAAGGCTACCGGCAGACGCAGGCCGTGACCAGCATCGGGACGGTGCCGACCGATGTTGAGCGCACCGGCGATTTCAGCCAGAGCGGCGTCACGATTTACGATCCGAATACAACGGCGGCTTCCCCAACCGGCGGCTCTGTCCGCATGCCATTCGCGAATAATGCGATTCCGCTGAGCCGAATCAATTCGGCGGCGTACAAGATGCTGACGAAATACACCCCAGCCCAGAATCAGGACAACGGCATGATGGCGGGCATGGCGATGATGGGAACGCCATCCGTATTCGGCCAGAGCGGGCTGGACTCCAACAACCTCATGGACGTGCGCAATCAGCGAGTCAATACGGACCAGGGAACCATCCGCGTGGATCGCCTGTTCGATCGCGGCGATTCCCTCAATGTCCGCTACACGACAACCCATGAAAGCGGCTTCGTTCCTCAGAATCTGCCGGGCTATGGATTCAACCACGACAACCTGGGCCAGAACGGCGCGATCGTCTGGACGCGGGTTTTGTCACCGAACATGGTGAACACGGCATCGGTGGCGGTTTCCCGGCTGGCGATGTTCCACTACACCGAAAACAATGGAGTGAATGACGTCGTTTCCGATCTGGGCATTACGGGCGTCGGCTTCGGCGGCCCCGGCGCGTGAGGAGCGCCATCCTTCAACATTCAGGGCTATACGCCGCTGGGCGACGCCTGGCTGGCAACGCCCATGCACATGTGGGACACCATTCTCGAAGGCCGCGACACGCTGAGCTGGCAGAAGGGACGGCACAGCCTCAAGTTCGGCGGCAGCTATCGATGGTATGTCTGGCCCATGTGGGCACTCGTGCAGAATCGCGGGTACTACACCTTCACCAACGGATTCACGACGCGCACGCTCTCCAACGACGGTACAGGGGATGCCCTCGCCAGTTTCGAACTTGGTCTTCCGGCGGGCCGTCAGGTGCAGAACGGTGTTCCGACCATGGATCTTCGTCAGTGGGCGGCCGATGCGTTCGTGCAGGACACGTGGCGGCTCAGCGCGCACACCACCGTGGATATCGGGTTGCGCTATGAATTCATGGCGCCGCTGGCCGACACGAGCCGCAGCTGGAGCAATCTGATCAATGAAGGAAACAAACTGACTGCGTTTGTCGGCGGACAGAATGGCATGCCTCGCGGCCTGATGTACCCCAACAAGCTGAATTTCGCGCCGCGCTTCGGTATCGCGCATCATTTCGAGCAGATGGGCCTGGTGCTTCGCGGCGCCTATGGCATCTTTTACACGCCGGTGGATATGAACACGTGGTGCAATCAATTGCACAATGTTCCGCTGGTCTTCCCGATCACGCAGCAGAGCGACAATTTCACGCCGGGCATCAACGGCTTCAATTTTCCTCAACCCGTCCTCGGAACAACGACCGTCAGTTTCACGGCGTTCGATCCTCATGCGCCCGCGCAATATGTCCAGCAATGGAATACTTCCATCGAGAAAACCCTCGGTCCCGATACAACGCTTGAAATCGGCTATCACGGCGAACGGGGATATCACCTTCAGGAGGCAGTCCTGATCAACGACGCGCCCGCCGCTCCCGGCGCAATTCAGCCGCGACGCCCCTTTCCCACCGCAACGTTCCAGGCGGGAACGGTCATCGCGTCAAACGTCACCGTGTCCAGTCTGACGTTCCCGGTGAGCACCGTGAACATGCTGGAAAATCGCGCTCGAAGCTGGTACGACGCAGGCTACGTCAATATCCGCCGCCGGTACGCGCATGGCCTGAATCTGCTCGCCAACTACACGTGGTCTAAAAATCTGAGTACCGCTCCCGATTTTCGTTCTCCTATGTTCGAATCGGCGCTTGCCCAGAACGCCAACAATCTGGACGCCGATAAGGGGCCGGCGTGCGACATCCGGAATCGGTTTGTCATCAGCGCCGTCTACGATATTCCGGCTCTCCATAGTAACCGCGCTCTCCGTCTATTCACCCGCGATTGGCGCCTCTCGACGCTCTATCAGGTGCAGAGCGGATTCCCCTTCACCATCTCCGTTTATGGCGATACGGCAAATGCAGGAACCGCGGTGGGCGAGAATCCCATTCGCGCCAACTACACGGGCCAGCCAGTATTTGGCGACGGCACACGAACCGATGCCCAGTGGTTCAATCCGGCCGCCTTCTCCACTCCAGCGGCGTTCACTTACGGAAGCGCGGGCCGCAACTCGGTCTACGGGCCCGGGATGCAGACCGTCGATCTGGCGCTGGCGCGGCAATTCACGTTTACCGAGAAGTTGAAGTTCGACATCCGCGTGGAAGCATTCAACGCCCTGAATCACTCCAATCTCGGTACGCCGAATCGCTTCGTGAACACGCCTCAGTTTGGAACCATCACGGACTCCGCGACGCCGGGCCGCGAGTTCCAGATGAGCGCGCGCTTGTCCTTCTGAGAGGTTGAGTGAGGCGGCGGGTCAGGCCATTTAAAATACGATTTTAAAGACCTTTTCCGCATGAAAATTTTTCTGCTGGTCCCGGCGTTGCTTTTCGCCGGGGCCATGCCTGTAAACGCGCAGCCTTCTGTATCGAGCGGCGCCGCCTCGGTTCTCGAAAATCCGGCATCGGCTATTAACGAGGCGCTTCCCTCCTGGATGAAATTCGGCGGCGAATATCGCGCGCGGTTTGAAGGCTACTCCGGGGGGAGTTTCAAACACAACGCGACAGACGATTACCTTCTGAGCCGTCTCAAGCTGCAAATGGCGATTCAGCCCGCGAAATGGCTGAAGTTTTTCGCCGAAGGCATGGATGCGCGCGCGCTCGAAAAAAATCCCGCCGTTCCCACGTACCAGAACACGTGGGACATTCGCCAGGCCTATGCCGATCTCGGCGATTTCGATCATGGCATCGGCCTTCGCGCGGGCAGGCAGGAGTTGGTTTTTGGCGAGGGACGGCTGATCGGCATCTCGGCCTGGTCGAACACCGAGCGCAACTGGGACGCAGTACGCGCAGGCCTGCATTATCACGGCTTCCGCGCCGATCTCTTCTCGGGGTCCATCGTCATTCCAGTGACCGGCACGTGGGACCACCACCAGCAGAGCAATAACCTGCACGGGATCTACGGCGGGATCGACCGGTTCGGGCCGCGTCTCGTCATTGAGCCCTACGGAATGTGGCGGCTGCAGCATGGCGTTCGCAATGAAGCTGGCGCGATCGCGAGTCTGAACGAGAAAATTGGCGGGGCTCGCGTGGCGGGAACGAAGCTGCCGGGCGGGTTCGATTATTCGATCGAGATGGTACGCGAGTGGGGATCCCTGGGGTCAGATCGAATTGAGACATGGGCCGGACACTGGGGCGGCGGCGAAGCCATCCGGGCGCCTCTCGCTCCGCGTCTCTTTGCCGAATTCAATTTCGCCGCGGGCGACCGCAATGCCGCCGATGGGACGCGCGGCACGTTCGATCAGCTCTTCCCCTCCGGCCACGACAAACTCGGATTTTCCGATCAGGTGGGCTGGCGAAATATCAAGGACGTTCGCGCCGGAGTCGAAACGAAACCGAAGAAGAACATCAGCGCGATTTTCGAATACAACGACTGGCACCTGGCGAGCGCGACCGATTCTCTCTACAGCTCGTCGGGAGCGGCGGTATTCCGGTCCGCTAACGGTTCGGCGGGTACGCACGTCGGCCAGGAAATCGATTTCACGGGAACCTGGACTTTCGCGAAAGCATTCACCGCGGGCGCCGGCATTGCGCATATCTTCCCGGGCGAGTTTCTGAAGGCCGTGACGCCGGGGAACCCTTACACCTATCCGCACCTGATGATCGTCTATAAGTTCTGATTCACCATGAAACTTCGGATTCAGGATGATACTCTCCGGCTGCGGCTGACGCGTGGTGAAGTGGAAGATCTCGGCCGAGGTCTCGCGGTTGAACGAACGGTTCACTTCCCTGGAGGGCGAGCTCTGCAATATATCGTGACCGGGTCTGCCGCGGCTGCGAGCCCTCAGGCGGCCTATGCCGGCGATGCGATTCGCGTGAGTCTGCCCGAAGCTCGGATAAAAGCCTGGGCCGCGAGCGATGAAGTGGGAATTGAAGGCCAGGACGGCCCTATCCGTCTTCTGATCGAGAAGGATTTCCAGTGTCTCCATCGAGGTTCCGATTCGGAGCCAGACGCGTTTCCGAACCCGGCTTTTCCCACTCCACTGGGCGAATAGCAAAAAAAAACGGCAGGCGCTCGGAGGAGTGCGCCTGCCGCCTCACCAAAAGCCAGCAAGCGCTCGGAGGAGTGCACTTACCGGCTGGGTCGCTACATCCTTGAAGGTGCGCGACACCTTTAGGCAAAAAATCGCGGCCGTTACAGAAGCATAACGGCCTGAAAACACCATAGCACTTTTAGCCTATAAATGCCACGGACAGGTCACTATTTGTGTCATAAATCACACTCAGATTATCTTTGATACGGGGTCAGGCAGTTCCTAGGCCATGTAGAAAAGGCTAAGCCGCGGCAAACCGGCGGCTTCCAGGAGCGTGCGGTCGAGGAACTGCGCCTCCAGCATGGAAATCTGGGGAGCCGTCATCTTACTTCTGTAGGGGCCGATCTGAGTAGCCAGGCGCTCCCTCAGTTCCAGCGCCTGCTCATCGGACTGACGGGTTCGCGCGAGCGCAATCAGTTTCTGCTCGAGCACGGTCAATCGCTCTTCCAGCTTTTCCGGATTCTTCGACAACTCCGCCAGTTCGTCCAGAATCTGATCGAGCGAAGAGGCGATGGGCTCGAACTCGGCAATGCCTGTGCCTCGAATCGCCGCCGCATTTCCTTCGATGAAGGATCGAAGCGTTTCCGGGGCAAATGGCTGTTCCTCCTCGCGGGTGGTTTCCTGACGTCCGCCGGTCCCGGCATCCGCCATCCGTTGCGCTTCCACCATCACGGCCTGCGAGCAAAACGCGAGTGAATTGACCATCTGGACGCGGGAGCGCCGCGCTCGCCATTTTTCAAAAGCGATGTCAATGCCGCGCAGTACTGCTTCGAGCGGCACGCCCGAATTCTTCCAGGATTCAATCAGCGCCCAATCGAGCGGTGAAAGCAAAAACAGGCTGGTCCCGCGCGCCTTCTGGAAATGCTCTTCGATTTCAGTGAAATAGTTGAAGTAGCTGGACCAGGGCCGCGGACCCTGCGGCGTTGGCTCGCTCTCGCTCAATGATTTCTTTCCCAGATGAGACGCAACCCATCGAGCGTCAGGTTTTCATCCACATGGCGAATGAAGCGCGATTCGCCGGCGATGAGGGTCGCCTGTCCGCCGGTCGCGACCGTCTTCGTGCCCTCTCCCAGCTCCGTCACCAGACGTTCGATGATCCCGTCGATTGCGCCCAGCGCGCCGAAGTAGAGGCCCGCCTGCATGCTGGCAACGGTGTTCGCGCCGATCAGATTTTTGGGCCGCCGGAAATCGACCAGCGGGAGCCGCGCGGTGCGGCTGAAGAGGGCATCCGCCGAAATGCCGACGCCCGCCGCGATGATCCCTCCCAGATATTCGGCTTTCGCGGAAATCGCATCGAACGTGATCGCGGTACCCATATCGATCACGACGCATGGGCCTCCGTACTTGTGGAAGGCGGCGACGCCGTTGACCAGGCGATCCGCGCCGACTTCCGAGGGATTCTCGTAGCGAATCGTGAGGCCGGTATCCGTTTGAGCCGTGACGAACATCGCCTCGGTGCGAAAGTAGCGGCTCGCCATTTCCGCCAGAGCGGAATTCAGCGGCGGCACAACGGAAGAGATGATGATGCCGTCGATCGCGCCGGCGTCAATCCCGGCATAGCGAAGCAGATTGAGCAGGAGAATGCCCCATTCGTCCGACGTTTGTTCGCGAACCGTGCGCAGCCGGCGATGATCGCGCAGCGCGCCGTCTTCAAAAATCCCGACCGTGATGTTGGTGTTTCCGGCGTCCAGCGCGAGCAGCATAAATCACATGTACGCGGGGACCGCAATGCCGAGCACCGCCAGCGTGCGTTCCAGTTGATCCGCCAGGTAGCCGTTCAGCCAGAGCAGGAACGCCTTGCGTTCCGGATCGGGCTCGGCGAGCACGGGGTATTGGTGGTAGAAGAGGTTGAACGTCTGGGCAAGCTGGAAGACGTATTTCGCGACATGCGCGGGTTCGCCCGCGGCTACAGCCCGTTCGACTACGGTATCGGACTTCGCGGCCGAGACCAGAATCTGCCAGAGTTCATCGGTGGCAAGCTGCCTCGCCATCGCTTCCGCGGTGAGTACGGCCCGGAAATTCGGGATCTTCTCGCCGCGTTCTTCGAGCTTGCGGAAGATGTTGCGCGATCGAACGGCCGCGTATTGCGCGTACGGACCAGTCTCGCCTTCGAAGCTGAGCGCTTCCTGGAAATCGAACGCAATCACCGTGTTGCGGGTGAACTTCAGCAGGAAGTAACGGAGCGCTCCCATGGCGATTTCGGTTGCGATGGCGAGTTGCGCCGCTTCGTTATCTTCCGGATGCCGGGATGCCACTTCCTTCAGGGCCGTCTCGACGAGCTTATCCATCAGGTCATCGGCCTTCACGCCGAGACCCTTGCGGCCGGAAACTTCTACATAGGGCCGCTTCGCATCTTCTTCGGAAAGCTCGATGCCGAGATCCGCGCAGCAGCGCGGCGAAAGCGCCACCATTTCGTAGGAGAAGTGAATGGAGCGTTCAGCCTGCTGCTCAAACCCGAGCGCGCGCAACCCGGCGACGACAACGTCCTGCAGATAGGACTGGCGGGTATCGATGACGTTATAAACCGTTTGCGCGTGACCGAAATCCGGAGCGGCGCCCCCCGTGGGCTCATCCGTCGAAACCCAGACCTTTTTCCCGTCCACGTATTCGGTCAGAACACGGTAATGAAAATCCTTGCCGAGCAAACCGAATTTCCAGAGCTGATAGGCGATATCTTTTCCGACATACGTGACGGTGCCGTTTGAACGAACGATGACCTTGCTGTCTTCATTCGCGTCGTCCGCGCCGCGGAAAGCGGAGGAGGGCATCACCCAGCAGCCTTTGTTCTTGCCTTCTTCCTCGAAATAGATCGCCTTGCGCTCTTTCAGCAGTTCGAACGCCGAGGCCCAGAACTTCAGATGGAGGATTTCGCTTTCGCGGGGCAGAACGTCGTAGACGATGTTCAGCCGAAACATCGTCGCGAGGTGCAGATTGACGATCGCGTCGGCGACCAGATGCCCGAGTTCCGAGAGTTCGCCTTTGCCGGCTTCCACGCCATGCAGGACCTCGGCGCGCCACGCCAGCGATTCCGGATGATCTTTATAGTGCTGGGAAGTGCGGGCGTAGAGATCCCAGCAGACGTAATCGAAACGCGGCGCGGCGATCAGTTCGGCAACTTCCGCGAGCGTCTTTTTTTCGAGGAAATGAAAGCCGGCGACAACGTCGGCCACCTGGACGCCGGTGTTGTCGATATAGTTCTGCACCTCGACGCGATGACCGGAGACCCGCAGCATCCGGACAAAGGTATCGCCCAGAACCGAGTTACGCAGATGCCCGATATGCGCCGCTTTGTTCGGGTTGATATTGGTGTGCTCGACGATGGTTTTTCCGCCGCGTTCTTCCCGCGCGGCGGCCGCCGCACCGGCGTTGAGAAGGCCGGACGCGAGCGCACCGCGGTCGAGCCGCAGGTTAATGTAGCCGTTACCGGCGACCTCCATGGAGGCGACGCCTGGGATCTCGCCCACCGCTTCCACAAGCTGCGCGGCAATGTTCTTCGGCGCCTGCTTCAGCGACTTCGCCAGCTGAAAGGCAATCGGAACAGCCAGTTCGCCGAAAGATGCCTGGCGGGGCTGTTCGAGCGTAATCTCCGATTCGACGCCAAAGCGGACGGCAAGTGCCTCGTGAAAGGCATTCTGGATTTGTTTTTCGAGGCTCAGGAACACGGAAATCTGAGTATAGCGAGGTTACGTCACAGAGCCTGAGACACAGAGCCTGAGACCAATCCTGCGGGCCTGAAATTCCGGCTATACTGACATTCGCTCCTGAACCTGCGCGCCAGGCGCCAAAAATATCTTCTATATCAGGAGCTCACTTGCAGGTTCATGATCGGGCGACCTGGCGCGCGCGCGAGGATCGCAAAGCATCGGCCGTCTGGCTGGGAATCTTCTGGATCATTACCGGGCTTGGCTTCGGCATGGATTTCACCAACTACCTGCACGAGTCCCCGCCGGTCCCGGCGATCGTGCGTGTTCATGCAGTAGTCGCCACGTGCTGGTTGCTGCTTGTCAGCGGCCTGGTCCTCCTGGTGGAATTCAACAACGTTAAACTGCACCGGACGCTGGGTTGGTTCGCCAGCGGCGCCGCCGTTCTGGTGGCGACACTCGCCCCCTGGGCTCAGCTGAGCTGGCAGGCAACCAATCTTCACACCCCCGGCGCTCCGCCACCCGAGTTTCTCTCCATCGCTTTCAGCAGCATCGTTTGTTTCGTGGTTCTGTTGCCATGGGGCGTCCTTTTGCGAGGTAATCCGGCCGCCCATCGGCGTTTGTTGATTCTATCGACCGTGGCCATGACGGACCCGGGGTTTTCCCGATTGATCAGTCACTTCGCGCCTGCGCAGAACACCGGGGTTGGGCAGTATCTGTTTTTCTTTGGCGGCAACCTGCTCATCATGCTGTTGATGTTTTTCTGGGATTGGCGCACGGGCCGAGTGATGCGGCAGTTTCTGGTGGGGGCGTGTCTCATTGTTGCCGTTGACGTCACCGCGACGCTGCTCTACTTCGATACCGGCTGGCAAATGTTCGCTCGACATTGGGTTGAATCCGTGGCGCGGCACGGGTAAGATGCCGGATTCGTGGGACCTGCTGTGGCCGTACGGGCGCATTACCGGCTTAGCCGGGCGCTGCGGCCGTACCAGTACTGATTACCCGGCAAATCAACGGTTTTCCGTCAAAATTCCCGGATTGTAGCCTAAAATGCAAGACAGCGATTATTTCTGGAGGAATCAGATTGAAACTCATCAGCACCACACTTAAGAAGGCAGCGATCATCTGCGGATTGTGCGCGGCCGTTGGAATACCGGCGTTCGCGAGCGGCATCGAGATCGACGTCTATACGACTCTGGCGCCGAATTCGCTCGGCAGCCCGAGCTACAGCGCCTGGCGCGACAATGCGATTTATGCCCTTAAGAATGGTCTTGATTCCTACGGGACGCCGGGCACGCCCTCCTATTACCAGAAGGCCCAGGGAATCACGCCCTACCAGTACGCGGAGGTAACCTCCTTTAACTCCTGGATGGGGCAGGCCGACCCCGGCACGGCGTTCGGACCCGATTTCGCCGGTGAATTCGGCGAACGGGCGGCGTTTCCGCTCGTGATCAACGGCAACGGAAGCCAGTTCAGCATCGACCAACTGAGTTTCACAATGACGGGTTCTGACCCCGACAACTCGCTCGGATGGACATACGGCGCGGGCTCCTACACGTACAGTTCCGACTATGTGGGCGTTCTGAAGGGGGCGGACGGCGTCCTTTTCACCGCTGACGATACCTACGTTACGAGCGGCGCGGCGAGTCAACTGGTTGACGGTCTGATAGGCCGCGGCAGCGGCAATGCTCTTTGGCCCTGCGCTCCGGGCGATCCTACCCCGTGCACCACGCCCGCGGAGAAACAAGCGGCGATCGATGCGGAGCTTCTGGCTCTCTCCGGTACGACGTTCACAGGTACCTACAGCCTGGGCGCCGCAACGGGAAGCGCCGAGTTCCAGTTCTCCACCGCTGCTCCCGAACCGGCCACCTGGCTCCTGATGTTCGGCAGTCTCGCTGCGGTGACATTCGTGAGCCGCCGCCGCGTGAAAGCATAAAACAGGGAGGCTTCCATTTCATTCAGCCGCCCGGGCGAAAGCTCGGGCGGCTTTTTTCTGGAATTGAAGTGCGTTAAGACACGTTTTTCAGGAAGTACCGGTACGGTGGAATAGTCCCTGTAGCTTTACGAGTGGCAAGAGTCCTTGTTATGGTAAGTGAGTTAAACAAATGTAGGGTTTCGCACCCGGAGGAATTAATGAAGATTTTGAAGAATTTCGCGATCACGGGTAGCCTCGGTCTGATCGCGTTTGCTGGCCTTGCCAGTGCATCAAGCATCAATTACGACGCCAATCTCGGTCCGAATGGTTTTTACAATGGCAGCGGTAACACCGGCGACCATTTCACCACCCTGGATGACGGCAATCTGCAGTTGGCGCTGAAAATCGTGAATCGCTATACCGGCGACCCTGTCATCCTGCCGGATGGCAATAATTACGACTACAACACCTATACGAGCACGGATACCACCTCAGATCACGGTCAATGGGGATTCGAATTCTCGATCGACACGAGAAACGGTGGCGGGAGTGGAAAAATCGGCGATTACACATATACGCTTTCCATCGTCGATGAAACGACCGGTACCCCGGCGGTTCAGGGCACGATCGATCCGCTGAGCCTCAACGACAACGCCTATTACGACGGCTCCGGTATTCACGGCGGGAGCCACAACGACAACTCCGCTACTGCCCAGGACGATTTCTACGGTGTCCAGAATGCGCAGTGGGGCGGCTGGGCTCAGTACTTCGGCAACGGCCATGCGGCGAGCTGGAATCCGAACGATGTCTACACGGTCACTCTGACCGCGGCGGCCGTCGGGGGGAATTCTCCAACTGATACTCTTTCGGTTCGCGTGAACGCGACCCCGGAACCGGGTACGATCCTCACGATGCTGGGTAGCCTCGGCGCGCTCGGACTGTTTGTCCGCCGCCGCAAAGCCTAAGCTTCACGGTTCGATTCGAAAACGCCGCCCGGAGGGGAATACTCCTGGCGGCGTTTCCTTTTCTGCTATACTGAAGTTGCAGCGGACGGACTCAGACAGTGGGCGAAAGCCCACTTTTTTATTGGAATCGAGCATGAATCGAGCGGAAGCGGTGGCAAAGATCCGGGAAATCGCCGAACGGGCCACGCAACCCGAGGGAATCGAAGTAGTTGAGGTCGATCTCAAGGGCGGCGGCCGTCACCAGGTACTTCTGATCGTCATCGATAAACCGTCCGGAGTGACCCATGGAGACTGCGAGTTTGTATCGCAGCAGGTGGGGACGATTCTGGACGTCGAGAACATTATTCCAGGCACTTATCAGCTCGAAGTCAGCTCTCCCGGAGTGGAGCGCAAGCTGGTGCGCTGGAAAGATTGGGTTCGTTTTGTCGGGGAGAAGGCTAAAATCGTCCTCCGTGAGCCGGTGGAAGCGGCAAAAGGGCCGCTGAAATATTTCGAAGGGGTGATCGCGCGCGCTGACGAGGCAGATCAGACGGTGACCGTCCGGCTGCCGGATGAGACCGAGGTCAGCTTTCCCGTTGGCCAGGTCGACCGGGCCAATCTGAAGTTCGAGTGGTAGCCGCTGGAGCCGGAAAAGCAATCAGGATCGGGGAATTATCGTGGACAGCATTTATCAATCAATCGAACTGCTCAGCAAGGAAAAGGGCATCGATACGCAAATCGTTCTGGACGCCGTAAAGGACGCCATGCTCCTCGCGGCGCGCAAGCATTTCCGTACAAACGAGAATTACGAGATCGACGTGGATGACCGGTCGGGCGCGCTGAAGCTCTTTGCGGTAAAGACCGTGGTGGAAGCCGTCACCGACCCGGCGATCGAGATCACCCTTTCCGAAGCGAAGCGGACCGATCCGAATGCGGAAATCGGCTCGACTGTACGATTTGCCAAGCCGGGCGACGCGCTCGGCCGTATTTCCGCCCAGACCGCCAAACAGGTGATCTTTCAGAAGGTCCGCGAGGCGGAGCGCGAGACGATTTACCGCGAGTACGCGGACCGTGTGGGCGAACTGATTAACACCGCCGTCAAGCGGATTGAAGGGCTCGATCTGGTGGTCGACCTCGGCAAGACGGAAGCGCGTCTGCCGAAACGCGAGCAGTCGCGCCTTGAAAGCTTCAGCGTGGGCGACCGCATCCGCTGCGTCATCAAGCTGGTGGACAAATCCTCGAAAGGGCCCGGCGTAGTGGTTTCCCGCGCCGACGCCGAACTGGTGAAGCGCCTGTTCGAGCAGGAAGTACCGGAAATTTACGATGGCACCGTGGTCATCAAGGGCTGCGCGCGCGAAGCGGGCGAGCGAACCAAGATTGCGGTCTCCAGCCGCGACCGCGACGTGGACAGCGTGGGCGCCTGCGTCGGCATGAAGGGGATGCGGGTGCAGTCGATTATTCGCGAGTTGCGCGGCGAGAAGATCGACATCATCGAATATTCCGACGAGCCGGTGACGTTTGCGACGCATGCTCTGAGCCCGGCTAAAATCACCCGCGTCACGATTCTGAATCCGGAAGAACATCACATGGAAGTGATCGTCGACGATACGCAACTGTCGCTGGCGATCGGCAAGAAAGGCCAGAACGTTCGACTGGCCGCGAAACTGCTCGGCTGGAAGATCGACATCAAGAGCGAGGAAGAAAAGCGCCAGGAAGTGCAGGGCGCGATTGATCTGCTGTCGATGGGAGCGCCGGTTTCGGCTCTGATCGATTACGGCCTGGCCGAATCGATCGTGGACGCGCTGGTTCAGGGCAGTATTGGAACCATTGAAAAGCTGGGCAGCATGACACCGGAGTTACTGGAAGCTCTGGAAGGCATCGATGAAAACGCGGTGAGCCTGATCCAGCAGGCGATTAACAGATACTACGGTCAGGAATACGCGGAAGAAGCCCCGGCGGAAGCGCAAGCCCCTGCCGCGCCGGACGATACGGCGCTGGAGGGTTCTGCT
Organism: uncultured Solibacteraceae bacterium; assembly: GCA_964636715.1. Taxonomy (GTDB): domain Bacteria; phylum Acidobacteriota; class Terriglobia; order Bryobacterales; family Bryobacteraceae; genus BOG-234. The sequence continues at coordinate 725 of CAZWTH010000034.1, read as the reverse complement.
ACGATGAGTGAATCGGTCGAAGCAGGCGCTGAAACCGAAGGAGAAGGAACGCCTTCGCCGGAAGCCTCTTTGCCGGAACAGAGAGAGTCGTAGCGCGGCGGTTTCCCGTAAGTTGAGAGCAGCAGCGGTTGTTGGTGCGGCGGGAGCGGTTTTGCGCTGCGTGTTGGTTAGAGTGAAACGCCTTAGACATGAGTAAGATCCGAATCAATGAGCTGGCGCGGCAGCTCGAAGTGAAGTCGCGTGAGGTCATCGATAAACTTCACGAACTCGGCATTACCGAGGCGTTGACCCATTCCAGTTCGATCGACGATGACAACGCCGAGAAATTACGGCGCTATTTCGGTGGCGACACATCCGTGCTTGAAAGGGCGAAAGCCGCGAAGCCCTCGGAGACGTCCACGCCGGCCGAAACGCCCGCTCCGGTAAAGACGCGAACCACCGGCGAGGCGAAGCCCATCGAGGCGCCGAAGCCTGCGGAGCCACCGAAGCGTGGGGCGCCGATTGCGCCTCCCATGCGTCCGCCTGCCGCTGAACCAGAAGCAAAGAGCGCAGCGCCCGCTGCTCCGGGAGCTCCGCCGGCCGAACAGAATAAGCCGGAAGTCCCGGCTGAAGATAAGCCGCGAGCGATCCCGCTGCGTCCGCCCATGCTGGGCCGCGGAGCGCCGATCCATCCTCCGGTGGGGCCGCGGGCCGGAACTCCGGCGCCCAGTCCCGCGTCGCCGGCG
>CAZWTH010000033.1:0-7098 GCA_964636715.1 uncultured Solibacteraceae bacterium | reverse complement strand
TGGCCGACACGCTGGGGGATTCGCGGAATTCGGACTCGCGGGGCGGACGCGGCGGCGGGAGCCGGATGAGCGCGCGCGAAGTGGAAGCGCGGCTGCCGCAGATGATTGAGGAAGCGGTCACGAAGCGGTTCCAGTCGATGGCGGGCAAGCTGCAGGAAGAGATTGAAGAGCAGCATGTGCGGACGCTCGAGACGTTCGTCAAGAATATTCAGACGAAGCTCGTGCAGCGCGTTTCCGTGCTCGAACAGAACATGAGCCAGCAGGCGGAGGCCATGCAGCAGCTCCGCGAATACAACCAGCGGACGGAGGACAATCTGGGCCGTCTGCTTTCGGGCGTGGACAAGCTGGCGACGGAACTGCCGAAGCGGCTGGCGGCGGCGCAGGCGGAATCGGCTGCCGAGCCGGCGCAGGAAGCAGCTCCGAAGGAAACGAAGAAGGAGAAGGAACGAGAGAAAAAAGCGCCGCGGGGTCCGGTGAAGAATCTGGCGCCGAAGATTTTCTGGGCTGTTATGGGCGTGGCGATCATTGGGGGCGTGGTTTACGAGGTCCACTTCAAACCGTCTGACGACGACAGTGCGGTAGTGGCTACGGCTCCGGATGGCGCCGCGGCGAAGCCCAAGGCAGCGAAGGTTGCGCCGCCGTCCGCGGGCGCGGATACGAAGACGAAGATGGATGCGGCGAAGCAGTACGCGGATCGCAAGGAATATCAGACGGCGGAGGATATTTATAAGCAGGTCGTCCAGTCTGAGCCGAATAATGAAGAGGCGATCAAGGCGCTGGCGAGCGTCCAGTATCGCGAGGGAAAGATCGAGGACAGCGCGGCGACGCTGGACCGGCTGCAGAAGAAGTAGCGGTTTGGATGGCGGCGGAAAGCGCTGTGAGAAGATAAGTTTTAGCTTTTGCTGTAGCCCATCGTGCGGATGTGGCGGAATTGGCAGACGCGCTAGATTCAGGTTCTAGTGTTCGCAAGGACGTGGAGGTTCAAGTCCTCTCATCCGCACCAACTTCATTTCATCAGTATTAGACCGCGGCATCTGCTGGCAGACGACTGGCCGACCTATAGCTGATCCTGATACTGCTCGAGCGCGACCTTCACAAGCTGGCTTCTGGATTTTACGCTGACTTTATCGAACAGAAGCCGAAGCGACGCCTTGACCGCTCCCTCAGAGATTTCCAGACGTGCGCCAATTTCACGGTTTGTGAGTCCCGCAAGAACGTGTCGAAGGATGGCGCGGTCGCGCTCCGTCAGTTTGGGCAGGACGAGCGGTTTTGAGCGGTCCACCGACCGCATCAAAGCCGGAAGATATCTTTCCTCCAGGAAGGGCTGACCCGAAGCGACCTTTCGGATCACTTCGCAAAGAGACCTGCCGGAATGGCGTTTGTGAACGATGCCCGCGACGCCCGCCTGCAGAAGACGCACCGCCTCCGAACCGCTGATTCCCGCCGTAACTACGAGGATCTTGCCTTCAAAATTCGCCTTGACCGCGGCCTCCACAAATCCCAGAGCGCGTTCTTCGCCCAGATCGACGTCCAGTAAAACCATATCGACATGGAACTGAATCAGAACCAGCGCTTCAGCGACGGAGGCGCACTGGCCAACCACCTTGAGGTCCGGCTCTTTTTCGAGCATTCGCGCCAAACCTTCCCGGACCATTTCGTGATCGTCGACGAGAACCAGGCGCAAAGGCTTTTTAGCGGTCAGAGTTTCCATGTCAGCGAGACTGTTCGAGTTCAACTACAAAACAGGACCCGTGCGGCTGCCTCTGGAGAGCCAACTCGCCATTATAACTTCGGACGATCAGACGCGAAACATAAAGCCCAAGACCGTTGCCTTCCGCGGAGCGATGGAAGGGCTGAAAGAGACTATCCGGATTGAGGATTCCGGGGCCGGAGTCATGAAACCGGACGAATACTTTCCGCGCCTCGGAAGAGACGCTGATATTCAATTCCCGCACCGTCCTGTCCTGGACGGCCCGCAGACTGTTTCGGGCGAGATTCAGAAAAGCCTGCAGGAGACCGTGCGCCTCGCCTATGACAACGGGCAGCTCAGTGGGAAGTTGCCAGTGAATGGTTCCGTCGATTTCCCGCCACGCCGGCTCCACGACAATACGTAAATTGTCGAGCACCTCGCGCAATCTCACGTCGCCCGGAAGATCGGCTGTTTCGGGTTTCAATTCATGGGAGGCAATGATCTCAAGGCCGGTGACGAGACTATCCAGCCCTCGGAACGCTCTGTCGTCCGCAAGGTGGCGCCGCTCATCCAGATCCTGGCAGAGCATACGCATTGCTTCGCACGTATTTCGTACTTCGTGAGCCATCGCCGCGACGACCAGGCCGTTGCCCGTCAGGAATTGATCGAGCCCGCGTTCTTCGCGGTCTCGCAATTCATCGGAGGAATCGACGACAATCGCGGCCAGACGCTTCCCTTCCAGAGTTGAATAGGCGGAAAACCAGATGTGAGCGAGAAAAATCTCTCCATTTTCGCGGCGGACCTGGCACTGGGTCGCGGTACACAATCCAACCGATTCATTGTGTTTCAGCAGAATGTCTCGCAGGAAAGGAAGATGCGCGCCAATCGATTGCCCCTGAAGAGATTTGTCTCCGGACAGAAGAAACAGACGGTTAGCCGCGGCGTTGGCTCCCAGGACAACACCGGCGCCATCAACGGTGAAAATAGCGGCCGGGCTACTCTCAGCGAGAACCCTGAGATACTCTTCCGCCTCGCTCCGGCGCGATTTTTCGACGCGCATCTCGGCGAGATGCCGGGCCGTCTGTTTGTGATTGCGTACCAGGGCCGTAATGAAAAGACCGGACGCCAGATACGCCAGCGCGGCAAAGACGAAGCGTAATTCCAGATCGACGGGCGTACCCGGAACATCGAACCACGAGCGCAGATACGAGCAGAGCACCGCGAAAAGGGCCGTTTCCCATGGCTTCAGGACCAAAGCTCCCATCATCATCGGAAGAATGTAAACGGCGGCAAGCGAGATGTTGTGACCGGTTACCCAATCGGCGGTCGTGGCGCCGGCAACAAGCGCAAAGGTCCAAAACAGGATGGTTGGTTTGGCGGCTCTGAGGAGGCTCTGTATCACTCCATCTAACGATAGATCGATTTCATCCGCACCCGCAACGAATCGCAGCCGCCGCGCTCCGCAGGCTCTTCAGGCAGACTATCGAATAACAGCCGGGGACCCTTGCTTTGCTTCATATTCAATAAATGAATTGGCAATCTTCCGTTCCGGCGGTCTAAACTACCTTCGCGTGATGCCTGAAATACCGGGGCATGAGTTCATTCCGCGGAAAGGAGTTCGCCATTTATCTCAAAAGAGGGGTTCCACTGGATCTGCAGCAACTACAGACTTTCCAGATGATTGCGATCACCGGCAGTTTCTCGCGCGCGGCGGCCCTGCTGGGCTATCAGCAATCGAGCGTCACTTATCAGATCAAGGCCCTCGAAAAGGCTTTAGGCGCGGCGCTCATTGAACGGGAGCGCTTTTCGAGAAAGATAGCCCTCACGGAATACGGCCGCCGGGTGCTCCACTATTCAGGGCTCATACTCAAACTCGCGGACGATCTGCTTTCAAGAAAGGACGCGCTGCGCCGCTGACGATTGTTTCTCCGCGCGCGCCGCGAGTTTAAAAACAGAGTTCGGGAAAGATAAATCCAGACTATCTTTCGATACTGAATTAACTATCGAACGTTGGTCAGCAAACCTTACCTTAGTCCCGATCAGAAGTATGAATTGGACCTCCTTCGCATTGTCCAATAGACTGGCTTTTCCGGCACCGCGCTGTGCCGGACTCAGCAGTCCATGTCAGCCGCTTCACCGAACCTGATCATTTCGGGGCTGCGGCATCACAACCACGGGAGACATTTCAATGGGAGCGAGTTTCAGGCAGCGCATAGCAGTGACGATATTTTTGTTGGGCCTCGCCATGGTCCTGATCGGATTCGTGGCGGGGGGTATGGGCATGGTCCTCGCGGGGATCGTGGGAATTGCGGGAGCAATCGGGATTTTCAGACTGATGAAACCCGCGCCCGGCGCACAGGTTCCTTCGCGCAGTGCGGAAAAGTTGACGTATTCTGAAAAATTCTCGCGGCTGTCCGTCCGGCTGCGGGATCCGAACTGGCGGCGTTACGGGGCGATGTTACTCGCGGGTAACACGCTGGGTGTTGCTTTGTTGTTCGGACTAATCACGGTCGGCACGCCCGCGGTCCGTTACGCGTGGAATTGGGGAACGGCGGTTGCGCACGCTCAGGAGCCCGCATCTTCGGCGCCCGCGGCGGCGCCGCGCCAATCCCTCCCGATCCCTACAAAGCCATAAAAGGCGGCGACGTAATCAATCCGCTCAATACCGCATGGGTTCTGCTCGGCGCGTTTCTCGTGTTCGGCATGCAGGCTGGCTTCACGATGCTGGAAGCCGGGTTCTGCCGCAACCGGGAAACGGTCAACGTGCTGGTGGAATGCATGTTCGATACATGCGTATGCGGACTGATTCACTGGGGGTGGGGATTCGCTTTCATGTTCGGCGGAGGCAATCCCTTTATCGGTTGGTATATGCCGGGGGATCCCTCGAAGAGCCTGATCTTTATGAAAGACGTCGGCGTGCTCTCGACATACGCCGCCACAGGGGTTCCGATCTTCGCGCACTATCTGTTCCAGTTCGCTTTCGCGGATTGCGCGTCGACGATCTGCTCGGGCGCGATGGTCGGCAGGACTTTGTTCCTCGGCGATGTCCTGTATTCGATCGGCGTATCTGGCTTCATCTATCCCATCCTGGGCCACTGGTGTTGGGGTCCGGACGGCTTTCTCGCCACGATGGGCTCCGCCGGAGGGTTCCTCTCCGGTCTTGGAATGAACTTCCATGATTTCGCCGGTTCAACAGTGGTGCACTCGATCGGAGGATGGGTCGCGATTGCCGGAGCCATCATGCTGGGGCCAAGGCTGGGCCGCACGTTTAAGAGAGACGGCGGCGGCCCGATGGTCCCTCACGATCTGACCATCGCGGTGATCGGCGGGCTGATTCTATGGTTCGGCTGGTATGGCTTCAATCCGTGCTCGACGCTTTCCATCATGGACAACGCCGGCGTGGGACGCGTGGCAATGAATACGACGCTCGCCGCGTGTACCGGCGGTATTGCGGCGATTTTCGTCATGTACTACCAAACGAAAAAATGGGACACGACCGCAATCATTAACGGGTTTCTCGCCGGTCTTGTGGCTATCACCTGCCCGTGCTACTGGGTCAGCGATGTTGGCGCCTGCATCATCGGAGCGGTCGCCGGCGTCATCGTTATTGGCGCCATGGAATTACTGGAACATTTCCGCATCGACGATCCGGTTGGAGCCTGGCCCGTTCACGGCGCGTGCGGTATCTGGGGCACTCTGTCTCTCGGGCTCTTTGCCTGCGGCCAGTACTCCGCGGGCGGGTCCAGTCCGTTCGGTGTTCCTACAATCGCGCCAAATTCCACGGACGCGCTGACCGGTCTGTTCTACGGCGGCGGCATGAAAGTCCTGGAGGCGCAGTTGGTCGGCAGCGCGATCGTCTGCGTGGCTACCTTCGCCAGCGCGATGGCTATGTTCGGAGCGCTCAAGGCAATGGGCATCCTGCGAGTGTCCAGAGAGGGAGAACTTCTCGGTCTGGATATCGATCAGCATGGGATCTCCGCGTATCCGGAATATGTGCTTTCCGGAGCGTCTGGATCATCCTCCGTGGCCGCCCAGCACAGCAGTTGAGTCTTACCGCGGAAGCCCGCAATCTACCCTGGCTTCAAAGGCCCGGCCATATCGGAGCCAGGGTGGAATTCCGGGCAATCGATTGAGCGCAAGCCCTGATCATGGAGAAACCGATGAAGAAAATTGAAGCGATCATTCAGCCACACAAGCTTGATGAAGTCATGAAAGCCCTCAAATCCATTGGGGTGGACGGCGTTACAGTCCTCGACGTGCGAGGCCACGGGCGCCAGAAAGGCCACAAGGAAGTCTATCGCGGGCGGGAATACAATGTGGATTTTCTTCCAAAAATCAAACTGGAAATCGTGATTCCGTCTTCGCGAGCCGAAGAAGCGATCCGTATTCTGGCGTCAGCAGCGCGCAGCGGCAATATTGGCGACGGCAAAATTTTTGTTTCCGATATCGGAGAGGCGATCCGAATTCGCAATGACGAAAGAGGCGAGGCGGTGCTTTAGTCAACACCCGTTCCGGTCTTGCGAGCTCTCTGCTTCGCCGCGATGCTGTCCGAAGAGGTCGATATGGGGGATTGAGATCCGCTGCCTTCGCGGGATCTGGCATCTGGCGAGCCCCAGCGCTCTTCGGGAGATTGTATATTGAAGTTTCATCCCCCAAAATCAGATGTCAGTCGCACCTCCCGGAGACCGGTGCCTAAGGATGCTTGAGGAGCGCGTCAAAACGCTGCTGCCCTTCGAGTATCAGGAGCGTTATGACGAAGTTCAGCCTGTCTCGATGGGTTCGGCGGGCCTGAAATTCGGCCCGGACGGAAAAGTTGCGTGGGACGAAATCTGGGGGAGCTTTTGCGATCTGGCGATGGCCGGCGGGCCGCCGCACAAGGGCAAACTTCTGGAGCCGGGTTCGGAAGACGAGATCGCGCGGGAGCCCGGGCGCTATAGAGAGGTCGTGGATGAGATCTGCCGCGGCATCCGTATGGTGACGGAGCTTGCGGTTAGTCCCTCGCCAAATCCTGGCTGGGTGCAGGTGGGATGCGACACGGAGACGATGGCGGGCTGGCTGGTTCGGGCAATCGTCATGGAGAACGTCTCGGCGTTCTGCGAAGATTCCGTGCTGGAACTGCCAGCGGCGCCGCACTACCGCATCGAGAAAGAAATCAAGAACGTCATCACAGTAATCGCAAAGACGTGCCATTATTTCGCGGACCATCTGCGCTCCGGTCAGCAACGGGCCATCGGGGCGTTGTTCAAAGAGATGGATGCGGCTTCGCCGATGGTGCAGCCGGGCGTCGCCGGGCATGGGTTCGATCCTGTAAAACAGGATGCGCTGAGCGCCAGTATCGCGGAGCTGGTGGAACGATCGACGGGGCTGAGCCGCGCGGAGCGGGGCTACACCGGTTGGGTCGGAATCAC
>CAZWTH010000032.1:0-7374 GCA_964636715.1 uncultured Solibacteraceae bacterium | reverse complement strand
GTGCTCACCGGCGCGCCTTTTCGAGTGATCCAGGGCACGATGCGAAAGTCGCTCGTCCATTGTTCGGGACTCACGAGGCAGCGTACGTATCCGCGCTGTGAATTATGAAACTGGATGTGGGGATTGGCGGGCAAAGCCCTCGCATACTCCGCGGCCATGTCCGCGCCGTCACCGCCTGAGGTCAACGATGTGCCCGCGAACTCCGCCCCTACGATTGGAGACTTTTCGTTTTCGAAATCCGCCTTTACATCGATGGCCCAGTTGTTGTGGTTGTCCCCGCTGAGAACGATCGCGTTCTCTTTTTTCTGTTCGAGCAACCGATCGGTCAGACGTTTGCGAGCAGCGGCATAGCCATCCCACTTGTCCATCATGAAGAGCTCGCCAGGGCCAGGGTCGAGATCGATCTGGGAAAGAATCACCTGCTGGGCCAGGACGCTCCAGCGCGGATTGCGCTTCGCGAACTGCTGATAGAGCCATGCTTCCTGATCCTTACCCATGATGGTGGAAGGGCCGTTACGCGCTTCGCAGGGCGCCTTGTCGCCATCGCCGCAGGGCTGATCGCCGCGGTACTGCCGCGTGTCGAGCACATAGAAATCCGCCAGTTGTCCGATCGGCAATGTGCGGTAAAGTTGCATGTAAACTCCGCGTGGCCTCGCCGGGGCGCGCAGCGGCATGTGCTCGTAGTAGGCCTGATAGGCTCCGGCGCGGCGCTTCTCGAAACCGGGGATGTCTTTCTCCTTCTCCGGTATCAGAGCAGCGTAGTTGTTGGCGACTTCGTGATCGTCCGGCGTCACGATGAACGGGAATCTCCGATGCGCTTCCTGAAGCGATGGATCGGCCTTATAGAAGGCGTAACGGGCGCGGTAGTCTTCGAGAGTCTCCGCGGTCTTCAGCGGCATTTCGCGAATCGCTTTGGCGGGTCCTTTTTCGTAGATGTAATCGCCTACGTGGATCACAAGCGACAGGTCTTCTTCGCAGAGATGATCGATCGCGGTGTAGTAGCCGGTCTCGTATTTCTGGCAGGAAACGAAGGCGAATGCGAAACGCCTGGGGTGACTGGAAAGCGCGGGCGCGGTCTTTGTGCGGCCAACGGGACTCAATACGCGGCCATGCGGACCGCCCACATCGAACTGATACCAATACCAGCGATCGGGTGTGAGGCCCCGGACTTCCGCATGGACGCTGTGCGCCCATTCCGGCTCGGCGAGAGCGGTCCCTTCGCGAACGATGCGGGTCATTTTCTCGTCATGCGCCACGCGCCAGCGGACCCGGGATTGCGGCGTGCGGCATTTCGACCTGCATCAACCGTGTCCAGAGAACGACGCTGTCAGGCCAGGGATCGCCGGAGGCAACGCCGAGCGTGAACGGATTGTCTTTGAGCGTCGGCTGAGCGAGGAGGTGGGGAACGCGGGTTCCGAGCGCCAGCGCGGCCGCAGTGAGAAAGTTGCGGCGGTTCATTGTCCGCCGATCGTAACAGCCGGAAGCGACATGCCGATCAAAAGATCGTTACATTCGCGAGAATTCCCCATGACAATGCGGATTTCGCCGCCTGCAGCCGCTACACTGGCTTCGGATGAAGTGGCCCACCGCATTTTTGCTTTCCGCCGGGTTGGTGTTCGCGCAATCGACAGTGTTCCTCGTGCGCCATGCGGACCGCTACGGGACAGAGCCCGACCCCGATATCACGCCCGAAGGTCAGCGCGAGGCCGCATCGCTCGCAAAATTGCTGGCGGACGCAAAGATCACGCATATCTACACGACTGAACTGGTTCGCACACAGCAGACCGCGACGCCGACGGCGAAGGAATTCGGCATCGCTCCGGTGATTGTCAGCAGCGAAAAGCCGGATGAGCTGATCCGGCAGATTCGCAGCACGTTGAAGGATGGCGAAGCGACGCTCGTCGTCGGGCATCGGGCGTCAGTGCCGAAGATCGTGAAAGCGCTCACCGGCCGGGAAGTTACGCCGCTCGAGGTTGGGGAATACGATCGTCTGGAAGTGGTGACTTTGTTCCCCGATGGTAAATCCAGCGTGGTCCTGCTTCGTTACGGGCATTAACAACGGTTACAAACGTGCTTCCCGACCAGCGTTTTTGAACGATCGGTCAGGAGAAGCGTTATGGGGTTCACGAAAGCGCTGGGCCGCGCGGCCTTCGGCGGATTTTTTCTTTACAGCGGTATCAACCATTTTCGCGAAATCGAGAGCATGAAGGCCTACGCGGGGATGAAGGAGATTCCATATCCGGAAGTGGCGGTCAAAGCCACTGGTTCCGTGCTGATCGCCTCCGGGCTGAGCCTGATGCTTGGCATCAAGCCTCGGATGGGGGCGACCGGCGCCGCCGCATTTCTGGCCGCGGTATCGCCCGCCATGCACAATTTCTGGAAGCAAACCGATCCGGGCCAGCAGAAAAATGAGATGATTCATTTTTTGAAAAACATGGCTTTGATGGCCGCTGCGCTTTCCATGAGCGGCGATGAATCCGCCGGCAATTGCTGCGACAGCGATCCTGCCTGACGATCTTGTGCTGACCTGGTTCAACGGCGATTACTGGCTCACCCGCCTCGTATTTCAGCGAGGGCTGGGAATCGTCTACTTCATCGCGTTTCTGTGCGCGCTGAACCAGTTCCGTCCTCTGCTCGGCGAGCACGGATTGCTTCCCGCGCCCGCGTTCATGGCGCGGATTTCCTTCCGCGAATCCCCGAGCTTGTTCTACCTTGCGCCGAAGGACTGGGCATTCTCCGCCGCGGCCTGGGTCGGGCTGGCGCTTTCGTGCCTGGTCATCGCCGGCATTGCCGACCGCTATTCTTCCTGGCTGAACGCCGTGATCTGGGCCGCGATGTGGCTGCTGTATATTTCGTTCGTCAACGTGGGCCAGACGTTTTACGGCTTTGGATGGGAAGCGATTCTGCTCGAAGCCGGATTCTTCGCGATCTTTCTGGGATCGCGTCACGTTACGACGCCTCTTGCCATGATCTACCTGCTCCGCTGGCTCGAATTCCGCGTGATGTTCGGCGCGGGGCTGATCAAGATGCGCGGCGATCCCTGCTGGCGCGATCTCACCTGCCTCAACTATCACTACGAAACGCAGCCGATGCCCAATCCGCTGAGCTGGTATTTCCATATCGCGCCCGAATGGACGCATCGCGCCGGCGTCGCATTCAATCATTTCTCCGAACTGCTCGTACCGTTCTTTTATTTCCTGCCGCAGCCGTTCGCGACCATCGGTGGCGTGATCACGATTATTTTTCAGCTGAGGATTTTTCTCAGCGGCAATCTTTCCTGGCTGAATTTCCTGACGATGATTCTGGCGATTCCGGCGATCGACGGCCGCTATCTGGCTGCGATTCTTCCTCTGCGCCCGGAAGGAACTCTCGCCGCGCAATCGCTTCCGCTCAAAGTGGCGGTGGGGGCCTGCACGCTGCTGCTGATCTGGCTCAGCATCGATCCTGTCCGCAATATGCTCTCGCGGAGCCAGATCATGAATACCAGCTACAACCCGTATCACATTGGTGGCACGTACGGCGCGTTTGGCGGGATCACGCGGCAGCGCTTTGAGGTGGTGGTGGAGGGTACGAGCGACTCCGTCATTACGCCGACGACGCAGTGGAAGGAATACGAATTTCGCGGCAAGCCGAACGATCCCACGCGCATGCCGCCCCAGATCGCGCCGTATCATCTGCGGCTCGACTGGCTGATGTGGTTCGCCGCGATGTCGAGTTACCGCGACCATCCGTGGTTTATCAACTTTGTGGCGAAGTTGCTGCAGAATGACAAGCCGGTACTGGGTCTGCTGAAGTCGAATCCGTTTCCGGACGCACCGCCGAAGTTCGTGCGAGCGGAGCTATGGGAATATCATTTCGCATCGCCCGAAACTCATCGGCAAACCGGCTTGTGGTGGGTAAGAACGGATGAGGGTCTCTGGTTCCCGCCGGTCTCGCTGCAAACTCCCGGCTTCCGCCGGATTCTGTTGGATCAGGGTTGGTTGTGACCGGGCGGCGGCGGGAAGCGTTCGTCGTCGGGTCCGGACCGAATGGGCTGACGACCGCCATCACGCTCGCGCAGGCGGGGCTCGCCGTCACGGTTCTCGAAGCCCAATCTTCTATCGGAGGCGGCGCGCGATCGGCGGAACTGACGCTGCCCGGTTTCGTACATGATGTCTGCTCGGCGGTGCATCCGCTTGCAGTGGCGTCTCCTGCTTTTCGCGCGATGCCGCTGCGTGAGCATGGTCTGGAGTGGATCTATCCGGACATCGCGGTCGCGCATCCCTTTGACGATGGTTCCGCCGCAACGCCCGCGCACCTGGGAGAGAAGGCCGCCGCATTTCGCGCCATTCTGCGGTCACTGAGCGGACATTGGGACGCCCTGCTCGAAGACATTCTGGCGCCGCCGCACGTGCCGCGGCATCCTCTGTTGCTGGCGAAATTCGGATCTGTGGCGATGTGGCCCGCGAAGCAGACAGCATTCGCGCTGTTCAGCAGCAGCGCCGCCCGCGGGTATTTCGCGGGACTTGCCGCCCATTCCATTCTGCCGCTCGAAAGGGCGCCCTCCGGCGCTTTCGGCTGGATATTCGCGCTGGCCGCATTAGCAACCGGCTGGCCGCTCCCGCGTGGCGGCGCGCAGAGCATCACAAGCGCGCTGGCGTCGTACCTCGGCTCACTCGGCGGCGTTATCGAGACGAATCACGAAGTGAAATCGCTGAGCGAATTCCCTTCCGGCTCCCTCATCCTCTGTGACATCACGCCGCGTCAGCTTCTACGAATCGCCGGGCAGCGGTTGCCGGATGCCTACTGCCGCCGCCTGGAGCGCTACCGCTACGGCCCAGGCGTATTCAAAGTCGACTGGGCGCTGAATGCGCCGATTCCGTGGCGCAACGCTCAATGCCGCCGCGCCGGAACCGTGCACGTGGGCGGGACGTTCGAAGAGATCGCCCGATCGGAGCGCGCGGCATGGCGTGGCGAGAGTTGCCGTAAGCCCTTTGTGCTGGTCACGCAGCCGAGTTTGTTCGATGCTTCGCGCGCGCCCGAAGGCTTTCACACGGCATGGGCTTATTGCCACGTGCCGAACGGATCGAAGGAAGATATGACGGAGACGATCGAAGCGCAGCTGGAACGTTTCGCGCCGGGCTTCCGCGATACGATCGCAGGCCGCCATACGTTGCCTCCGGCGGCGCTCCAGGCGCACAATCCAAATCTGATCGGCGGTGACATTACTGGCGGCGCCGCAACACTCCGGCAGCTATTTCTCCGCCCGGCGCGCAGCATGTACCGCACTCCGGCGCCGGCGCTATTCCTGTGCTCCGCTTCAACGCCGCCTGGCGGAGGTGTTCACGGAATGTGCGGCTATCATGCCGCGAAAGCGGCCTTGCAGGCGAAATAGCACTGCCAGTCGTTATACAACGATTTTGCCCCGAGTATTAGCCCCAGGTACGCACGTACTATTGGCCGAAAGTTTTAACTAGAACGTCCTCGTGTCTGTGCCGATACACACATATGGCAGCAATGTCTGCCTCGGAGGAAGTTCAGTGCGCTTCAGCTTCAAAACGGCGGTGCTCGCGGCCGTTCTTGCCCTTAATGCCGCATCGGCATTCGGCGCCACGATTGACGTGGTGTTCTATGACAGCCGGTTCGGTACTTACGACGATCAAACCGGCGTCTTTACGCAACTCTCTACTCTGCCAATCGCCCATTCGGCGGGCGTTGCTTCGATGAACGGTCTGGTGTATCTGGAAGACATGGGCACGGAGTTGTTCACCGTCGATCCGGTGACTGGAGATTGGGCACTGGTGGGGAGCACGAACCTCCAGACCACTGCGGGCGGGTTTGCCGGCAGTAATGCGGGACTTTTCGAAATCGATTATTCCTCGAATCTCTTTTCCGTCAATCCACTGACGGGTCAGGGCACCCTGGTCGGCTCTCTTGGAATCGCGGCCAATAACGGTCAGTACGATACGAGCCTCGCGGCGGACATGAATTATCTCTACTACACGGCGGGATTGGCGGGTCGCGCCGATGAGCTCTACCGGATCGATCCGAGGACGGGCCTTGCGACCGATCTCGGCAGCACGGGCGTAACCGGAATTGCCGGCTCCGCGCTGGTGAATGGAAACCTCGAGCTTTTCCAGTATGGCCAGAGCACGAACTATTCGTGGGTCGCGCCGGTGGGATCGAACGATTTTACGCGCGGACGGCAACTCCCGATCTCCATCGTGGATGGCGGGGCGGTTTATTCGCCTATGCCGACCACGGGGGCACAGGCAATGGCGGCTCCGGAGCCTTCCACGATCTGGCTGTTCGTCGGAGGCGGGTTGCTGCTGCTGTGTTCGCGGATGCTCATGGTCTATAACAAGCGCCGGTCCCGTTAATGTAAACAAGCGGCGCCCACGCCGATTTGCGACAATAGGCGCCGTGCAGCACGCTTCGAGCCTGCTTGCGGCGGTTGCCGCCGCAGCGCTGTCGATTCCGCTCCTCGCTGGGCCGAAAGCCGGTAAGTACGACGTTGTCTGGAATTCGCCGGGGCAGAGTTACAAAGACTCGATGCCGATCGGCAATGGCGACATCGGGCTGAATGTCTGGACGGAGCCTGGGGGCGATATTGTCTTCCTGATCGCGAAGACGGACGCCTGGACGGAGAACGGGCAGCTTGTCAAGCTGGGCCGTGTGCGGGTGCATGTTGCCAACAGCCCGTTTATTGGTGGCTCCGCGTTTCGGCAGATTCTGCGGCCGCGGGATGGCGTGATCGAGATTCGTGGCGCGGCGTCCGCCCGTGCGCTGATTTGGGTGGATGCGAATACGCCGGTGATCCGGGTTGAGGCGAGCGGCCTGAAACCATCTGACGTGGAAGCGAGCGCGGAGCTCTGGCGTTTGGAGCCACGGCGCACCAACGATGTTCGGGGTAATGATGAAGTGCAGCGTGGGATTCGGGAGCTGAGTGGTAATCCCGATAAGGCTGTGACGATTGACCCGGACACGATTTTGCCCGCAGCGAACAACCGGATCGAATGGCTGCATTTCAATACGCACAGTATCTATCCTTCGATTTTCGAAAATCAGCATCTCGGGTCCTTGCTCGGGAAGTATCCGGATCCTTTGCTGCATCGCGCGTTCGGCGTGCTCATGAAGGGGACGAATTTCGTCAGTGCGCGCGATCTTGAGCTGAAGAGCGCGCGCCCACTGCGGAAGTTCGAGCTGGATCTCTATGCGCTGACGGCGCAGACAGCTTCGCCGGACGAGTGGCAGGCCCGGATAGTACAAACGGCGGCGAAAGTAGATGCGACGCCCGTTGCCGCGGCGCGCAAAGCCCATGTCGAATGGTGGAACAATTTCTGGGACCGAAGCTGGATTGACGTGAGCGGGAATGAGAACGCGGATCTGGTGACG
>CAZWTH010000031.1:0-5708 GCA_964636715.1 uncultured Solibacteraceae bacterium | reverse complement strand
TGACGTGTTGTTGGAGGCTCGATCGCGCGCCGCCCTCGATAAACTTGCCCGTGCCGCCGCGCCCATAGCGGAAGTGATTCGCGACGACCGCTTTGCTTCCATCCCATTAGAGGACGTCGCGCCAGGAGACTTGCTGTTTCTGCGCGAAGGCCACGTCATTGCAGCCGACGGGATCGTGCAATGGGCCGCGAACCTGAGTGTGGACGAATCGTCTCTCACCGGCGAATCCGAGCCCCTGGTGAAGCGCGCGTGCGAATCGGCGTCGCAAGACGCCCCGCACGAAGCACGATTTTTCGGAGGATCGGTCGCGGTATCAGGTCACGCCTTCGGACGCGTCACCCATACCGGCCCCAGGACTCAATACGGAGGAATCGCGGCACTCGTCGCGCAAACAGCCGCATCTCAAAGTCCCCTGCAGAGCCGTGCAACTGCATTAGTCCGCCGCCTTGGCGGCTTCGCGTTGTTGATCGCCGGATGCGTGTTCCTGTTGGGTTTGAGCCGAGGTCAATCCCCAGTCACAGCACTGCTGAGCTCCGTCAGTTTCGCCATGGCCGCGATCCCGGAAGAGTTCCCCATTGTCCTCACGTTGTTTTTGTCCGTTGGCGCGTGGCGATTGGCCGAACGAGGAATGCTGGTTCGCAGACTCGCCAGCGTAGAGACGCTCGGATCAACAACCGTCATCTGCACCGACAAGACCGGGACTCTCACGCGGGGCGAGTTCCAGCTCACACAGCACACCATCGTGCACCCCACCCTCACGGAAGACGAATTCCTGCGCTCTGCCATGATGGCTTGCGAGCAGCATCCTGCCGACGCAATGGAGCGCGCGATCTTTACTCGTTGCGAGCAGTACGGCCTCCACCCTTCGGATTTGACTGCAAAGTGGTCGCTCGCCCGCGATTACGACTTCGATGCCGTCGGAAAACATATGTCGCACGTGTGGCGATCGCTCGATTCGAACCAGAGGTTTGTCGTCGCCGCCAAGGGCGCCCTCGAAGGAGTGCTCTCGCACTGCACGCCCTCTCCCGAGGTCAGACAAGCGGCATTCGCGGCGAACGAAGGCATGGCAAAAGAAGGCTTGCGCGTGCTCGCCGTCGCAGGCAAGCGAATGCATCGCCTTGGCGGCACTCGTGAGGAGGACGAGAGCAATCTCGAGTTCTATGGCCTGCTGGGTTTTCAGGATCCGCTTCGCCCCGAAGTCCCCGCCGCGGTGGATGAGTGTCAACGCGCCGGCATCCGAATCAAGATGATCACCGGAGATCATGCGCTCACCGCTCACTCTGTGGCCGAATCCGCTGGAATCCAACACGAGGACGAGTTCATCGTTACCGGCGCGGAGTTGGCCGCAATGGATCAACAGCAACGTATAGCCAGAATCAACCGAAGCTCGGTTTTCGCACGCATCAGCCCGGAACAGAAATTCATGATCGTTGACGCGCTCAAGAAATCGGGCTCGATCGTCGCCATGACGGGCGATGGCGTGAACGATGCGCCAGCATTACGCCGGGCGGACATCGGCATCGCCATGGGAAAGCGCGGCACGGATGTCGCACGCGCGACGGCGGACCTGGTGTTACTCGATGACAACTTCGCGTCCATTGTGGCGACCGTCCGCCAAGGCCGTCACATTCTCCAGAATATTCAGCGAGCATTCCTCTACTTGATCGCCTTCCATGTTCCGATCGTGGCGCTCGCCATCTTGAGCCCCTTGTTTGGAGTGCCTCTCGTCCTCCTACCGATTCATCTTGTCTGGCTGGAGCTGATTGTTCACCCAGTATCGGCTTTTGTTTTTCAGGCGGAGCCTGTAGCTGCATCTATAATGAACCGGCCTCCCAGAGACCCGAATGCTCCGTTGCTGGAGCGCAGCGCACTCATCCGCTCAGCTCTCGCCGGCAGCCTACTCGCCTTGGCGAGTTTCGGCATCTACATGTGGGCCTTGCAATCTCTCGGCGAACCAGCCAGCCGGGCTCTGGCCCTCATCGTCCTCTTAAGTGGTTACCAGGTACTCATTTTCGCGGAGCGTCTCGCCCTGCCAACACTCGTCGTGGCGCGCATTCCACGAACCTTGACGTTCTGGGTCATCTGGACCCTCTCGGCACTGAGCCTGATGGTGATTCTGCTCTTCCCTCCCACCGCCGAGATGTTTCGCGTTCACCCTCCTCAGACTTCATATGTATGGCTTGCGATAGCTACGGGTAGCTGCGCCGTAGCGTGGCGCTTCCTCTTGCGCCCTTCGCGAACTGAAATAGCTGTAGAATTTTTGAAGGCTGGAGGCTCCTGAAACCAAATGAAATTCTTGATCATACCTGTGATCCTTATTCCGTCTGCATTTGCCCAGATCCCCTCCGTTCCCTGCATACCGCCACCCGCCCCAGCGCCTGCAAACACGAATCAGGCGAAAGGCGGTGCGCCGGCCAACCGTCCTGCTCCGCCGCAGCAACCCGCCGCCGAGGCCGCGGAAATTGCCAAGCTGATGAAGCTTCCCACTTGGGGACAAAACCTCGCCGATGGCGATTATTCCCAGGGCCCCGCCTATCCCACCGCGCCCGAACTCGCGAAGCGAGCCGGGGTACCCGAAGGCAAGGTGATCGAGTTCGTCATGAACTCCTCCGAAAGCAAGTTCTACCCAGGTGTGAACGGCGCCTTTCAGCGTCACGTCTGCGTATACGTTCCCGCTGGGTATGTCGCCGGCACCGAAGTCCCGGTGATCGTTTCCGCCGACGCCTATGGCATGCGCTACAACCTGCCGACCATCCTCGACAACATGATTTATGACCAGCGCTTGCCCGCGATGGCGGCCGTGATGATCGACAATGGCGGCGCTGAAAGAAGCCTGGAATACGACACCGTGTCCTCCAAATACGTGGAATTCGTCGAAGCCGAGGTCTTGCCGCGCGCCGAGAAGGAAGCGAACGTGAAGCTCTCCAAGAACCCCAACGCGCGGATGACGCTGGGCGGCAGTTCCGGCGGTGCAGTCGCGCTGACCA
Organism: uncultured Solibacteraceae bacterium; assembly: GCA_964636715.1. Lineage (GTDB taxonomy): Bacteria > Acidobacteriota > Terriglobia > Bryobacterales > Bryobacteraceae > BOG-234. The sequence goes on along the minus strand of CAZWTH010000031.1, from coordinate 2,721 downwards.
TGGCTTGGTTCCGACCTGACCTCTATCGCCGCGTCCTTTCCTATTCCGGGACTTTCGTCAACCTACGCAATGGTCCGGAAGCTCCGCTAGGTGCGTATGAATATGTCGAGCACTTCTTTCCGGCCAGCGAAAAGAAGCCCTTGCGACTCTGGATCCAGGTTTCTGAGAACGACAATGGGTCCAAAACACCCGCCGAAGGCCGCCGCAATTGGGTCATCGCCAACTCCCGCCTCGCGAAGGTTCTGCACGATAAAGGCTACGCCTACCAGTTCGTCTATTCCAAGGGTGCGGGTCATACGCAGAGGAAAGTGATCAACAATTCTCTGCCCCAGGCGCTTGAGTACGTGTGGCTCGATTACACGCCGCAACGATAACCGTCAGGCAGTGATCGATTTCCAGTTCTTCACCAGGTGATCGGCCGTTCGCCAGGCCAGAGCCTGGATGGTCAGCGTAGGATTACGCGCGCCGCTAGTTCCAAATACGGAGCCTCCCAGCATCCCGAGATTCGGCGCCTCGTGCGAGAATCCCCACTTGTTCACCACGCTGGTCTCCGGATTGTCGCCCATGCGTGTCCCGCCGTAAGTATGTGTGCTTAGGTTCGGACCGTTGGGGTTTCCCTTGCTGGTCATAATCGCGCCCGCTGCCTTGAACCACTGTTCCGCCTTGTCTTGCGCATACATGGCGGCTCTGCGCTCGTTCTCTCTCGTCATCGTGGTGACCCGAATCACCGGATCGCCCAAAGGATCCTTCGCCTCCGGATCAAGGTCGAGAAACGTCGTCTCATAGGGAAACGAATTAGTTTGTAAATACGCGGACGCGGAGCGCCCACCGTTCTGACGAATCCACTTCTTCCATTCCGAGCCCCAGTTCCGCTGCGTCTGCCCCCACGTCGTACCACCCGCCGCGGCGATCGGGTGTTTTTCCGTGTAGATCGTGATGCTCGCCCCGCCGATGAATCCCAGCCCCGAATGATCAAAGCTGTCATCGGCCCATTCGTCGATCACCACGCCCTGCGACAGAATCGCTCCGTACCAGATGTTCAAGTCCACGGGAAACAGGGCACTCGCACTTGCTCCCGCTTGCGCGTCCCAATGCCCAAAGTAGTGCTTGCCCACCTGCCCATGATTGTTGCTCAGTCCCTTCGGATACGCCTTGGATTGGGATAGCAACAGCAACCTCGAGTTTTCGTATGTGTAGGAACCCACCAGCACAGCCTTCGCGGGCTGGAAATATTCGGTGCCGTCCCGAAGATACAGAACGCCTGTCACCCGCCCATTCGCATCGGCCACGATCCGGGTCACCTGCGCCCGATCGAAGATCGTCAGATTCTTCGTCGCCTGTGCTTTCGGAATTGTCGAGAAACAGGTCGAATTCTTTGCCTGCAAATGGCATCCGCCGCGATCACAGTAGCCGTGATACCCGCACGCGCCGCGCCCTTGATACGCCACGGAATTAATCGCAGCCGGCGAATGAAACGGATTCCAGCCTAGCGACCGCGCCGCCTTTTTCATCATTTCGAGGTAGTCGCAACTCCGAAGATGCGGCATCGGATACTCGCGCCGCCGCGGCCCCTCGAAGATGTTCCCTTCCGTGTCGAGCTTCCCTCGAATATTGCCTGCCTTCCCCGATACGCCGACCTCGTGCTCCACCGTGTCGTAGTAAGGCTCCAAATCGTCGTAGCTGAGCGGCCAATCCTCAACCGTCGAGCCTTGCGGAATGTAGCTCTTGCCGTAACGCTTGATTGTTTCGCTGACTGTCTTGAAGTCCCACGGCTTCAGACGCCAACTCTGCGCATGGTAGTGAATCGACGTCCCGCCGATCGCATTCATCATCGGGCTGGGACCACCGCGCCGCGTCTGTCCGGTAGGTCCATTGCGAATTGTCGGAGCCTCGCGCCGGATTTTGTCACCTGTCGTGATCATCCCACGCGTGTTGTTATGAATCTCGTCAGCCTTGAAGTCCTTGTGAGGATCCATCCATGTGCCTGCTTCGATCCCCGCGACCTTCAGCCCAGCGCGGCACAACGGCAGCACCGCGACGCCTCCCGCCGCGCCCAAACCGACAACGGCGACATCCACCGGCTTGAGATTGGTCGCCATGTTACTGGTTGCCCCAAGCGGACCGCCGATAGGGTTCCGCCGGCTTGTCCATACGCTGCATGTCCGCACTGGTCGCCGGCCGTGGACCGGGATAGCGGATGATGTCCCATCCCTTTCCGTTTACGTTGCCGCCATAATGCGGATCGCCGAACGTCCCCTGCAGCGTGTAAGTTCGCGCCTGATTGAAAAACGGCTGCAGAGTTTGCGGCAGCGACAGCAGCACGGCGTCCCGCTGCTCCGCCGGAAGATCCGCAAATGCCGAACCCTGCGCTTGCATCGCGTAGGCGTCAAGCGCCGCCAATCCCGCCACCCAGGCGTCCTTCTGAGGTGCAAGATAACCCGCCATCTGGACATCGATATAGTTCGCCGCGCCGCATTCCAGTGCGCCCGGCCCCAACTCGTCAGCCGGTATGATCCTGTCCACCAGCATCTCGGTGGTTCTCCGTTGCTCGGGAGTTAGTGACCGAGGCTCGCTAGCTGTCTGCGCCGCGGACCGGATCGCCGCCACCGGCACAATCGCAACGAGCGCCGCGCGCCTGGAAATCGATGACATCGGGGTTATTCTACTCTTTCCAGCCCGCACTCATATCGAGCGCCGGACAACTCACGTGCTACTTAGACC
>CAZWTH010000030.1:0-3688 GCA_964636715.1 uncultured Solibacteraceae bacterium | reverse complement strand
CAGCTTCTTCACCCGTGATTACGGCAAGTTAAGAGGGGTCGCCAGACGCGCGCGGCGGCCGAAAAGCGGGTTTGGATCAGGCCTTGAGCGCCTTTCGCAGATCAGAATGTCCTACTACCAGCGGGAGAACCGCGAACTGGTGAATATCGATTCCTGCGAACTCGTCCAGTCGCAATTTTCCGTGCTGAGCGATTTCTCCGCCGCCTGCGCGCTCGATTTCCTCGCCGAAGTCTCCGAACAAATCCTTCCCGCGCACGAGCCCTCCGAAAAGCACTTCCGCCTCCTCAGCGCCGTCCTCGATCACATCCGCTCCGGCGCGCCCGGAGCCGTCTGGCGCGGCGTCACCTACTTCAGCCTCTGGGTGGTCAAACTCGCCGGTCTGCTGCCGGACATGAACGCCTGCGTCTCCTGCGGCGCCTGGCTCGACGATCCCGAACAGCCGCTCCGCGCTTTCTTCAGCCGCTTCACGCCGGGGCTCTACTGCGCTGACTGCCGCCAGTCGCAGCGCCTGACCAGCACGTACGAAATGTCGCACGAATCCCGCGACGTCGCGCGCGAGATCTTCCGTTCTCCCATCGCCCAGATGGAAGAGCGCTCGTGGACACAATCCACCGCCGCCGACCTCCGCCGTTTTCTGATCCAGCAAATCGAATCACACATTGAACGCAGGCTTGTCACCGCCCCGGTTCTGGAAGCCGCCGCCTGACCCGCCGCCCCCCGATCATGCCCACACCGAACGCCTTAACGCTTCAGCAAATGATATTCCGGTTGAAAGAATACTGGGGCGAGCGCGGCTGCATTATTCAGGAGCCGTTTGACGTCGAAGTCGGCGCCGGCACCATGTGTCCCGAAACGTTTCTGCGCGTGCTCGGGCCCCAGCCGTATCGCACCGCTTACGTGCAGCCCTCCCGGCGTCCAGCGGATGGCCGCTACGGCGACAATCCGAATCGCCTCTACAAACACATGCAGCTTCAGGTGATCCTGAAGCCCACTCCGGCGGACGTGATCGAGCAGTACATGGGCTCGCTCGAAGCTATTGGTATCGACCTTCGCAAGCATGACGTGAAGCTCGAAGAAGACAACTGGGAATCGCCGACGCTCGGCGCGTGGGGCGTGGGCTGGCAGGTGATGCTCGATGGGCAGGAGATTACGCAGTTCACCTATTTCCAGCAGTGCGGCGGTATCGATCTCGATCTGATCCCCGCGGAAATCACCTACGGGCTCGAACGAATCACCGCGTTCCTTCAGGATGTCGACAGCGTCTACGACATCACCTGGACGCCCGGCGTGAAGTACAGCGACGTCCGCTATAAGGATGAATTGCAGTACTCGGTCTACAACTTTGAGGTAGCGCATGTTCCCACGCTGTGGAAGCTCTTCGAGATTCACGAAGGCGAAGCGCGTCGCATGATCGATGCGTATTCGGACTCAGCGGAAAAACAACGTTACCCGCTCCTTGCGGCTTATGACCACGTGCTCAAGTGCAGCAACTTATTTAATACGCTCGATGCGCGCGGAGCCATCAGCGTGACGGAGCGCGTGGGCGTGATTGGCCGTGTGCGTAATCTGGCGGTCTGATTCGCTGAAGCATGGGTGGATCAGCAGGCGGTGACGGCATGAACCTCCTCCTTGAAATTGGTTGCGAAGAAATTCCTGATTGGATGCTCGCCGGCGCGCTCGAATATCTGGGCAACGCGATCGGCGATCTCACCAAAGACGTTCGTCAGGGCGGTTCGATCCGGACTGATGCCACACCCCGCCGTCTCGTCGTGCGGGCCGAAGGTCTGATCGCGCGCCAGCCGGAGTCCGAAGAACGCGTCTGGGGACCGGCGAAGAGCGCGCCCGCGCCCGCGGTCGCGGGCTTTGCGAAGAAGCAGGGTGTGACTCCGGAACAACTCGAAGTCCTCTCGGACGGCAAAGCTGAGAAATACAGCTATGTCCGCAAGATTGCTGGCCGCGCCACTACGGACATCCTGGCTGAAGCTCTGCCGCAACTGATTCTCAAAACGCCTTTCCCGAAAACGATGCTCTGGCCGGGCAAAGGCGGCGCGCGCTTCATCCGTCCCATTCGCTGGGTCGTCGCGCTGCTCGATAACAAAGTGGTCCCATTCGAAATCGCCGACGTGAAATCCGGCAACGAATCGGGTGGCCACCGCAAGCTCGGCAAATTCCGGTTTCCGGTCACGTACGAGAATTTCGAAGACAAGCTGCGCGAGAACTTCGTCATTCTCTCCGCCGATGAGCGCCGCAAGCGCATCACCGGCTACAAGACGAAGTTCAAACACGACGACGATCTTCTGGAAGTTCTCGTCAACCTGACCGAATGGCCCACCCCGATCACCGGTAACTTCGATCCGTCATTCCTCGATCTGCCCGGCGAAGTCCTCACCACGGTGATGAAGGTCCACCAGAAGAACTTTTCGGTGGAAGCTGCCAACGGTAAACTCGCGCCGCAGTTCGTCGCCGTCACCAATACCGATGGCGATCCCGACGGCCTGATTCAGCACGGGAACGAGAACGTCGTCCGCGCCCGCTTTAACGACGCGCGTTTCTTCTGGAACGCCGATCAGAAGCGGAAACTCGCGGAACGCGTGCAGGATCTGGCGAACGTCACGTTCCAGGCGAAGCTCGGATCGTACCTCGCCAAGACCGAACGCGTGGTCGCGCTGGCGAAGGAACTCGGCGGCGACTCTCACGCCGAACGCGCCGCGCTGCTCTGCAAAACCGACCTCACCACTGAGCTGGTTAAAGAGTTCACCGAACTCCAGGGCGTCATCGGCGGCCTCTATGCGCGCGCGCAGGGCGAACCCGACGACGTCGCCACCGCGATCTACGACCATTACAAGCCGGTCAGCATGGAAGACTCGATCCCGCGCACAAAGGCGGGACAACTGGTCGCGATCGCCGATAAACTCGATTCGCTTCGCGGCTGTTTCAGCGTGGGCATCATTCCCTCAGGCTCGAAAGATCCCTTCGCCCTCCGCCGCGCTGCCCAGGGAATCGTCAAGATCATCGTGGACGGGAAGCTGCGCCTCCCCATCCGCCATCTGCTGGGCAGCGACGCCGCTCTCCAGGAGTTCTTCTTCGATCGCGTCCGCTACTACTTCCGCGAGATCCGCGGCTTCAAGTACGACGAAATCAACGCCGTGCTCGCGGCCGGTTCGGACGATCTTATCGACATCGAGGAGCGCCTCACCGCGCTCCAGCAGGTGCGTCCCACAGCGGACTTCGAACCGCTCGCCGCCGCCTTCAAACGCGTCAGCAATATTCTGCGTCAGGCGGAATGGACCACGAAGGCGTCACCCAACTCCAATCTTCTGGAACCCGGCCCCGAAGCCGGACTCCACGCGAACTTCGTCGATATCTCGGCCAAAGTTCGTGAATCGGCGGACTACAAGTCCAAACTCGAACGCATCGCCACGCTGCGGCCCGCGGTCGATCTTTTCTTTGACAAAGTCATGGTGAACGTCGACAACCCCGAAGTTCGCCACAATCGGCTCGCGCTGCTCCACAGCGTGCTGACCGAATTTTCCACCATCGCGGATTTTTCAGAAATCGTCACTACCTCTCAGGAGAACAAATGAGTAAGAACGTATATTCCTTCGGCGGCGGCTCCGCCGACGGTAACGGAAAGATGAAAGATGTTCTCGGCGGCAAAGGCGCCGGGCTTGCCGAAATGAGCAACGCG
>CAZWTH010000029.1:0-7118 GCA_964636715.1 uncultured Solibacteraceae bacterium | reverse complement strand
GAATCGGAGAGTAGTCCAGTATCTGCGAACCGATATGGCAACTGACGCCCGATGCGCTGACGTGCTTCAGGCCGCGTGTGCGGCGATAGACGTCCGCCGCCGCTCCGATATCGATGCCGAATTTGTGATCCCGCATGCCGGTGCTGATATACGGGTGGGTTTCCGGGTTTACGTCGGGATTCACGCGCAGCGAGAAGCGCGCCTGGACGCCGAGCTTCGCGGCGATGGAATCGATCAGCTCCGGCTCGGCTTCCGATTCGCAGTTGAAATTGCGGATACCGGCGCGCAGCGCCTGCTCGATTTCGGCGGCCGTTTTTCCCATCCCGGAAAAGACAATGCGTGAAGGATCGCCCCCGGCTTTCAGGACGCGAAACAATTCACCGCCGGAGACGATATCGAAACCTGACCCGGCGCGCGCGAGGAGCGCGAGCACGCTCAGCGAAGAGTTGGCCTTCACCGCGTAACAGACGAGGTGCGGAAGGTCTTCGAAGGCCACGTCATATGCGCGCCAGGCGGAAAGAATGGAGCGCGACGAGTAGACGTAGCAGGGTGTTCCCGCGCGGCGCGCGATTTCTTCGAGAGGAACTTCCTCGCAATACAGCTTTCCTTCCTTGTAGTGGAACATTCGTCTCCCTGTTTATTTCACGCGCATGACGATCAGAGTCTGGTCGTCGAATCGGACCGGATTGAAGGCGTCGAGATCCGCGAAGATATTCTGGATCAGCTCGCGCGGTTCGAGGCCGCAATCGCGCTGCAGGATTTTGCCGAGGCGGGCGGCGCCATACTCCTCGCCCGCTTCGGAGAGGTGATCGGAAACGCCGTCTGAAAACAGCACCACCAGATCGCCCGGCATCGTCTGAAAAACGGTCTCTTCGTAATCGCGGTCCGGCAGCAGGCCGAGCGGCACGCCTTCCACCTGCAGGTTGATGATGGCGCCGTCGCGGCAGATCACGGGCGGCGAGCCACCCGCGTTCGCCATCGTAAAGGATCGCGATTCCGGATCCCACAGCAGCATCATGAGCGTGAGATAGCGGCCCTCCACTTTGCGGTGAACCAGCGTGTCATTGAGGGCGCGCATCAGCTCAGCCGGCTTGCGGCGGCGCGGGGCGAGAGTCCGCATGAGTCCATTGACCATGGCCCCGAATAGCGCGGCGGCGGCGCCTTTGCCGCTGGAATCGCCGAATGCAATCTGCATCTGGCCGTCGCCATGACCGAAGAAATCGTACAGGTCGCCCGAAATTTCGCGCGCGGGCCGCAGCCCGATGGCGGTTTCGAGGCCCGCGATTTCCGGCGCTTCCTGTGGGAGGAGAACGGTCTGCAGATCGAAGGCGGCGCGCAGATCTTCCTGCATGAGCCGTTCGCGTTCGCCGATCTCCTCATAGAGCCTGGCGTTTTCGATTGCGATGGCGACCGACGGCGCGAGCAGGCTCATGGTGCGCGCATGATCTTCGGTGAAGAAGCCGACCCGCTCGCTTTCGAGGTTCATGACGCCGATCACCACATCCTTCAGCATGAGGGGCGCGGCGAGTTCGCTGCGAATCCCGGAATCGGTGGCAATGTACCGGGGATCGACGGCGGTATCGTGCACGCGCACAATTTCGCGGCCAGTCGCGGCGGCGCCGGTGATCCCTTTCCCGATCGGGATGCTTTCGATGCTCACGCGCTGGTCATAGCGGAGGCTGAAGCGATGGCGCAGTTCGGTGCGCGACGCATCGACCAACAGAATGCTGAAGGCGCTGTAGTCGATCAGGGTCCGGACGCTGGAGGCGATTTTGCCCAGCAACTCGTCGAGATCGAGAATCGACGAGAATTCATGCGAGATGCGGGAAAGCGCCCGGATGGTGCGGTACTGGCGCTCGGCGCGGCGATAGAGCAGCGCATTCTCAATGGTCACGGCCGCGCGGCCGCCAATCAGCCGCAGAAGCGAGCGATGGTAATCCGTATACGCGCCCGGTTGAGCGGACTGCACATCTATCACGCCAATGAGCCGCTTCCGCGCGATCATCGGAACGCTGAGCTCGCAGCGGACGGCGTCCGAAGTCGGCAGATAACGCGGATCGTTGCGGACGTCGGGCACAAGAATCGGCTCGCGGGTTTGCGCAGCAGTGCCCACGATTCCTTCGCCGGGCGCGATGACGAGATTGCGGATGACGTCCTGACGATGGCCGACCGCATGACGGATGCGCAGGTCCTGCCGTTTTTCGTTATAAAGCAGAATCGCGAAAAGCTCGTAGGGGATGACGCGCTGCACGATGGCGGCGACGCTGGTCAGCAACTCGTCCAGATCGAGCGTCTCCGCCATCGCGGTGGAAACTTCGAGCAGGAAATCGAGCAGGTCCGTTCGTTCGCGAAACTGGACAGGTTTGGCCCGCGAGGAGGGCATATCAGTACCCGCCGTGGCCGATCCCGGCGTCATCCGCCGATTGGAGAATTTGCACGCTGGCGCTGGCGCCAATCCGGTTGGCCCCGGCCGCGACCATCGCCTGCAGACCGGCGAGCGTCCGAATCCCTCCGGAAGCCTTGACTCCGATCGATGGTCCGACGGTTCGCCGCATCAGCGCGACGTCGTCCGTTGTTGCGCCGGAGCCGCTGAAGCCAGTGGACGTTTTGACGAAATCCGCGCCGGCGGCGGCCGCGGATCGGCAGGCCAGAATCTTCTCGCCGTGATTCAGCAGCGAGGTTTCGATGATGACCTTCAGGATGGCGCCCCCGGCATGCGCCGCGCCGGCCACGGCGTGAATATCCGCTTCCACAATTTCGATTTCTCCGCCGCGCAGCGCGCCCACATTCATCACCATATCGATTTCCCGCGCGCCATCCGCCACGGCCGCGCGGGTTTCGGCAACCTTGGCCGCGGTACTTGCCGCGCCCAGAGGAAATCCCGCCACGGTACAGACCTGCACCGCCGAACCCCGCAGCTCGGACGCCACAAACGGCGTCCAGAACGAATTCACGCAGACGCTCGCGAACCCATATTGCAGGGCTTCCGCGCAGATCTTCCGGACGTCACCGCGCACGGCCTCCGGCTTGAGGATGGTGTGATCGATCAGACGCGCGATATTCCGCTGGGAAGTCATGCACAGGCGTGGAAACCACTAACCTAGCATACGGTGGAACGAAGCCTCCGGCCGCGGCGCGGGCAGATCGATCAGGCGAGCTGCGAAGTGCAGTGCGCGCAGCGTTTCGCCGCGATCGGGATTTCGCTGAGGCACTCCGGGCATTTTTTCGTCGTGGGGTCGGCCGGTTTCTCCGACCTGCGGGCGCGCGCCACCAGGGCGTTGACCGGCACGACGACGAGGTAGTAAACAGCGGTTCCGATCAAGAGAAAGGAAACCGCCGCGTTCACGAAATTCCCCACCAGGAAGGTACTGCCGTTTATCTCGAAATGAATCTTGGAAAAATCCGGCTTGCCGACGATGGCGGCGATCAAAGGGGTGAGAAGATCCTTCGTAAACTCCGTTACCACAGCTCCGAAGGCGGCGCCGATCACGACGCCAACCGCCAGATCCACTACGTTTCCTCGTAACAGAAACTGCTTCAGGCCACCGGATTCCATAGAGTCTCCTGCGACTACTATAAACGTTTTGGAGATTCCGCGGGACCAGGATTATTCACATCGGGGCGCCGTTCGCCAATCCGGGTGTCGTTACTCGCCAGATCCTGGAACGTGTCGAACAGACATCCCGCCCAGAGTGAACCGCGGCGCGGCGCCGGGGCATGGCGCAGCACTTTCACGAGACCGACTCCGACGCCAGTGATTCCAATGGTCGCCGCTACCGCCCGCACGTGGGCCACTGCCCAATAGAAAAACGAATACCAATCGATGGAATGCTTCATTCTTGTCTTCCTTGAAATTTTCCGGTTGCCGCGGCCGGGACGTTCCGGCCGCGGCGAGCATGACCGGCTCTTTAGCTTGCCGATTCAGTGATGGCTCCGGAAACCTCCACGTGCAGAACGGCAGAGATATCCTTGATATCCGGTAACCGGCTCAGGATGTAATTCTGGACCAAAGGCCCGAGCGGCTCGAAAGGAGTCCTGTACTTCAGCACCCTGACGATGCCGCCGTTTGCGTGGGCCGCCGTGCTCGCGCGCTGAACAGGGACCACGGATTGGCTCTCCCCACCGGGCGCGCCGGTCGCGTACACCACTTCTTCGTCGATCAGTATCGCATCGCCGGTCTGGATGGTGGATGTCTGCCCGAGCGTGATTGCTGCGTCGGTTGGAGTAACAGCGGCCGCGAGAGTATGGGTCTCGCGCGCGTCGAATTTCCAGAGCGCCTCGATATCGGCCGCCATGTCATCCGCGATGTTTCCGAATTTCACGTTAAAGTCTTTTGGCATTGTGATTCTCCTGTGTTGTTAATAGATGGCTGGCGGCAGGCCCGCCGCCGGAGCCGATAAAGATACCCAATTGGTGATGGACGGTGGATTATTCTGATTGGCGTATTTTGTAGCGATCCAGGCCGCCGATCGGGCTGTGTTTTCGACGGATGGTTCATCCACCAGGCCGTCAACAAACCATCGTCCGCTGCAGCCGCCGTCCGCCCCCACCCACACCGGTTGCGTGTTCGTGTATATCGGTCCCGCGAAGGCGGCCGTATTCTTCTCCACGCCGTTGACAAAGATATGAGCCGTGGTTCCGTCCCAAACGCCGGCGAGGTAAGTCCAGACGCCGGTGGAAGCACTTGCCGTATCGGATAGTTTTGTTGTGGTGAATGCGGCATTCGACAATTGAAATGCCCATCTGTTCGCGACACTGCCGTATGAGGTTCCAATCGATAGGCCGTACGCCGGATTGTCGACCCCGCACGAACCTTTTCCGAGAATCACCCCATCCGTGGTTGCATTCAGAAACACCCACGCGCTAAGCGTAATATTTCCAGTGATATTCAGGCTTGTTGAAGAGGGGAGGCTGAAGTAACCGCTGCTCGTCAGGAACCCGCCAGCCGCCCCGCCGATCTTACCGGCGCCCGCGGGAGCCCCATGATTCGATCCGTTGTTGGTATTCCCTGAGAAGTCAGCCAGGCTGAGGGCGGTCCCGTTGGCGAGATGCAAATCCGCCACCGTATTACTGAATTCAGATCCGACCGAGCCCCCCTGATAACTATGAACCGCCGGATCTCCCGTGCAAACCCAGGGCGTGGCATGGACGGGCGCGGTCAGCGCCGGCACGAGAACAAAGAGCCGCGCGGTTCCAGCGATTCCGTCGTATGTCTCATAGCCCCATTTGTAGGCAGTGGCTCCAGCCCCGCAATTTGCATCGTCTGTCAATATCAGATCGCAGGGCAGATTGCTGAGTACATGTGAGCAGGTGGCGTCCTGAATAGTGCCGCCGCCCGACGCGAGTTTCAGATGCGCGTCGGACACTGTTACGGACACCAGCGTTATATTGTTCAGCGTGCCCGCCGTCGCGGTACCTAAATCAATCCGGCCCCGCCAGGAGTAGCCAAACGCCATCGCATGGCAGCAGAGTAGAACGGCGAAGAGTTTCCAGGTCATATTATTCTCCCTGAATCGCCGGAAGGGTCGGGATGGTAACGATGGCCTGCCAGGCGTTGATGGCCGCCGCGGCGGTTCCGCTGACCGCCGCGCGAATCAGGATGCCGCCGCCAGGCACGCAATTATTTCCACTCGTGACGGCCGTGAAGTGGCCGGTTTGCGACCAGGCCCGGTTGGCCGCTGCCATCGTCTGCGAAGTGAAAGCGCTCTCGGCGTTGAAAGCCGGATCGTCGGACACGCTGCCGTCCGCTTTCGTACATGCGCTCGACACAGTCCAGATCACGGTTCCGCTGGTGTTCAAGCCGGAGCTGTATTCGATCCGGATATAAGGTTGCGCCGCCGGATCCCAATCGAGCGGCAGCTCCATCCGCCATTGAAGAGCGGCGCCGGTGGAAGGAATCGCCTGCAGCGCGGCTCCAATATTGTTCGTTCCGGCGCGGCCTGTGGCATCCCATTGTCCGGACGCGTAGCTGACCCCGGGGCCAGCCGTCCCGGCCGGAGCCGCCGCGAACGGAATGATCTTGACGTCGCGCGAATCGCAAAACGCGGGGTCGGATGACGCTCCATTCGAACAGAAAACCTGATGCGCGGCCCCCGCGGCCGCGCCGGTGATTGCGCTGCCCGCGCCCTGGTTGAGCGCCACGGTATGCGCGGCCGCGCCGCTGTTCACGTTCGTGGAAGCGCCAAGCGCAGCCGCCTGACCGTTCACCGTCACGGCCGAATTGGCAAGCGCCGCGTTCGGCACGGGCTCATAGGTCACGGTATTTGAGCTCGTGACTACCGGGACAGTATTGGGGGAGGGCGCCGCGCCGTACGAAACACCATTTACTTTCGCGACGGTGACCGCGTTGCTGCCGCTGGTGACCGCGTCGCCGCTCAGCTCGGAAGCGGAAGGAGTTGCGCCATCGCGCAGCAGACCCGTTCCGGGAGTGGCGCTGTTCAGGCCTCCATTCGCGCGCGCCACAACGCCCGTGACGTTCGCCGCGGTGCCGCTCGTATTCTGATTCAGCGTCGGGATGTCGCCCGGCTGCAGGGAACAGGGAGCGAAAGAACTGGCCGTTCCGCAGGTGCCAAGCACCTGATGCGGAGCCTGTCCGCCGGCCGCTGACAGCGTCAACGCGCCGCCGAGAGCAACCGGGGATGTGACCGAGAGCCACGAAGGTACGGCCGCTGTGAACGACGAGTTCGTGAGCCCGGCATTGTTCAGCGTGCCGGTCGCGCCCAATTGCACGCTGCCGCCGGTTGGATTCGAAAACGTGAGCTGCAATCCATTAAAAGAGGTCGAGTTCAGGAAATTCAGCGTCGAAGGCGCGCTTACGGCGCTTCCATTCACCGCCGGCGCGAAGCCGCTGAAGACTCCGTTGTTGTTGAACTGTATCTGTCCGTTGGCGCCGCCCGGCACTGAGCCGCACGGCGTGCTCGATCCATTGACCTGTACGCAGTTTGTGGAGGCGCCTGTGACGAGGCTGGCTGTACCGCCGGAATCAGCCACGGCGCCCGTGCCGGAGGGAAACACGGCCGAAGCGCCGCCCGCCGCGGCGGAAACCCAATAGCCCGCGCCGTCCGACACCACGAAAGCCGTGTTTGCCGACCCGAGAACATAGTTCGCGCTGACGCCAT
>CAZWTH010000028.1:0-8714 GCA_964636715.1 uncultured Solibacteraceae bacterium | reverse complement strand
CAATCTATTCTAATATTGGAATCAAGCCGGGGAGGTTTTTGAGTACTCCCACCAAAAGCGAGACTAACCTCTAAACTGAAAGACCCCTGAAGCATCCTCTCCGGCGCCCGCAAGGGTTTGGGTCTCGCAAAATCAACAAAGCCTTTAAAAACTGCCCGCATGTTATGATCGATGAGATCATGGCGACTCGTACGCTGACGATTCTGGGTTCCACGGGCTCAATCGGCACGAATACTCTGGATGTCGTCCGGCAGAATCGGGAGCGATTCCATGTGTTTGCTTTGGTTGCCGGCCGCAATATCGAGCTTTTAGCCCGGCAGATCCTGGAATTCGGCCCAAAAGTCGCGGTGGTGCAGGATGCCGCCGATATCGACCGGCTGCGAAAACTTCTACCAAAAACAGAAACGCCGGAACTTCTTGCCGGTCCCGAGGCCCGTGTTCAGGTTTCCACATGCGGCGAGATCGACACGGTGATGTCGTCCATCGTGGGGGTAGCGGGGCTGGAAGCGACCTACGAGGCGATCTGCCGGAAGAAGCGCGTTGGACTTGCTAATAAGGAAGTGTTGGTTTCGGGCGGGAAGCTGGTGATGGAGGCGGTCCACCGGCATGCAACCGAGATGATTCCTGTGGATTCCGAGCACAACGGCGCGCACCAATGTCTCAGCGCCGGAAGACGGTCGGACGCACGGAAGTTGATTCTGACCGCGTCGGGTGGCCCGTTCCGGACTACTCCAAAGGAAACTTTGGACCATGTGACCCCGTCTCAAGCATTGAAGCATCCCACGTGGAAAATGGGGGACCGGATCACCATCGATTCGGCCACGTTGATGAACAAAGGATTTGAGGTTATCGAAGCGCGCTGGTTGTTCGATTTCGCCCCTGAGGCCATTCAGGTGGTGGTTCACCCACAATCGTCCGTTCACGCCATGGTGGAATTCGAGGATGGCAGCGTAATGGCACAGGTATCGGCGACGGACATGCGAATGCCCATCCAGTACGCGTTGACCTGGCCGGAGCGGTGGCCCGCGCCGGTGCCGCGGATCGACTGGACGCAGGCGCGGCATTGGGAATTTCACGAGCCGGATTTTGCGAAGTTTCCGCTCTTAGGTTTGGCTTATGAATCTTTACGCCGTGGCGGAGCTTCTTCCTGTATTCTGAACGCTGCAGACGAAGTTGCGGTCGCTGCGTTCCTGCGGGGGACCATCCGTTTCCCGGCGATCGCGCAGGTTGTGGAAGAGACATTGAACCGGATGCCGTTCCGTGAGCCCGCCAGCGTGGCGGAGATCCTGGAGACAGACGGGGAAGCGCGCCGGGTGGCGCAGGAAGTGATTGCGGCGAATGCGACGGCATTTGGTCCTCTGACCAGCGCCGTACCGGCCGCACAGGGGAACGCGCAATGACGACGCTTCTTTCCGAGCTTTGGTGGCTGCTGGTTCTGATCGGCGTCATGATCCTGGTCCATGAGCTGGGCCATTTCTGGGCGGCGCGGTTCTTCAAAATCAAGGTCGACGTCTTCAGCTTCGGGTTCGGGCCGCGGTTGTTTGGAATTAAGCGCGGCGATACGGACTACCGGTTCTCCCTGTTCCTGTTCGGCGGCTACGTGAAGATGGTGGGGGATCAGCCGGGCGATGCGCACGCGGCGGATCCGGATGGTTTTCTCGCCAAGCCCAGATGGCAGCGGCTGATTGTGCTGTTTGCCGGTCCTTTCATGAACCTGGTGCTGGCGGTGGCGGTGCTCGCCGGCCTGTACACGGTTTCCTACGAAAAAATCATTGACGATAACAGCGTGGTGGGTCACGTTGTCGCGAATTCGCCCGCGGCGAAAGCGGGGATTCAAGTAGGCGACAAGATCGTTAAGATCGATGGCCACGTCAATCCGGACTGGGAAACGATTTTGACCCGGGAGATCGCCAGCGTCGATAACCCGATGTCCGTCACGGTCGAGCGCGGGACGAAGACGTTTGAAACCACAGTGACGCCGGTGCTCGATGATAAGACGGGCGTGGGTGACGCGGGATGGGAAGGCCAGAACACGATCATGGTCGGCGAGGTGACGCCGGGTATGCCTGCGGAGAGGGCCGGTCTGCAGAAGGGCGATGTGCTGGTCAGAGTCAATGGCATCGCGATTCACTCCGGGTATACGCTGCCGGATATTATTCGCCGCAGCGACGGCAAGCCGGTCGTGGTGGAGTATTCGCGCGCTGGCTTCCCGGCGGGAACGACGCGCACGGTCAGCATGCTGCCGCAGTATAAGGCGCTGGATACCAAGCAGGCGCACTGGATGATCGGGGTGGCGCCGCAGGTGAAGTGGAACATTCAGAAGACCAGCCTGTCGCTGCCGGCGGCAATTTCGGAATCGGTGAAACAGAACGCCAAGTTCGGGACGCTGATTGTGGAGATGCTGCGCGGGATTGTGGAGCGGCGCGTGCCGGCGAAGAACCTTTCGGGGCCGATTGGAATTGCAAGCCAGGCGACGGAGGCGGCGAAGGAGGGGCCATCGGCTTTCCTGACGCTGATGAGCATGGTGAGCCTGAACCTGGCGATTCTGAATCTGCTGCCGATTCCGATTCTGGACGGCGCGCATATTCTTACGCTGCTGGTGGAAATGGTGATGGGCCGCGATATCAGCCTGAACGTCAAGGAAAGCATGCTGAAGGTTGGGTTTGTTTTCCTGATGATGCTGATGGTGTTCGTGATTTATAACGACATCGCGCGGCAGATGGCCCCGGGGCTGTTGCTGAAATAGAGCCCGGCGGCACAATTTCTGAACCCACAACTGTTTTCCGATCATCTGCTAATCTGACTAAGCCCATGGAGTGTTCGTGCATCCGCCAGACGGATCTCCCCCATACATCCAGGCTGTTTGCCGATTTCGTTTATGACTTCGACCGCGTGCGGGATTTTTATCCGTGGCGGCCGGCGGTCGAGTCGATTGTGCAGGCTGCGCCAGCGGATTTTCCCGATGACCGGAGAGCGGCGATCGTACGTGCGCTGAGGCCGTTGAATGAAGGGAATCCGTCGCTCGAAAAGCTGGCGCGGCGTGGCGTGGCGGCGATTGTCACGGGGCAGCAGGTGGGGCTTTTTTCGGGTCCGGCCTACACCGTTTACAAAGCGCTGACGGCGATCAAGCTGGCGCGGGAAGTGGAAGCGCGTGGCGTGCCGGCTGTGCCGGTGTTCTGGCTGGCGACCGAGGACCACGATCTGGCGGAAGTGGATCATGCGTGGTTGTTCGGGGCGGATTACAAGCCGGTGACTGTGCGGGCGGCGGGTCCCTCCAACAACGGAACGCGGCCCGTGGGGAACGTGGTACCGGAGAATGTGCCGGTCGAAGATCTGCGGCGGGCGCTCGAAGGGCTGCCGTTCGCCGATGAGGCGGCGACGCTGATTGAGAAAGCGTACAAGCCTGGCGCGAGCATGGGGTCGGCGTTTGCAGCCGTGATCCGGGAGTTGTTCGCGCCCTATGGACTGCTGTTGATCGATCCGATGGATCCGGGTGTGCGCGCGGTGGCGGCGCCGTTCATGGCGGAGGCCGTGACTCGCATGCCGGAGCTTGCCGATGCGGTGATGGCGCGCAATCAGGAACTGGAAGCGCGCGGGTACCACACGCAGGTACTGGTCGATAAGCAGACGTCGCTCGTGTTTTTGCTGGATGACGGGCATCGCATCGCGTTGAAGCGGGTGAATGGATCGTTTGTGGCGCCGCACCGGAAGTGGACAGCGGCGGAACTGGCGGCGCGCGCGGCGGAGCTTTCTCCGAATGCGCTGCTGCGTCCGGTGCTGCAGGATTATTTGCTGCCGACGGCGGCGTATGTGGGCGGTCCGGCGGAACTGGCGTATCTGGCGCAGTCCCAGGTGATTTATGCGAAGCTGCTGGGGCGGCAGCCGGTCGCGTTTCCGCGGGCCGGATTCACTTTGCTCGATGAGCGTGCGGCGAAGCGCATGCGGCGCTACGATCTGCCGTTGACGGGATTGTTCACGAACGATCAGGCTTTGCGCGAGACACTCTCGGCGCGGCTTGTGCCCGCGGAGTTGCGGCAGCGGCTGACGGCGACGGAGCAGGCGGTGACGGGTGCGCTTGAAACGCTGAGTAAAGAGCTGGGGCGGTTCGATGTGTCGCTGAATGGTGCGCTGAGCACGAGCCGCCGGAAGATCGAATACCAGATCGGGAAGATTGGGCGCAAAACGGCCTCGCAGATCATGGCTCGCGATGAGCAGGCGGCGGCGGATGCGAAGGCGCTTTCCGGCCTGGTCTATCCGGAGAAGCATTTGCAGGAGCGGCTGTATTCGATTGTGCCGTTTCTGGCGAAGTTCGGGCCGGGATTGATTGGGGAGATTTACGATCGAGTGGATACGGGGAATCCGGATCACCGAGTGCTCACGTTTTAAGAGATCGGCCGATTGACAATCGGCCGGCAGGATGCCATCCTGGCCCACGCTATCATCGGGCAATGGGCAAGCGTTCGCCGGCACGGACATCGCCCGCACCTGCAATAGCCGCAGTCACGTGGCTGGCTCTGTTCGCCGCGGTCTTCATCGTCTATTTTCCGGCGCTGAACGGTGCGCGGTTGTGGGACGATTCCAGTCATATTACGAGGCCGGACCTTCAATCGATTCACGGACTCTGGCGCATCTGGTTTGAAGTTGGCGCGACGCAGCAATATTACCCGGTTCTGCACAGCGCTTTCTGGCTGGAGCATCATCTTTGGGGCGACAGCGTCGCCGGCTATCATCTAATCAACCTGATTCTGCACGCCACGGCGGCCGCGCTGGCTGTTTTCATCGCGCGATATCTGAAATTAGCCGGATCGTTGCTGGCGGGCTTTCTGTTTGCGCTCCATCCGGTGTGTGTGGAAGGAGTGGCATGGATTTCGGGCCGTTCTTCGGATGCGTTAAACGAGTTCCGGACAGCAGTCAAGCTGGAGCCCCAATTTGCCGAGGCCAGGCAAGCCGTGATGGAACTCGAGCACGCTCAATAGCCCAATCGCAGCCCTCCGCGGACCTTTGTTCACAAAAGTGCAAACTCTATTTGGTTTGTTTTCGTGATCTTGCGAAAACATGCGTGTTATCGCCTGCACGGCGGCTGCTACATTTTTCGACATGAGAAGCGTAGCTGAGCAGGACGCGCAGCTGCTGGACACGGTAGAGCGCGCGATTGACGCGATCAGCCAACATCTCAGTACGAAGACGGAGGAGAAGGGATCGATCACGGATTTGATTCGGCTGCTGCAACTGCGGCGGGAACTCGCGGAAGAAAAGCCGCGCGCGGTATCGGCGCGATGGATCGAGGACGCATGCACCGAATCGACCGACTAGTGCGGCACACGCCGCTGCCAAGCCAGCAGCGGTTTCACGATTCGATGGCGAGGTTCAAGGGATTCTCGGGGCCGATCGGATCGGGGAAGAGTCAGGCGCTGTGCCAGGAGGCGATTCGGCTGTCGTATCAGAATCCGGGCCGGTCGGGATTGCTGGGCGCGCCGACGTTTCCGATGCTGCGGGATTCGACGCTGGCGTCGCTCACGGAAATTCTGGAGAGGAACCAGATTCCGTTCGAGTGGAACAAGGGCGACAACATTCTGACGATGAAGGACAGCGGGTCGCGCATTCTGCTGCGTCCCGTGGACGATTTCGACCGGCTGCGCGGGACGAATCTGGCGTGGTTCGGGCTGGATGAACTGACGTATACGCAGGAGGGCGCGTGGTTGCGGCTCGAAGGCCGTCTGCGCGATCCGAAAGCGACGCGGCGTTGCGGCTTCGCGGTGTGGACGCCGAAGGGATTCGACTGGGTGTACCGGAAATTCATTGCGCATCCGGTGGAGGGGTATGAAGCAATTCTGGCGAAGCCGTATGAAAACCGGTTTCTGCTGGACGAAGTGCCGGACTTTTACGAGCGCCTGCGTGCGAGCTATGACGAGAACTTCTTTCGCCAGGAAGTGATGGGCGATTACCTGAACGTGCGGGGCGGCCTGGTGTATTCGTCGTTTGACCGAAAGCGGAATGTGACGGAGCTGAAGGCCGTGCCTGGGTTGCCGCTTTTGTGGGCGCTCGATTTCAATGTGGACCCGTTGTGCTCGCTCGTGGCGCAGAAGGTGAGAGACGAAGTGCGGGTGCTGGATGAGATTGTGCTGCGGCGGGCGACGACGGAGCAGTTGTGTGAAGAGTTCGCGCAGAGATTCGGGAATCCGCCGGGCGGCGTGGACGTGTATGGCGACGCCAGCGGGTCGGCGATGCATACGAGCTCGGATTCGACTGACTACGGGGTCATTCGGGATTTCTTCCGCGCGCGGGGCGTGCGGGTGCGATTCCGTGTTCCGAAATCGAATCCGAGCGTGAGGGATCGCGTGGCGACGGTGAACGCGAAACTGCGGAACGCGGCCGATGAGACGTCGATGTTCGTGTCCCCGAAATGCAAAGAGCTGATCGACGATTTCGAACAGGTCTCGTACGAAGAAGACTCGACGCAGATCGATAAGACGAAGGACCGGCGGAGAACGCATTCATCGGATGCGCTGGGATATCTGATCTGGCAGGAATGCCGGGATAGCGGAACGGTGGGCGAGCGGGGGCAAAGGCTGATATGAGCACGAACGAACACATCGCACGGGAGCATCCGGATTACGCGCGCAGTACGGGGATGTGGCGGCGGTATCGCGATCTCTACGGGGGCGGCGAGCAGTTCCGCCTGAACGCGGCTGAGTATCTGGTGCGGCGGCATCGCGAGCCGGCGGAAGTCTATCAGGAACGGCTGGCGCGGGTTTTCTATGAAAACTACGTGGGATCGATTGTGGACTGGTATGCCGCGACGCTGATGCGCGAGGAGCCGGTCATCGAGCTGAGCGAAGGAAGCGCGCGTTCACGGGAGTTCTTCGCGGAATTCATGCAGAACTGCGACCGGCGCGGCACGACGCTCACCCAGTTTTTCCGGCAACAGTTGACGGAGGCTCTGGTTTGTGGAAAGTCGTATATCGCGGTGGATTTTCCGCGGCCAGGCGGTACGGCGCGGTCGCGCGCGGAGGAAGATGAAGCGGGACTCAGCCGGGCTTATCTGATCGCATATGCGGCCGATGAGCTGATCAACTGGAGTTTTGACGACTGCGGAGCGCTGGAATGGGCGGTAATCCGGACATCCTGGCTGAAACAAGACGGCGCGAACGCACACGGCTGGAACAAAGTGACGCGGTGGATCCATTACGACCGCGAAAATTACAGAATCTACGAGCGCGACGGACAGATTGAGCTGGTGGAGCAGGGGAGGCACGGGTTCGCGGGCATCGGACGCGTGCCTCTCTTTGAAGTGCGGGTGAGCGAGGGGCTGTGGCTAACGAACAAGACCGCGACGCTGCAGCTCGAACATTTCAATAAGTCGAACGCGCTCGGATGGGCTCTGACGATGGGGCTGTTCGCGATGCCGGTGATTCATTCCCGGCGCGACTGGAACCAGATTGTGGGGGAGAGCTATTACATCCAGCTCGATCCGGAAGACAGCTTCGGGTGGACGGAGCCGGACGGCAAGGTTTATCAGATCGCGGCCGACAATCTGAACCGGCTGAAGGATGAGATTTACCGGGTGTGTTTCCTGATGCAGCAGGCAGGGGAGAGCGGGGGCGCAATGCAATCCGGCCTGAGCAAGCAGTGGGATTTCGCGGTGACGCAGGAAGTACTGAGCGCGTACGGCGACGTGGTGAAGGACGCGATGCGGAATGTACTGAACAGCGTGGCGGCGGCTCGGCTGGATGAGACGCGGATCGATGTGACGGGGCTCGATGCATTCGACATCACGAGCTTTGCGACTGAGACCGCGGACGCGGCTGGACTGCTCGCTCTGGGAATTCCTTCCGTCACGCTGAAAAAGCAAGTGCAGAAACGCGTGGCATTGAAGTATCTGTGCGATGCGCGGCAGGAGATTAAAGACCGGATTGCGGTGGAAATCGAATCGGCCGCAGATGAACGCGGATGAACGCAGATAAGGCAATAAGAAAGGGCCTCAATGGATCAACCGGATGTGCAGGCGATCGTGCAGCAGGCGATTGAGGAATACATGAAGCAGGATTTGGCTCGCCGCGAGCCCGCCTACAAGACAGAATTGCTCGAAGAAAAAAGGAAGAGAGAGCAGCTTGAAAAGCGGCTCAACGAGATGGGCGAAGAGAATGCGCGGGCGCGGGCGGCGGCGGACGAGGCGCAGCGCACGACGGCCATTCGCGCGGAATTGCAGCGGCTGGGTGTGGTGAAGGTTGACCTCGCTTACAGGGCTGTACAGGATGGCATTATGCGGGGCGAGGACGGCCGGATGATGGCCGGCGACCAGCCGATGAGCGAGTTTCTGGCGGGATTTGTGGAAGAGAATCCGGAGTTTCTGCCGGCGCGCATTGCCGGGGGGACGGGGATGACGGGAGCGCAGAAGACCGCGCCGGCGGGCGCCGCGGCGGTCGATTTCGACAGGATCGGCCCGTCGATGAGTAAAGAGGAACTGGAGCGGGCGCGGCAGGAAATTCTGCGGGTCGCGTCGCAAGCGCTGCGGTAGGCAAAAAACAAGTCTGGTGAAAACGGGGATGGCTTCGGCCATCCCTTTTTGTTTTGGAAAAAGGAGAAAAATGGCTTCAATTACTTCAGCAAATGTGGCAAACGCGATTGTGAAGCTGGTGGCCGCGGATGCGCTGCCGGCCCTCGTCGGAAATCTGGTGATGGGGAATCTGGTCAATCGCGATTATGAGCCTGTA
>CAZWTH010000027.1:0-40892 GCA_964636715.1 uncultured Solibacteraceae bacterium | reverse complement strand
GATGAGAAAACCAGCGATCAGTACGGCGGCGTGGAAGCGTTGCCCACAACATTCGTCATCGACCGTGACGGCCGCATTGCGTCAATTCACGTCGGCCTGGTCGATAAGAAAGAGTTTGACGATGCGATTCAGAAACTGCTTTAAAGCCTTCCTGATCACGGCGGGCTCCGCTGCGCTCTTTGCGCAGATGGCGCCACAGATGAAGATTGCGCCGCAGCCTACCGTGAAGGTGAAGCGCGGCGCGCCCGCCACCATCACGCTCAAAGTTTCGCTCCCGGCTGGTTTTCACGCCAACAGCGACAAGCCAACCGATCCGAATCTCATCCCGCTCTCGCTGAAGTGGACCGGCGGCCCGCTGCAGGGCGCGGCCATCACCTATCCGAAACCGCAGCTCGAAGAGTACGGCTTCACCGCCGGAAAGAAGATTTCAGTGGTGACCGGCGATTTCGATCTGGTCACGAAGTTCAAAGTGCCGGCGGGCGCGGCGACCGGTCCCGCGGCGGAAACCGGAACGCTGCGTTATCAGGCCTGCAATAACCGCATGTGCTTCGCGCCGAAGAACGTGCCGGTGAACGTCACCGTCAGCGTCGAGTAGGTTCTTTGCCGGGCAGCGCGGCTGGATTTTCCTGCACGCGTTCCCGAAAACGTCCCCGCAATCCTGATCCGAGCGACACGGCGGATTCGCCGAAGCGGTCCCGCAGTTTGTCTGTTGCTTCCAGGGCCTGGCGCCAGCGTTCCGAACGGCCTCCGTCGATCAGGTTCATCTGGCCGCGTTCTTCCACGAAGCCGGAAGCGTGAACGCCCAGAAGCCGGATCGTGCGCTTCCGGTCCCAGTTGTCGCGCACGAGCTTACGGGCATTTTCCACCAGATCGATATCGATCTGAGTCGGGGCCGGCAGCGTATGTGCGCGGGTGATGGTCGAAAAATCGGAATAGCGCAGCTTGAGCTGGAGGGTGCGGGCGTAGAGCCCGTGTTCGCGCAGCCGCCGCCCCACCTTTTCGGCGAGGTGCGCGATCGTGGAGTCGATTCGATCCGGATCGCGCGTGTCGGTGTCGAAAGTGTGTTCGTGGCTGATGGATTTCGGCTGCTCGCGCTCGCCGATTTCGGAATCGAACCAGCCGCCGGCGTCGAAGCCCTGCGACTTGCCTGCCAGCGCGAGTCCCCATTTGCCGAAGCGCGCTTCGAGATCCGCTTCGTCGAGCGCCGCGAGATCGCCGATGCGGCGGATGCCAATCGCGTGCAGATTCTTTTCCGTCACCTTGCCCACGCCGGGGATGCGGCGCACTTCAAGCGGGGCGAGGAAATTCGCTTCCACGCCAGGCATGACGGAGAGAATGCCGTTTGGCTTCGCCTGGTCGGAGGCGATTTTCGCGACGAGCTTTGAGGTGGCGATGCCGATGGAACAATTGAGCCCCGTCTCCGCCTTCATCGTTTCGTGGAGCGTATGCGCGGCGCGCAACGGCGGTCCGAGCAGACGCTCGGTGCCGGTCATATCGACATAGGCTTCGTCGACGGAGGCCATTGCCACCAGCGGCGAAAAGCCCTGCAACACCGCGTAGACTTTGCCCGAGTATTCGCGGTAGCGCTCCGGATGACCTTCCACGAAAATGGCGTGCGGACAGAGTTTGCCGGCGGTCCGGAGCGGCATGGCGGAATGCACGCCGAATTTCCGCGCCGCATAGGATGCCGCTGAGACAACGCCGCGCTGATCGCTCGCGCCGCCCACAACCACAGCCTTACCCTTCAGCGAAGGATCGAAAATCTCTTCGACGGAGACGAAGAACGCATCCATATCGACATGGAAAATTGTCTTCCGCCCGCCCACCTGCTCCATCCCTTGTTATATTTTCACCCAGCCTTGTATTGCTGGACTTTGACTTCTTCTCTGGCCGCGACGATTTTACGCGAAGAGGGTTGCGGCTATGACGCCCTGTGGGGCAGGGCTTCGGCCCTGCAAGCCGAGCTTCCGCTCGGCGCGGAGCGTCCGAACACTTCAGGAACCCTATAACTCACAGGAAAGAATCCGAGGAATCCCCGCCAGATCGGGAGTAACCTCGATTGCCTTCCACCCCGCCGCAAGGTCTTTCACCGTCTCCGCCTGTCCGAAACCGAACTCAAACGCCAGCAACCCGCCAGGCCGCAAAACGCGAGCCGCTTCCGGAATCAAACGCCGGTAAATATCCAGACCCGTCTCGCCGGCGAACAGAGCGACATGCGGCTCCCACTCCCGCACCTCACGCTGCATCGTTTCACGCTCGCCCGTCGCGACATAGGGAGGATTCGAGACCACAACATCCACGCTCGAATCCGCGACAACGCTGAGCAGATCGGCCGCGAGGAATCCAACCCGAGCCCCCAGCGCGGCGGCGTTCGCCGCGGCCACCTGCAAAGCAGGCAGCGAAATATCCGTAGCGCTTACCCGCGCCTTCGTCTCGAGCGCCAGCGTGACAGCAATCGCGCCCGACCCCGCGCCCACATCCACAATCGATCGCGCATCCGGCCGCCGCCTCACCACTGTTTCCACAAGGATCTCGGTCTCAGGGCGGGGAATCAGCACGCTCGGCGACACGCGAAACGGCCGTCCATAAAACTCCTGTGTCCGCGTGATGTATTGCAGCGGCTTCCCCTGCATGCGCTCATGCAGCCAGCGGCCGTAGTGAATCCATTCGACCTCCCGCAGGTCCTGCTCAGGATGCGCGTAGAGATACGTCCGCTCGCAGTGCACGGCGTGACAGAGGAGCAATTCCGCGGTCAGGCGCGGCTCCTGCGTTCCCGAAGCGGCAAGGAGTTCAGCGCCCTGGGTAACTGCCGTCTGCAGCGTCACGCGGTCTCCGCTAGTTGGATTCGCTCAGCTTCTGAGTCTGATTGTGCGCCACCAGCGCATCGATGATCTGATCGAGCCGGCCCTGCATCACCAGGTCAAGCTGATGCAGCGTGAGTCCGATGCGGTGATCGGTCAGGCGATTCTGCGGGAAGTTATAGGTGCGAATTTTTTCGCTGCGATCTCCCGAGCCCACCATCGCCTTGCGGTCCGCCCCGATCGCGTCCTGCTGCTTCTGCAACTCAATCTCATAGAGCCGCGAACGAAGCACGCGCATCGCCTTGGCGCGATTCTTGATCTGCGATTTTTCGTCCTGGCACGAAACGATAGTGCCCGTCGGCAGATGCGTGATGCGAACCGCGGAGTATGTCGTATTGACCGACTGCCCGCCGGGACCCGAAGAACAGAACGTATCGATGCGGATGTCTTTTTCTTCGATCTTCACTTCCACATCGTCCGCTTCCGGCAGCACCGCCACCGTAATCGCGGACGTATGAACGCGCCCCTGCTGCTCCGTCTCCGGCACGCGCTGCACGCGGTGCACGCCGCTTTCAAACTTCAGCCGGCTATAAACCCGGTTGCCGTTCACGAGCGCCAGAACTTCCTTGAGTCCACCCACCGCCGATTCGCTCGATGACGTCACTTCCACGCGCCAGTGCTGCGTTTCGGCGTATCTCAGGTACATCCGGAAAACTTCGGCGGCGAAGAGACTGGCCTCGTCCCCGCCCGTACCGGCGCGAATTTCGAGAACCACGTCTTTCTCATCCAGCGGATCTTTAGGGAGCAGAAGAATCTTCAGATCCTGTTCGATCTGCGCGAGCCTCGGCTCCACGCCTTCAATCTCGAGCCGCGCCATCTCGCGCATGTCCGGATCGCTGTCCTCCAGCATGGCCTTCGCCTGATGCAGGGCGTCTTCCGTCGTCTTGTACTCGCGGTACTTGGTGACTACGTCGGTGAGATCGCTGTGGGTCTTGGCGACCTTGCGGTACTGATCGCCATCCGAGATCACGGCCGGATCGGCCATTTGCGCCGTCAATTCCGCGTAGCGTGCTTCCAGTTGGTCCAGCTTGTCACGATATTGCATGTTGTCGTCAGGCGATTACGAGCTCTCCGCCCTGCCGGGCTTCGAGAGCCATAGCGCCGTCGAGTGCGCGGATCGCAACTTCAGCCTGTTCGTCAGAGGGGGCTTTCGTGGTGATGCGCTGCGTCCAGAGGCCGGGGGCCGTCAGGATGGAGAGGAACGATCCGCGGCGCTTCGCGGCGAAACGGATCAATTCATAACTCAGTCCGGCGATCACGGGCAGCAGCGCGATGCGGATCGCCAGCTTCGCGGCAAAACCCTGCACCGGAATAAACATGTAGACAATCATCGAAAGCAGCATGATCACGAACATGAAGCTCGTGCCGCAGCGCGGATGCCACGTCACAAACTGCTGCGCGTTCTCGACGTTGACCGGCTTGCCCGATTCGTAGTTAAAAACAACTTTGTGTTCGGCCCCGTGATATTCGAAAACCCGGCGAATGTCCTTCGAGCGCGCCAGCAGAAACAGAAAAATCACGAAAATGGCCAGGCGGATCAACCCGTCCACCAGATTGAACAGGATTTGACCCTTCACGGCCGGGACGAACGATGTCACCAGATCCGTCAGCTTCAGCGGCACCAGTTTGTAAAGCACGATGAAAAACAACAGTGAGAACGCCACCTGGGCATTCATCATCCACCCCGGAACCGCCTTCTTCTCGGCTTCGGGTTTGTCTTCCGCCGCAAGCGCGGCATTCGCCGAAAACTTCAGCGCGTGCATGCCGAGCGACATCGCCTGCCCGATGGTGCCGAGCCCGCGGAACAGCGGCAGCTTGAAAATCGGGCGCTTTTCCGACATCCGCGCCACCGGCATCTCCTCGGTGACGATTTCGCCATTTGCCTTGCGAACCGCGACGCAGTAGCTGTGGGGGGCGCGCATCATCACCCCTTCCATCACGGCCTGGCCGCCGACGAGGGTCTCCTCGCCGCTCTCCAGAATCGGAAGCATCTGAACGTGCGCAAATAGACGGAAGAATGTACGGAGGGACAAGCGGAATTCCTTTACGAGTATCCACCATTATCCCACAGGTGTAATACCGGTTGTTTGGCGCACGGGTTGCCGCGGCTCATTGTATACTCAGTGCGAATCGATCCTATGTATAAGAAGATTCTTCTGCTCGTGGCCGTGCCGGCGATTGCCGTCTGGGGACAGGACCGCAGCCCCGGGCAACGGTCGTTCGAATCGCGTTGCGCCATCTGCCATGGCGGCGATGCGCACGGAACCGATCGTGGCCCGGCGATCTACAACAAGCTCGCCGCGCGCAACGATCAGTCTCTCGCGACGGTGATTCGCAAGGGGCTGCCGGGCGGGATGCCGGCGTTCCAGATTTCGGATACAGAACTCGCGGCGCTCACCGCGTATCTGCGAACGCTGCAGGCTCCGGCTGGCGGCAGGCCATTCCAGCGCCCGGAGATTCACGAAACGCTGACGCTGACCGATGGGAAAACGCTCACTGGCGTCCAGGTCGCGAATGGGTTCGATGACCACCAGATTCGCACCGAAGACGGCAGAATCCACTTGCTGCGGCGTGTAGGAGACAAGTTCCGCGAAGTGACATCGACGGTCGACTGGCCCACCTTCCACGGCGATATGAGCGGCAATCGCTACATCACAATGGACCAGATCACGAAGGAGAACGTGAAGAATCTGGGGCCGCGCTGGATCTACACGATTCGCAACGCGCAGGGCTTGCAGGACACCCCGCAGGTGGTGGGCGGCATCATGTACGTGACCACGGTAAATACGTGCATCGCGCTCGATGCGGGCTCTGGCCGTGAGTTGTGGCGATGGACGCGGCCGCAGCAGCAGGGCGTAATGGGCGGCTTTTCCAATCGCGGCGTGGCGGTGGCGGGCGACCGCGTGTTCATGGTTCTGGATATCGCGCACCTCGTCGCGCTGAACCGTTTCACCGGCGAGCTCGAATGGGATACCGAGATGGCGGACTGGCATCAGAACTATGGCGCAACAGGCGCTCCGCTCGCGGTCGGAAATCTGGTGTACAGCGGCGTGACCGGCGGCGAAGCAGGGACGCGCGGCTTTCTCGCGGCGTACGATCAATCGACCGGCAAGGAAGTGTGGCGATTCTGGACGGTGCCGAAGGCCGGCGATCCTGGCTCCGAAACCTGGACCGGCAAAGACTCCGAGCATGGCGGCGGACCGACCTGGATCACCGGTGTCTACGATGCGGGACTCGACACGCTCTACTGGCCTACCGGCAATCCGGCGAAAGAATATAACGGCGATGACCGCGGCGGCGACAATCTCTATACCGATTGCATCCTGGCGCTCAATCCGAAAACCGGCAAGCTGAAGTGGTATTACCAGTTCACGCCGCACGATCTCTACGATTGGGACGCGACCGAGATTCCGGTGCTGGTGGACACAACCTTCCAGGGCCAGCCTCGCAAACTCCTGCTCCATGCCGATCGCAATGGATTCTTCTATGTCTTCGACCGGACGGATGGCAAACTGCTGCTCGCGAAACAATTCCTCAAAGAGCTCACCTGGGCAAGCGGCATTGGGGCCGACGGACGGCCAATCCTGAAACCAAACCAGACGCCGACGGCGCAGGGTACGCGCGTGTGTCCTTCGCAGGACGGCGCGACGAATTTCTATTCGCCCTCTTTCATCCCCGCAACCGGGCTGTTCTATTTCCAGACGTTCGAGAAGTGCAGCATCTATACGAAAGGTCCCACCGAGTGGACGCCGGGACGTAACTACCTGGGAGGCGTGCAGCGCGCAGTGCCCGGCTCGTCCGAACACATTCTGCGAGCGATGGATATCAACACTGGAACGGTGAAGTGGGAATTGCCGGAAACGCCGGGCACCACGAACGGCTGGGGCGGAACACTTTCCACGGTGACCGGCCTCGTATTTTTCGGCGAAGAGAGCGGCGAATTCGCGGTTGCTGACGCCACGAACGGAAAAGTACTCTGGACATTCTTCGGCAACCAGAACTGGAAGGCCTCGCCGATGGCCTACATGTTCGATGGCAAAGAGCACATCGCCGTCATCAATGGCGGCAACGTGATCTCCTTCGCGCTCCCGGATTAGACGATGCCATTCTGGCATCTGGCAAGTAATCTATTATTTTGAGTCCAATGAGATTCCTGCGCCGCGTCGTCATTCAAAACTATAAGAGCCTGGCCGCGTGCAATGTGGAGCTGGGAGATCTGACTTTGCTCGTGGGACCCAACGGATCGGGGAAGAGCAATTTCCTCGATGCCCTCCGCTTCGTGACCGATGCGCTCCGTACGACCCTCGATCATGCGTTGCGCGACCGGGGCGGAATCAACGAGGTTCGACGACGCAGCAGCGGACATCCGACGCACTTTGGAATGCGCCTCGAGTTCGAGTTTGAGGAAGGGAAGCGCGGCCACTACGCATTTCGAATTGGGGCGAAACAGCGGGGTGGATTTGAGGTGCAGAGTGAGGAATGCGTCTCGGGAGATTCCGGTTATTTTATTAAAGCCAATATCCGAAAGGATCTCCGCTCAGCCGGCTCGGAGATCGAGGTCCCGTCCGATCGCCTGCATCTGGTTGCCGCATCCGGCGAGGCGCGATTTCGTCCCGTGTATGACGCCTTGTCTCATATGGCGTTTTACAATCTCAACCCGGAAAGAATGCGCGAATTGCAGACATCCGATTCGGGCGAAATTCTGGCACGGGATGGCAGTAACTCCACCAGCGTTTTCCGAATGCTCTCGGAAATGCATCCGGACCAGAAGGCGCGAATCGAAGACTACCTGTCGAAGGTGGTTCCAGGGGTTTGTGGAGTACAAGCGAAAGTTCTTGGTCCGAGGGAAACGATGGAGTTCCGCCAGGAAATGGCTGGAGCCCGCAGTCCCTGGCATTTTCTGGCCGCCAATATGTCCGACGGAACGCTGCGAGCCCTGGGCATACTGCTGAGTCTCTTTCAGACGGGGAACGGCAAAGGGATCACTGTTGTCGGAGTCGAGGAACCGGAAATCGCACTGCATCCGGCCGCCGCCGCCATTGTGCTGGACGCGCTCCGGGAGGCCAGCCAGACGACTCAGGTGATCGTCACCAGTCACAGCCCGGATTTGCTGGACTCGGTTCATCTGGATCGGGAACGCATACTGGCCGTCCACAAGAGTGGCGGCGACACGGTCATCGCGCCCATCGATGCCGCGAGTCGCGATGTATTGCAGAAGGGACTTTATACTCCAGGTGAACTCCTGAGGCTCGGTCAGATCGAGCCAGACGCGAGGCTGTTTGGAGAATCTGTTTCTCAACTGGAGCTATTCGACGGAGCCGGCCAGGGATGACGAAAACGCTGTCTCTCATCGTTGAGGGCGATGGAGAAGTCGAGGCGCTGCCTGTTCTCGTCCGGCGAATCGCCGCTATTCTGAGCCCGGAACTGCATCTAAACATCCCCAGGCCAGTTCGAGTGCAGCGCTCGAAGATTCGGAAGCCGGATGAGATGGAGAAAGCGATCCAGCTTGCCGCCGCGAAGGGCGGTCGTGGTGCCGGAATCCTGATTCTGCTCGATGCGGATGACGATTGTCCCGCCGTTCTTGTTCCTGAACTGACGCGGCGCGCGCAAAACTGCCGGGCGGACCTTCCGATTTCTGTCGTTCTGGCCTGCCGGGAGTTTGAATCCTGGTTTATCGCGGCTGTGGATTCGCTCCGTGCGCGGTTGCGGAACCAGGAAGACGTTGCAGTTCCACCCTTGCCGGAAGAGATCCGAGGCGCCAAAGAGTGGCTTCGACAGAGGCTTGCGAGGGGACGCTACTCGCCAACCGTCGATCAGCCGTCACTGGCCGCGATCATCGATCTGGAACTCGCGCGCCGCGCTCCGTCATTCGATAAGCTGTGGCGCGAAGTACAACGCCTTCTGGCGTGTGATTCCAGGTAATGGATCACATGCGGCCACCGGAAGGCCCTCAAGCTACTTTCTGCACAGCCAACTCGCGCTCGATATACCCGTTCAGATGCCGCTGCACCGCGCGCAACGGTTCATACGTTCGCTCAATCCGGCTCATCATCAACGCGCCTTCGAGCGTCGCAATGATCAAAGTAGCGGCCCCTTTCGCGTCCACTCCCTGACGAATCTCCCCGCTTTCCATGCCGTTCTCAATGACGGTTCGCAAACGGCAACGCCACGACTTCAACGCCTTTGTGACCCTCGTCCGGAGCATCGGATTCCCGTCATCCGCATCGATCGCGGTATTCAGGATGGGACAACCGCCGGCCACCGGAGAGCGGTTATTCACGAAGTTCGAGATAAACGCCTTCAGCCAGGCCGCCCCCGTTAACCCGTTCAGGCCAGTCAGCCGCAAATCCCGTGCGGTTTGCCACATGTAATCGAAAGCCTCGGCCGCCAGTTCTTCCTTGCCCGAGAAGTGCCGGTAAATGCCGCCTTTCTCGAGACCTGTGGCCTCCATCAGCTCTGAAAGAGTGCTGCCTTCGTATCCGCGCTGATTAAAGATAGATGCAGCCGCTTCCACGATCTGCTGGCGCGTCCGCGCGCCCTTGGTCAAGGTATTTCCCGGCACTCCATTCCTCCCAAAAAAGACCGATCGGTCCTTTACCTCTGAAGATATCAGAAAACATCCAAAAGTTTCTTGAAACCAATCGGTCTCTTTTTGATCAAAGGAGGTGTTGGAAACAAAGGTGAACGTAATGACGAATGTAAGACTTCTGGCGGCCGGCCTGATAGTAACCGGTCTTTCCTGGGGCCAGACGGGCGCAAACGATCCCCTCCGCTACTCGGTTGCAACCCCGCGGCCGGTGAATCCGGCGGAAGGCACTACCAATCCCAGCGCCCAGGCCACCCAGCGCCAGAATCCTTATTTAGGAAGCCTGCCGCGGAAATCCACCGGCGCGAATATCGACCTCTCTCTCAACGATGCGGTCCAGCGGGGTTTGCGTTACAACCTCGGGCTCGTGGATGCCGGTCACGCCAGCGCTGACGTTCGCGCGGCGCGGCTGCGCGCGCTCTCCGCGATGCTGCCGCAAATCACCGCGCGAGGGCGGCAGGCCTATGAAGATCTCAGCCTGAAGGAAATCGGCCTCAAGCTCCCCCCGATCCCGGGATTCGGCGGACTGCCCGCCACAACCGGCGGATTCGGGTTTGAAGACGCCCGCGTTTCGGTGGAACAGTCCGTCTACAGCGCGCGCCTGCGCGATCAATACAAGGCGCGGAAAACGGAAGAGCAGGCATCCGCGTTCGACGTGAAGGATTCGCGCGACGTCGTGGTTCTGGCTGTGGGAACAGCTTATCTGCAGGCGCTCGCAAGCTCGGCTCGCGTGGACGCCGCGAAAGCCCGCCTGACCTCGGCCCGCGAACTGGACCTGCAGACAGCCGACCGTGTGAAGGCGGAAACATCCCCTGAGATCGATGCGTTGCGCGCACAGGTCGAGCGCCAAACCGCCGAACAGGCCGTTACCAACGCGATGAACCGCCTCGAAAAGGACAAGCTCACGCTGGGGCGCATCATCGGTTTCGCGGTCGATCAGCCCTTCACGCTGACGGACACGCTCGCGTATCGCCCCTTGACCGGGCTGACGAGCGAATCCGCAACGAGCGCCGCCCTGCAGTCGCGCGCCGATCTCACCAGCGCCGAAACGAGTCTGCGCGCCGCGGAACTGAAGCTCAAAGCAGAAAAAGCACAGCGTTTCCCGACAGTCTCCGTCAGCGCCAACTACGGAGCCGGCGGCGCAAACCTCGGCAATATCAACCAGGTTTACGCAATCGAAGGCGACGTTTCCATTCCGCTCTATACCGGCGGACGAATCCGCGCTGACATTGAGGAGGCGCAGACCGAAGTCGAGCGCCGCCAGGCGGCGTATGCCGACCTCAAAGGACGCGTCGCCTATGACGTGCGCGTCGCGTGGCTGGACGCCGAAGCATCGGATTCGAGCGTCAAAGTCGCGGAGCAGAACAGAGCGCTCGCGGATCGCGCGCTGACGCAATCGCGCGATCGCTATGAAAACGGCGTGACGAACGTCCTCGAGGTCGTTCAGGCGCAGGAGACGGTGGCCGTAGCCGCCGACAACTATATCGACAGCGTCTATTCGTTCGATCTCGCAACCGTGTCGCTGGCGCGCGCCATGGGCGGCGCCGGCGTGAAGCTGAAGGAATTGCTGGGAGGGAAGTAAATCAATGACACAGGAAATGGAAACCGAACTGACTCAGGAAAAGAAAGCGCCTCCGGCCAGCCCGCCGGTTGCGCCGCCCGCGGAAAAGGGACGCAACGCAACGCGCTGGATCGCGGGGTTTGTCGTCCTGCTGATCGCCGTCAGCGGCTATTTGTGGTGGCAGCATTCGCAGGCTTACGAATCGACCGACGACGCCCAGATCGAGGGGCATCTCGATTCGGTCAGTTCGCGTATAGCCGGAACCGTGACCTGGATCAACCCGGCGATCGCCAACAACCAGTTTGTCCAGGCCGGAACGCTGCTTCTGGAACTCGATCCGCGCGACTATCAGGCGGAACTCGCGAGCGCCCAGGCTACTCTGAGTGCCCGTAACGCGGAACAGCGGGCGGCGCAGTCGGCCATTCCCATCGCCAATGCGAACGCCTTCGGCCAGCTTCGCGCCGCGCAGGCGGCGAAGGCGCAGGCGGAAGCGAACGTCGAAACCGAGCAGGCCAACTTGATTGCCGCGCAGCACTCGCTGGAACGGGACCAGGCCATCTATGCGCGGGCGGAACGCGACCGCGTCCGCTACGAAGCTCTCGTCCGGAAGCAGGAGATTTCGCGTTCTGATTACGACGCGCGCGCCACGGAATCGGCCACCGCCGCGCAGGCCGTCGAAACCGACCGCGCGGCGATTCATTCCACCGAGCAAAAGATCGAACAGGCGAAGAACGTCGTCGTCGAGCGGCAGGCCCTGATCGATGCCGCGAACTCCGCGCCGGATCAGGTCACGAACGCAAGAACGAAATCCCAGGCGGCGTCGGGCCAGGTGGAACAGGCGCGCACCGCCATTGACACGATCCAGCTCAACCTGACCTACACGAGGATCTACGCGCCGGCGAGCGGCATCATCGGCCGCAAGACAGTCGAGATTGGCAATCGCGTGCAGCCAGGGCAGGGGCTGATGGTCATCGTTCCGATCGATGACATCTGGATCACCGCGAACTTCAAAGAAACCCAGATGAAACACATGCATCCCGGTCAGCCCGTCTCAATCCATGTCGATTCGTTTGACCACGACTATGAAGGCCACGTGGAGAGCATGCCGGGCGCGGCCGGGCCGCTGTTCAGCCTGTTCCCGCCCGAGAATTCGACGGGCAATTACGTGAAAGTCGTGCAGCGCTTTCCGGTTCGCATCCGGCTGAACAAAGACCAGGATCCGCGGCGCACTTTGCGGCCCGGCATGTCCGTCGAGCCCACGGTGACGGTGCGTTAAGAGGGAATCGCTATGTCTGATCACACGGAAGCGAAGCCTGCGGTGAATCCGTGGTTTATTGCCTTCACGGTCACGCTCGCCACCTTCATGGAATTGCTGGATACGTCTATCGCGAACGTTTCGCTTCCCTACATCGGCGGCGGACTGGGGCGCAGCTATGACGAAGTGACCTGGATTCTCACCACCTATCTGGTCGCGAACGCCGTGGTGCTCCCGATGAGCGCCTGGCTGAGCCGCGTATTCGGCCGCAAGAACTATTACCTCGGCTGCGTGGCGCTCTTTACGCTGACATCGGCGTTTTGCGGACTGGCGCCTTCGCTTGGCGTCATGCTTTCGAGCCGCGTGCTGCAGGGCATAGCGGGCGGCGGTCTCGCGCCGGTGGCCCAGGCGATCCTCGTCGATACGTTCCCGGCCGCGAAACGCGCATCGGCATTCGCGGTCTACACAATCGTCATCGTCACCGCGCCGGCCATTGGCCCGGTGCTCGGCGGCTGGATTACGGACAATTACAACTGGCGCTGGATCTTCTTCATCAACATCCCCATCGGCATCCTCGCCATGCTGCTCACCAGCCGCGTGGTTCACGATCCCCCGGCTTTCGCGGAAGAGCGCGCATCGGCGCGTAAGAACGGAAAACTAAGTATCGACGGCATCGGCATCGCGCTGATCGCCATCGCTTCCGCCACGCTCGAAATCACGCTCGACCGCGGCCAGATCGAAGACTGGTTCGGCAGCACGATGATCTGCTGGACGCTCGCCATCGGCGTTCTCGGCTGGATCGCAACGGTCCTGTGGGAACTGCGGGCCGAAGATCCGGTCATCGACTTTCGCCTGATGAAAAGCCGCAACTTCGCGATCGCCAGTGTGATGTTTCTGATCTTCGGCTTCGGCCTCTTCGGCAGCACCACGCTGCTGCCCCAAATGCTGCAGCAGCTATACGGCTATCGCGCAATCGACGCGGGTCTGGTGCTGGGTCCCGGCGCTCTTGTGATTACGGTTTTAGCGCCCGTAGGCGCGCAACTGATCCAAAAGCAAATCGCGACGCCGCGCGCCCTGCTGATTCTCAGCCTCGTCATCGGTACGTACGCCATGTGGAACTACGCGTCCTTTACTCTGGCGACGGATTACCGTCACTATCTGCTTGCGCGCTGCCTGCAGGGCCTCGGCTACGCGTTCTTCTTCGTACCGGCAAGTCTGGTCGCCTATTCGCAACTGCGCCCGGATCAGAACAATCGCGCTTCCAGTCTCACGAATCTGTTCCGCAACTGGGGCGGCAGCATGGGAGTCGCGTTCATCATTACGGCCAGCGAGCGGCGCGCCCAGTATCACCAGCTGGTGACCGGCTCAACAGGCGACGCATCGGCGCAACTCCTGCCGGGCCGCATCGCAGGCCTGAAGGAATATCTGATCCAGAAGGGATTCACCGGCTCCGACGCGGATCTTGCCTCGCCTGCGTATCTCTACCATCAACTCCAGCATCAGGTGAGCCTGCTGTCATTCATGGATTGTTTCCGCGTCATCGGCTGGGTTACCCTGGCGGCGATTCCGCTGCTCTTCCTGGTGAAGAAATTTACTCCCACAGGCAAAGCCCCCGCCGCGCATTAAATTGCGGACCTCGCGTCGGAAGGCCCCCATTCTCAGCCCGGCGGGGAACTCGCGGTACTGGCTATTTCCCCGGCGAAGCCTGGCAGGATGCAGACACTCTTTTCACCGACTGCGGCACGAACGAAGTGGTTGCTCCGCGCGTAACAGTCTCTCCACTCAGTTCGACCGTTTGATTCACGTAGGGCTCGATCTTATCGGGGGCCGCGAACGTCACATGACGTTGCGTCTTGTCATCGACGATGCTGTACTGCCCCGACCCCGCCTTGGTGAGGCAGCCGGTAAGGTTGGTGGCCTCCCCCTGGGCCGGTTCATTCTGCTGCGCGCCGGTTGAGGGCTGCTGGCCCGGTATCGGGGGTTGTCCCGGGGCCGAGGGTTGACCTGGCGTCGAAGGTGGCTGACCCGGCGTCTGTGCCCAGGCCATCGATCCTAATCCAAGACATGCCGTAAAAGTAGCGATGAGAACACTTCTCATGTATGAATCCTCTGGCGTACGTCAGTGCAATGAGCGGGCCGTAGGCAATGCATGACAAACACTTTGCAGGATCCTCTAAGTCGCATGCTGCGTGCAGGCCTTCCTGTCTCAATAAGGACGGAATCGAGTTCCGGCATCGGTAATTCTGCCCGGTAATTCATGCTGCCTCAGGCACTGCCGCCAAAAAAAAGCGCGGACGCTGTGAGCGCCCGCGCAATAGTCTAACCGCAGGATGGATGGTACTTTGACCCTACGGAAGGTCCCATTTACCCATGGACTGATAACCGGACGACAAACCGGCGCGATCCATTCCCTGCATGTAGATGGTCTTGTTTCCGTAGAAGTTTTTGAGGTAGATCGTGACAGTCACGATCGCGTTGTTGCCGGATCGATAGGCGCCAAAGCCCGTTCCTGCAATGGAGCACTGACTATTACTGATCACGCCGCTCGTTCCCTGCAACACCGAAGACCAGTCCGTACCTGCATCGTTCGCGAGCGAAACAACAGCCGTGTTCAGGTCGTAGTAGAACCAGCAGCTGCCCTGACCGTTGAGAGTGGAATTCAGCAGCAGGCTGGCTCCCGCCAGATCGCCGCCGCCATTCGCATCCCCCACCGTATAGGTGAAGGTAATTGAGCGTCCGTTGTTCACCGGATAGACCGAGACCACATAAGGAGCAACATTCGCCGGCGCCGTTACTGGAGGCGTGGCTGGAGTAGACGAAGCAGTCGAACCGGATGAAGCAGTCGAATCGGATGAACCGGACGAAGCAGCCGAATCGGATGAACCAGACGACGTGCTCGTACCCCCGCCATACGCCTGATCCAGCGCCTGGCCCAATTGCATACGCACGTTCGCAACAACATTCGCATCCTGCGTCCACGTCGACCAGTCGGTAGCCGCGCTCGCCGAAAGATTCATCGCGAGCGTGCTCTGCCCGGCCGCCTTCAGCAGCGCGACATAGTCATAATCGTCAACGCCATCGCGAATCCACTTCAGCCGCATCGAAGGCGCCACGCCGGCGATACCCACCTGAGAACCCGGATAAACCAGCATTCCTTCGCCAGGATAGTTGTTCGAGCTGAACTGCCCCTCCGTGTTCACCTGGTTCCACGGGTCGTTCGACCAGTAATCCGTGCGCCAGTACAGCAGGCCGCTCAGCCCCAGACTCTGGCTGATAAACCCGGGCTGTATACGGAAATTCACCGGCGAAAAATCGATTTGCCATTTCGGCGAGAACCCGTCCTGCACCAGCGCCGTATACGACCACACGCTGTCGCCTTTATTGATCGCCGCCCGCACATTCGTGGCGTCGTAAGAGATCCCCATGACCGTCCAGATGTCAATTGCCGAACGGCCGCTGCCGGAGCCGTCATCGAAAAGAGCCGGCGTGGGCGGCAGCGTCGCCAGATTGCTGACGCCGGCCTGATGCAGCACGTTACCCCACTGCTTGATCAGCGGATAGAGCGAGGTGCAGTAACCAACTTCATCCGTGCTGTAAACCATCCGGCTGAGCGACGATTCCTGCTGCGCGGCGGAAGCGCGCACAGACGCCACGCTCGGAGGCGCGGACATATAACACGAGCCCGCGGCCGAGCCGCTGTAAAACGGAAGCCCGACGGTCTGCAGGCCCATGGAAACCAGAGCGCTCTGGTTCCCTGTATCCGATCGCAGCGGCGAGATCCGGTTGCGCAGCAATTCCGCATCGGAATTGAGATCCTGCGTAGTCCAGTAAAGAAACGCCGATTTCAGCGCGGATTTGACAGGCAGCGTGAAGTGCCAGACCGTAACCGAGATGGTTCCGGTGACGTTCCCCTGATTGCTGCTCACCGTGAACGTGCCGGTGTAAGTGCCGGGCGTCGCGGTGCGGGGAACCGTAAGGTCCACCCAGATCGGCTGATTGCGCGCGGCGTTCAGATTGAAAGGCACAGCCTGGATCTGAGCGCCTTTGAGCGGAGCGCCCGAGACAGGATCGGTAAACGGAATCAGACCGTCGGGATACCAGCCCGCTCCGAGCGGCTGGTTGGTGCCCCACCAGTTCACGCTCGATCGATCGACATAAACATATTGTTCGCGAAACAGCGAGAATGCGCTGCTCGGAATAGTGGCCCCTCCCGGCCCGCTCAGATTGGAGACGCTGAAATTCACATTGCTCAGTCCGGAAGCGGGAGCCTGGACGACCACCTGGAAAGATTCGGATTCCCCTCTTCCCGCATAGATCTGGGCGAAAGTTCCGGAGCCGGCCGCATCGGTGGGACCGGTTCGCTGGAGAGACGGCGTGACCCAAACCTTCGGCTGCGCGAACGCGGTGAGCGGCGTCAGACTGCACACGAAGAGTGCTGGGAGTGAACGATAGAAAAGTTTTAGCCTCATTAAACCTCTGAAAATTGAATGCCGCTCCCATCGGAAGGAGGCGGGCACACGTATCGCGTTGCCGCGGAGAACGGGCTGGAGTTCGACAACCCCCTCCGCGAATCTATTTCTTACTGATGGAAGTGAAACTATCGGAAAGAACTACCGGACAGTCTGTTATTTCGGTAACAAATACCATCGTCAATGTGACAATTTGTCCGTTAAGCCTTAAATCGCTGAATATAAACCAAAAGTTAGTAACGATCCCCTTCCGTTATGGCATTACCGGTACAGTCCAAAAGTACCAGACTGGCATGAACATCACACTCCGGAAATCTCCTTGTATGGAAGGTGAATGTACCTTAGGGCTATCTGTAGCGATTTACTGTTATCCGTCGCTATCAGTCTGTCGGCTCAGGAATCTGCTTCTCGCAAAATGAGCAGCCCGGATTTCGGATTCTGGCCATCGGAGTGCACGGCCCGCTCGCGTATGAGGTCCATGATTCTATGAGGTCCACGATTCTATGAGATCAATGATTCTCTGGATAGTCGGCGTTCCGATCCCGATCATTATCCTTCTTGCCGTTTTCACTCACCATTGCTGACGAAATAAGCCTCCGCTCTTCCGCAATCGTTCAGGATCGCCGCCCTTCACCCGGATGCGCCTGGCCGGTCAGCTTCGGCGACTTCGCAGGCTGACTGCTAACATAAATGCGGGTGGAGTTGGACCCAGCCGCCCCAATTACTGATAGCTCGCACACCTCACCACCTCCGAAGGGAAACGGCATGACCAATATTTTCGTTGGAAATCTGAGTTTTGATACCACCCAGTCCGATCTGGAATCCGCATTCGGCCAGTTTGGCGCCGTCGATCGCGTTCACATCGTGACCGACCGCGAGAGCGGACAGCCGCGCGGCTTCGCCTTCGTCGAAATGAGCGAACGGCAGGCTGCCGACGCCGCCATCGCCCAGTTGAACGGAACCGAACTCCGCGGACGCGCCATGAACGTCAATGAGGCTCGCCCGAAGCCCGAAGGCGGCGGCCGCCGGGATGGCGGCGGTTTCAATCGCCGGCCCGGTGGCGGCGGTGGCCCGAGACGCGATGGCAATCGCGGCTCGCGCTGGTAGGCCCCCATCATGCCTGGCCGCGGCCCGTTGACATTCAAAAAAAGACAACGCGAGCAGCAGCAGAAGGAAAAACAGGCCGAGAAACTCGCGCGCCGTCTGGAGCGGAAGCAAAAGCCATCCTCCGGCGAAGACGAGGCTCCTGATTTTCCCTTAGAAGAGACGCCCGATACTCGAGAGCCCTGAACGCGCCTAAGCCTGCGAAGGCCGGCGCGCGACTCTTCGCCGCAACTGGAACAGCGCAATCAATCCCATGCCGAGCCCGCACGCAGCAAGCGTGCCGGGCTCCGGCGCCGCCAGGTCGTAACCGGCGGCCCGCAGAAGATTGATTTCGCCCCCGCCGTCGTTGAGGATGGTCAGACCCTGCTCCTTCCCCTTGCAGCCTTCCGCGTCCTGAATACTGAACGACGTTCCCGCGCAATTGCTGATGAAGTCGGCGTAGTCGTCGCCGTTTGCGTCCGTGTTGTATAGAAAGCCGCTGGCGCCGTTCGTGGCGCCGCCGTTGTAGGAGAAATAAGCGTTGCCCGTCGCGCCCGCCAGCCCGATTACTTCATTGTTGAAAGCCAGATTTCCCAGACTGGTATAGCGGTATAAGTCAATGGCGGAGGGAAGACCGCTAACGTTGGCGGGTTTGTTCGGATCGCTGGCGTCGCAGCCATCCACCAGCTTGTGGGAGGCGTCCGTGGTTTTAATGCACGACGAGGTTCCCAGGATCTCATCCACCTCATGTTCCACCGCGGCGTAGAAATCGTATTGAGTCCCGCCGATCGTACCGCCGTTCTGATCGTAATAGAAATTCGCCGCGTTGCTC
This sequence comes from uncultured Solibacteraceae bacterium, assembly GCA_964636715.1. GTDB lineage: Bacteria > Acidobacteriota > Terriglobia > Bryobacterales > Bryobacteraceae > BOG-234. Next base: position 22,245 of record CAZWTH010000027.1, on the reverse strand, counting down.
ATCGTGATGACGCCGTCGTAGCATCCCGCTGTCCCCATCGTGCAGCCGCTGTCCGCCGTCGCTACCACGCCCCCCAGGTCCGCATCGGCAATGCCTAACGCCCTGCCCAGGGCGCTCGTGACCTTAACGTCGTTACTGCCATAGTAAGAATCGCTGTCGACATTGCTCAATGAAGTCAGCGCTTGCCCCTGCACCGCGTCCCCGTAAGTGTTGTAGTTGTTTTGAAGCCGGCTCTGGTAGTCGGTGAACGCCAGAAAATTGCGCACCGTGGTGCTGCTCGCCAGGCTGGTCGCCCCAAATCCGATATAGATACTCGCGTTCGCGTTGACAAACGTCTTGTTGTAATCGCCGGCTACATTGCCGTTCAGATAGTCGCAGGTCGCCGCGTCAACATTGGAATTACAGATGAACTGGATCGTTCCCGCATTGGCTAGCGCCGCCGCAAAACCGAATGCGGCAAACAGCCTGAGAGTAGCAGCGAGCTTCATTTTTTTCTTCTCCTTAGGGAAGGTGCTGATTAGGGATCAGTCTAGCCCAACTCGTGTTGTTCGAGGCGAGCAAGAGTACTGTGGGTACTGTTGTGTTGGGCAAGGATGGCATCCTGCCGCCGATCCACAATCTGATTGGAAATCGGCCGGCGCTTCATCCCGGCCAATTGACTTTACCCGGATCGGAATGATACGCTTCCCCAGGAATATGCCATCTATAATGCATAAATATGCGCTTGCCTTCGCTCTGACTGCCCTGATCTCCGCGGCCCCTCTCGCCTCCGCTCAGCAGCGAAGCAACTCCACCAAACCCCGCCTCGTCATCACAGCCGATCCTGAGCTCGACGACAACAACACCCTCATCCGCGCCATCCTCTATTTCCCGGATTTCCAGGTGGAAGGCCTCGTCTACGTGAGCAGCATGTGGCACTGGAAAGGCGATGGCAAAGGCACAACCCAATACATTCCCGGCCGTGAGTACACCCGCACCGGCCAGTGCCCGTGCACGTCCTGGCGCTGGCCTTCGGAAGCTCCTTACAGCGAATTCATCGATACGATCGTCGACGCCTACGCGAAGAGCTACGCCAACCTCAAGGTCCACGATCCGAATTACCCCACCCCGGCTTCCCTGAAGTCGAAGATCAAATGGGGCAATGTCGATTTCGAAGGCGATTACGCAAAGGACACCGACGGCTCCAACCTCATTAAATCTCTTCTCCTCGATAACAAACCAGGTCCGCTTTACGTAACCGCGCAGGGCGGGCAGGGCACCATCGCGCGCGCCCTCAAATCCATCTACGACCAATACTCGAAGACGCCCCAATGGGAAACCATCCGCGACAAGGTCTCCGCAAAACTGGTCATCATACCCTTCGGTGATCAGGACGCCACCTACGCCCGGTACATCAAACCCAACTGGCCGGAAGTCGCCGAATGGCAGCTCAACATGATCAACTACGGCTACGGCATTCGCGGCGGCCTCGCGCCGGAGGATCAGGTCTACATCAGCCCCGCCTGGAATCAGGAAAATATTCTGAGCCGCGGCCCGCTTGGCGCCCTCTATCGCGTTTGGGGCGATGGCAAGAAAATGGATTCCACCGATACGTACGGCCTCAGAGACACGCAGCCCAAAGGATCGTTCATCAGCGAAGGCGATACGCCTACGTTTCTGAACCTCCTCAGTAACGGCCTCCGCGGTTGGGAAAATGGCGGCCTGGCCGGCGGCTGGGGAGGAATCCGGCAGCCTGCGAACGCCCCCGCCGCCGGCGGCCGTGGCGCCGCGCCGGTTACACCGGTCAGCCCCGATGATCCGGGCATCGCCCCGGGCCTCGCGCCCGCCGGAAGCGACGCTAACAAGCCCGCCGCCGCTGCCCAAAACGCAGCGCGTGGCCGCGGCGCATTCGGAGGCAGCGGCCGGGGTGGATTTGGCGGTGGATTCGGCCGTGGCCCCGCCATCCCGCCCAAAACAGCCGCGGTCAACGCCCGCTTTTTCGCCGCCGCGCAAAACGATTTCGCCGCGCGCCTGAAATGGTCCGTCACCCCGAAGTTCGCCGATGCCAACCACGCTCCCAAAGTGAGTATCAAAGGATCGCTCGACGTTTCCGCTAAACCCGGCGCCACCGTCCGCCTCCAGGGAGACGTTTCCGATCCCGATCGCAACAAAGTTAACGTGACCTGGTGGCAATACAATGCGGCCGGAACGTACCCCGGTGACATCGCCTTCTCAGACCCCGCGGCGCTCGCCACCACATTCCAGGTCCCCGCCAACGCCGAACCCGGCCAGACCATCCACGTCATCCTCGAAGCCACGGACACCGGAACGCCCGCGCTCACGCGCTACCAGCGCGTCATCGTCACCGTACAGTAAGCGCCTCCGGCGGCCATCGATTCTCAACCCGCTTTTTGCGCGACAATATAGACGTGCACGTCCAGCCGCTCGAATCTCTCGACCAGTGGGATGACTCCGTAAGAGACCGCTACGATCCCAACAAAAAGCAGGAGGATTTCCGTCAGTACGACGACAACACCCCTCCCGTCGTGCGCGAATTCTACCGGCAAAACCATGAGTTCCAGACCCTCGAATTCGTGCTCGGCCGCGAAGCGAAGTACAACGGACTGAACCAGAGCGAGATGGGCATCTGGGAAGCGATGGACCGGCTCAATACGCTCGTCGATGACAGCGATCCCGATACGTCCCTCAGTCAGATCGAGCATAACCTCCAGACCGCCGAAGCCATCCGCCGCGACGGTCATCCCCGCTGGATGATCCTCACCGGCTTCATCCACGATCTCGGCAAGATGCTGTGCTTTTACGACGAGCCGCAATGGGCCGTCGTCGGGGACACGTTCCCGGTTGGCTGCGCGTGGTCGGAAAAAATCGTCTACCACCGCTTCTTCGCCGCGAACCCCGATGCGCTGCAGCCCGCCCTCCAGACGCGGAACGGTATTTACGAGCCCGGCTGCGGTCTCCGCAACGTGCATCTTTCCTGGGGCCACGATGAATACCTGTATCGCGTGACCCGCGATTATCTGCCCGAACCCGCGCAGTACATGATTCGCTATCACTCCTGCTACCCGATCCATCGCGAAGGCGCCTACGCGCATTTGCTCGACGCGCACGATCGCGAGATGCTCGAATGGGTCCGGAAGTTCAATCCCTACGACCTCTACTCCAAAAGCGACAGCCGCCCTGAACTCAAAGACCTCAAGCCGTTCTACAACGATCTCATCGACGAGTTCTTCCCGAAGAAAATACGCTGGTAAATTTGCGCTCGCCGCTATCCGGCCATTGTCATTGCATACAATGGCAGCCGAGGTTTCCATGCGCCGGCCTGAACGTCATCTCTTCCTGATCGCTGTCCTCTGCTGCCCTGTCTTGCTCATCGCGCAGAATCCACCGCCCGCCCGCACGGGGCGCCCACCCGTTGCAGCCCGCGACCCCCACACAGCCGGCTACGTCACCGCCAAAGACTTACCGGATGGCGCCATCCCACCCTCAAACCAGGACGGCAATTTCATCATCGGGCCAACGCATCCCGCGGCCCCTGAAATGACGCCCAGCGATTCCGTGCCGCATGGCGCGACCTTCTCCTTCACCATGCAATCGGCCGATAGCAAGTTCTATCCCGGCATCATGCGCGGACCTGCTCCCGGCCAGCCCGCCCCGCCTCCGCCTCCCGGAGGCGGCCGCGTGATCACCACTCACCCCGCGCCCTATGAACGCAAGGTCACCGTATACGTTCCCAAACAATATGTGCCGGGCACAACCGCTCCATTTCTGGTCGATGCCGACGGCGGCGCAGCCTGGAATTCGGATACGGACCTGTTCACCACGCTCGATAATCTGATCGCCGCCCACAAAGTGCCGGTGATGATCGCCATCGCGATCGGAAACGGCGGAGGCGATTCGAAAGGCAGCGAGCGCGGCCTCGAATACGACACCATGTCGGGCAAGTACGCCGATTTCGTCGAGCAGGAACTTCTGCCCCGCGTCGAAAAGGAAGCCAGCGTCAAACTCACCAAAGACCCGGACGGCAGAGCCACCATGGGCGGCAGTTCCGGCGGTTCAGCGGCTCTTGAAATGGCGTGGTATCGCAACGATCTGTATCACCGTGTGCTGACTTATTCGGGCACCTACGTCAATCAGCAATGGCCGGATAATCCCGAGACTCCGCATGGCGCGTGGGAATTCCACGAGCACCTGATCCCCAATAGCCCCGTGAAACCGATCCGCCTCTGGATGGAAGTCGGTGACCGCGACCTTCTCATCTCGCAGGATGGCTATCACGATTGGGTGATCGCCAATGAAACCATGGCCAAAGTTCTCGCCGCGAAGGGCTATCACTACCAGTTCACGTTCGCGAAGAATGCGGATCACGTGGACGCCGGCGTCAGGCGCCAGACCTTACCCGAAGCGCTGGAGTACATCTGGGCAGACAAATAATTGTGAGGCAGACTGCCAGTCTGCCGCCGATTGCGAATCGGCGAGTCGCCTGAACCGTAAATCCGTTTGGTGAAGGGATTGCATAGAAACAAGGCGGAGGTTGCAATGCTAGGCAACGCACTTGTTTTTCTCATCATCGCTCTGATTGCGGGAGCCCTGGGTTTCTTCGCAATCGCCGGAATCGCCGCTACCGTCGCGAAAATCTGTTTTATTATTTTCCTGGTTCTGTTTCTGGTCAGCTTCATCAGCGGTCGGCGCACCGTCTGACTCTGGCGGAGCGGTGACCCGCCGCTGAGTTCAGCCGCGGTCGCCGCTCCGCCGAATCACGCTCGCCGCTAAAAAGCAACGCCCTTAGTCCAGCCGGCAATGCCACCGGAGCACCGGATCGTAATCGTCTACCTTTAAATACCGTCCCTCCGCGCCGCACGGCCGTCCGCGCTCTCGTAATTCCTCGCGCAATGCCGCCTCCGCCAGCCGTTCTTCCACCGCTTGGCGGCCCTCGCCCTCAAAGCAATCGTCGCGTTCCTTCCCGTACATAGTCCCTCTCTTTCGCGCTCCAGCAAGCCAGTGCCAGCGCCATCGCCAGATCGTCGTGCTTTCCTTCGCCTTCCCGCAAATTCCCGATCGCCAGTTTTCCGTTCCCGAGCAGCGCCAGCAGCTCCGCCATCAGATCCTGCTTCGGCACGGAATCGCCGGAGGCGCGCTTGCCGCCGGTAATCGTCACCGCCCGCACCGCGCACCCGCCCGTGGCGTCCACGGTCAGCGGGCACCGCCCGTGATAGAGATCGTCGGACCGCACAATCTTCCGCACCATCCTCTCGGCGAATCGCACTGCAATTCGCTCAAACTCCGTCCCCGCGAAGGCGCGCCGGTGCTTATGATCGCGTTTCTGTCCAGATCCAGGCCACCCAAAAACATGATTTTTCTTATCCGCGTTCATCTGCGTTCATCTGTGGCCCATTAGATCCTCAGCTCAGGAATACTCAAGTCGACCGCCGCCTCAATCAGCTCGCGGTCGAAGTACTCCGTGCCATCGCCATGGAACTCGCATAGATACTCCTGCGAGAATTTCGCCTGCGTCATCGCCCCGCGCTCGCCGTTCAAAAAAGCACCCGAAATCCGCGGACACTCCGTAGCCTTCACGCTGATCCGCATCCACTCCTCGGCATTGCCGGACGCCCCCGACCACGTCTCATAGAAGAACCCGCGCTGCCCGCAAGGCGTACTCATCAGCCAAAGATCGCCATTTCCCACCGCCAGCATCGGACGCAGCGCTTCGTACATCTCATCCGGAACCCGCGCCGCCTCGTCGATCAGAATCATCGACGCCGCCGAAAACCCGCGCACCGTCGCCTCTTTCCCCGGCAGCCCGATAATCCGCGACCCATTCGGAAACGCCAGCGACACCGCATTATCCCCATCGCCCCGTGGACGAATCCCCAGCCGCCGCAACAGCCCGGAAGCCTTACGAAGAAACTCCGCGCTCTGCCGCTCCGAAGGACTGGCGACCAGCACCAAAACCCCCGCCTGCGTATATGCGCGATGCACCGCCTTGGCGGCGGTAACGGTCGACTTCCCCCACTGCCGCGAGCAATTCAGAATCGCGCGCTTCGCCGTGGACCGCAGCACCTCCATCTGCTTCTCATCCGGCAGAAACCCAAGCCGCACCCGCGCAAACTCCGCCGCGTCCATCTCGCTGTTGGTTGTTTGTTGGATTGGCGCCTCACCCCGCGGCCGCCGATTGAAAGTCGCCCACACAAACACCGGAGTACCACACGCGAAAAGGAGACAGGCCCCGAAAGGACCCCGAAATCAGAATGCAATCCGCGCAAGGCTTTGCCCATGAATGTCTTACCGCAGCCTGAAAAAAATTGAAAATTCCCGTCACTGAAAAAGGTCCCCATAGTTTCACAGCGCTGAAAACGCTTCTGGCCTTCGCCGGCTTGGTCCCGAGGCCCGTCTGTACCGGAAATCACGGCGCGGGGTAGACGCCTTTTTCCGGTTCCCTCATAATCGGAACCAGTGTGTGGAGCGTGGGTACTGCATCGCTCTGCGCCAGGCCGTAAAACGTTCGATCTTCGCGCCGGCTGAGAGAATTCAAATGAGCGTTTCCAAAAGTCCGCACCGCATCGTTGCCATCGAAGACAATCCAGGAGATACGCACCTGCTGCGAATGGCGTTGGACGAGCAGCGCGAGCCCTACACTCTCGAAGTTCTTCCGGACGGTGAGTCGGCGCTGGACTTCATTCGTCATCATTGCTCCCGTCAGGAGCCATGTCTGATCATCCTCGACCTGAATCTCCCTCGATACGACGGGGTAACGATTCTGCGGGCAATTCGAGCGCAACCCGAACTCGAGCACATTAAGGTCGTGGTGATGACGTCGTCCGCGTCGCCTCGTCAGAAGGAAGAAGTGCTTGCGTTGGGCATTGAATCCTGGCGGATGAAGCCCGGCAACTGGGATCAAATGGTCGAATTGGCGCGCGAGCTAATCGCAATCTGCAACAAGCCCCCCGCGCCCACCTTCAAAGCGGCCGCCTGACCGAAACGGAAAGCCCGATTCCTCGCCGTCGCTCTGACTCGCGGCCGGGTTTCTCCACGGATTGTCTTCCGCCCGGGATAGAGACGATGCCAGGCGCTCTTGCGTCCCAATGTAAATCGAGCACGGGAGGCCCGCGATTTGGAATTGATGGAGCGATTACTCGCCGCCATGGACGTTGGCGTCGGCGCGTTCACCTCCTGCGATGTCCGCAGCGGATACGACCTGACATTCGACGCCTCACTCGCGGAAACACGGCAGCCGCCATGTACCAGTCGACCCCGGACCGGCGGCTTCAATGAGGCCACGAGTGCAGCAAACAGCAAGACCGGCGCGTGCGCCATCACCGGAAAATCCGGTATAACCATTCCGGCAATTGTCGCCGACGATCCCGCATTGTTATATGCAAGTGGTTAAGCGAGAGAATCCAACCGCCAATACGAAACTCGATGCATCGTCGCCACGCTGTGCTCGCTACTGAAGTGAAATGACAACTCCGGATTGCGTTTGCGCGCCGCCGACCATAGCGGATAGTGGTACATCGCCTGAACCGAGGCCGGTCGGAATCGTCAGATTGATCTGATAGAGGCCCGCGCTCGAAAGGCCGGAGTAAAACGGCGTCACGCCGACGTTGTTCACGAACAACCCCACCTCGCCTACCGTCGGCGCCGAGCCGGAAAAACTCTGTCCCGCCGAAACCGGCGGATTAGTGGGACCCAGGCCTACTGCAAACAGCGTGACCAGATCGCCGGCCTTGGCCGCTACCGTCGGGTAACCAAGCGAGGTTCCGGTTGGCCCGATGATGTCATACGCTCCGCTGCCGTAAGCTCCGGAACCGTCAGATCTGAGAATAATTCCGGTAACGTGTTTGCTGTCCAGGAGACTGAACGAAGGGGCAAATTGGGCAATCGTCACGCTGGAACTGACCACGCCATTCGCGGTTGTCACCACTACCGGTACGGTACCGATAGTCGAATTGTCGGGCACCTGAAGGTTGATCTGGGTGGGGCTCACGAACCACAGATATGCTGACTTGCCGTCGATCGCCACACTGGTTCCGCCCAAAGACGTGGGGAAATTCCCACTCCAGACCGTGGTCGAGGCAGCGAGGTTAGAGCCAAAGATCGATATCCATTCGCCCGGCTGAACGGTGTTCACGGTGTTATACAAGGGAACGATTCCTTCTGACGTAACAGAGGGACTTGTTGAAACGCCTGTCACTTCCCGGACACGATTATTGCCCGAATCTCCAATGATCAGGTTCCCCGACAAACTAACCGCTACACCAACGGGTTCGCTCAACTGAGCTGACGTTGCCGGTCCTCCGTCCCCGGAGAACCCGCCCCAATTACCCACGTACACGCTGCCATCGCCTGCGACCGTCGTGATGACGCCAACGACTGAGACCTCTCGGATTCGATTGTTGAATTGGCTGTCGGCAAAAAAAACATTTCCTGAAGCATCCACGGTAATTTGGGCGGGTTTGGATAAAGATGCCGACGTAGCCGGTCCACCATCGCCCGATAATCCGCAACTGCCATTCCCGGCAAGAGTCGTGATAATGCCGCTTTGAGATACCTTTCTGATACGGCAATTGAAAAAATCAGAGATGAACAGATTACCGAGGCGATCCACAGCGACACCATCAGGGCCGCTTATAGACGCTGTGATTGCCAGTCCACCATCGCCAGAGAATATATCATTTCCATTCCCTGCTACTGTTGTAATGATTCCGCCGGGTGACACTCTTCTGATGCGATTATTGGAATCGTCCGCAAAAAAAACATTGCCAGACGAATCTACAGCAATACCACCAGCATCGCTCAAAGACGCAGAAATCGCGGGCCCGCCGTCGCCCGAGAAGCCATTTACTCCGTTTCCGGCGATCGTGCTAATAGCACCATCGATCGAAACCTTGCGGATTCGATAGTTGGAGGAATCTGATATAAACAGATTGCCTGCGGCGTCCAAAGCAATGCCCGCCGGATAGGACAGGGACGCCGAAGTGGCTGGTCCACCATCGCCCGAAAAGCCCTGCATTCCGTTCCCAGCCACTGTCGTGATGACGCCGCTGACGGATACTTTGCGAATGCGGTTGTTGATCGAGTCCGCAATGAAGATATTACCTCGAGCATCTACAGCGACCGATATGGCACTCAATCCCGCGGAGATTGCGGGCTCCCCATCGCCAGAGAATTCTCGACTTCCGTTTCCGGCGATGGTCGTGATAGTGCCATTCTGCGCGTTTGCAAAAAGGCACGCGCCAAGACAAGCTGCCATTAAGAAAAGCGCTCGCCCTCTTGGAGATGCGCGCTGCATTGCTCTGCGTTGGATCAGTGTCAGTCTAAAAAGCGGATTCGACATGGCTGTGTAATTCGTGTGCTTTACTGAAGTGAAATAACAACTCCGGATTGCGTTTGCGCCCCGCTGACCATAGCGGACAGTGGCACATCGCCGGTCCCGATGCCATTTGGAATGATCAGGTTGATCTGGTACAACCCAGCGGCCGTCAATCCCGCAAAGAGTGGCTTTACGCTGGCGCCGCCGATGGTAATCTGTACCGCGTTGGTTGTCGCCGCAGCTTCGGTGAGCGCCTGTCCTGCCGGTACTGCTGGACTAGTGGGCCCGAATCCTACCCCAAACAGCTCAACCACGTCCCCGGCTTTTGCCGCGACGGTTCCGTATCCGAGCGAATTTCCTGTCGGACCAATAATGTCGTACGAGCCGCCGCCGTATGTTCCCGAACCATCCGCTCGGAGGATGATGCCGGCGACGTGATTGCCGTCGAGCAGACTGAATGACGGCGCGAACTGGGCCAGATTGACCGTAGCGGTAGCGGTCCCGGCCGAAGTTGTGACCACTACCGAAACCGGACCGAGTGTGGAGTCATCCGGCGCCTGCAGATTGATTTGCGTCGGGCTGACAAACCAGATATAGGTCGATTTGCCATCGATAGTGACCGTTGTGCCGCCGAGCGTCGCCGGGAAATCGCCGCTCCATGTTACGGGAGCGGCAGCGAGATTAGCGCCGTAAATCGTGATCCACTCACCGGGCTGTATCGTTGTGGAAGAACTGTAAATCGGAACGACGCCTCCGGAGGCGATCGATGGAGCGGAAACCGCTGCAGGTCCCGTAGCCGTAGTTTGCGCGGGCCCCGGCGTTTGCTGGCGGCGGCCGACATTATCGGTGGCCATCGAGTAGAAGGAGTAACTATGCCCGGGCGCTCCGGCGAAGGTAGCGGTAGTGGCGGTCGTGGCCACCTGCCATGCCGTATACGGTCCACTGTCGATTGAGAAGTAGACATCGTAACTGGCTATGCCGGACCCATCGGGATCGCTCCCACTCCAGCTGACGGCAAAGAAACTCGGCTCCGTCGCAGGCAGGGGACTGACGCCGCTCGATGGGTAGATCGAATCGATGGTGTTTGTGACCGTGTTCGTATTGATAGCGGCGTTGCGGTCGAAGACAATGGAAGCCTGATTCGAAATCACGGTTCCGTTCGCGAGACCCATTTTCGGTTTTACGGTGAACGTGACAAAGCCCTCGCCCTGCCTGGATGCGTTATCGGGAGGCAGGAACCCTGCGAACGGGTCCTGAGGTGTGCCGCCCGTTCGTGGATCGATCGACTGCATCGTCCAGCTCAGGGTTCCGGTGTCAGGGTTCAGCGACGCGCCGACGTTCACGGGATACGGGCTGGTCGAGACGTTGGTCTGCGTCGTGTAGTTCTGTAGACCTGCCGGAACGCTCAATGTCACGTTGTTGAAGGCAATCTGCGAAAGCTGAACGGTGGACCAGTCGAGATTGGAATCCAGAGCATCGGTTACGACTACGCTCGCGGCAGGAGCAGTTGCGCTCGATTGATTCTCGAAATAGATGGTGTAGGTTATCGTGGCGCCGGGCGGAATGAAGCCCTGGCTGCCATAACCGACAGTGATCTTGCCATTGGGATCGAGAGAGTGAGGGACAGGTAAATTCTGGATCTGAGTCGGACTTCTTGAAGGAGCGGAAGGCAATGAACAAGCGGTTCCCGACACCATGCAAGGGGCAAGAGCCAAAGGGGTGCAGCCCCCATATGAACATATGTTCACGTTTGACCACGTCGACGGGCTGGAAAAGTAATTATAAATTATATCAGAGTTTTTAGCCGCGAATTGAGCCGCAATCAATAGCAAGCCCCATCTTCCTTTTACGGCAAATCCAATGAGATCAAGCCCAACTTCAGGACTGCACATTTCAGGCAGAGCGCCGCACAGTACCCCGCGCGTTCCGCCCTTGCGTTCACTCTCCACAACGTCAAAGCCGGTTCCGGCACCGCTCGCCATCTGGGATACCTGCTCCCATCGTTTGACGATGGAAACGCAGCTAATGGCTGCGCAAGCGTCTCCAAAATCGAGCAGGCCAATGGGATCGATGCTAACACCGGGGGTATTGTTTACGTATTCATAAACGTTCGTGCCACCGATGAGGCCAACTGGATCTTCACTTATATATCGTCCGGTATCTGTATCGTAGTATCTAGCTCGCATGTAATATAGTCCGTTCCGATCGTCGGCCACGCCGAATTGTCCAACATAATCGAAAGGATTCGCTGCCGTGACCGTGTCATTGACCTTCTCACCGAACGGCAGGAACGAGTAAGCGTCCATCACGGAGCCGTTTGCGCCTGTTACCGCCGCAGTATTTCCGGAATCGTCGAATTGATAAAAGGCCGCCACTCCTGACGCCAGAACCGAACTCTCAAGACCAAGTCCATTAGCAAACTGACTTACAACCTGCCCATGGCCATCGAATTCCCCTTCCACGTTGCCAATGCCGGTCGGATCAACAAGGTATTCCGTCGTTGTGCCCCCATTGACAGACGAAATCCTGTTACCAAAAGAGTCGTACTGATAGACCCAGCTGCCGCCGGGGCCCGACGCGGAAACAAGATGGCCCTCGTCATCGTAAGCGTACGTCCATGTGCCCGCACTCGTCTGTTTCGAAATCAAATTGCCGTCGGCATCGTAGCTGTAAGCGAAACCACCCACGGCGGTGTACTGATTCAGATTATTAACGTTGAAATCGGTCGTCGCCGTCCCGCTGACTGTGGTGACGCGATTTCCGGCCGCATCGTACGTATACTGCACGACGCTGCCGGATGAGGGCGTAACTGAAGTCAGTTGTCCATCCGCATCATAGCCATATTGCGACTGCCCGTCCAGCGTTGTCATCGTAACCTTGCGCCCATTAGCGTCATAGCTATAGTCGAAACGGCTGTTGATAACACTCTGCGAGGAATAATTGATCAGATGGATGACGTTGCCGGCGGTATCATAGTTATAAGTTGTGTAGGCGCCATTTCCGAGTGTTTTCTGGCTCACACGGCCGTCATTGTCATAGGAATACGCGGCAATCGCGGCGCCGGAGCCGGACGTGACCCGCGAGAGCCGCCCAATCGCATCGTAGGCGTAGTTGACCGTGTATCCCGTCTGGTCGCTCAAACTGCTGCGTCTCCCTCCGGAATCATATGCGTACTTCACAAAGCGGCCATTCGGATAGGTAACCTGCAAAATGCGATCCGCCAGGTCGTACGTGAAGGTCGTTGTCCCGATACCGTCGGAAACACTTTGCAGGTTGCGGTGAGCATCGTATGTGTAGCTGACTGTGGCGCCGTTGGCGTGGGTCTTCTGGGTGAGAAGATTGTTGCCGTCCCAGGTATAGGTAAGCGTCTGTCCCCGGCGGTTGGTAAAGCTGGTGACGTTCCCCCGCGAGTCATAGGTGGCCTGGACCTGGCGCGTGTCGGGATATTTGATGCTCGTCGCATTGTAATGGCTGTCATAGCCGTATTTCGTGGAATTACCGAGCGCGTCGGAAAGACCCAGCAAATCCCCGTTGGCGGCAAACTGCGTACCGAGCTGATTCCCCAGCGGATCTTTCTCCGCCGCCGGGTTGCCATTGGCGTCATAGGTCAACGACGTGGTTGCGCCATCGGGGGCGATCGTGCGGATGAGTTTTTCTTCGGGATCGTACTGCATCTGGGTAAGATTGCCGAGTGGGTCGATAATCCGCGCCAGCGAACCGCTCGCATCCGGTGAAAACTGCCAGGAATTGTTGTAAGCGTCCGCCACAGTGACGGCCCCGGTCTGGGCGTAGGTCATCGTGAGCGGCTGGGCGCCGCCATCTTTTTGGATGCTGATCACGCGCCCCTGCGAATCGTAGCCATAGTATGTATGAACGCCGTCCAGCCCGGTTACCGATTGAAGGGCATGCTCCTGTGCCGGCCCCAGGCCGGTGATGTAGGTCATGCTGATCGTTCCGCTTGAAGTCGTCACGCTCAGCAGATGTTGATCGGCGGAATCGTAAGCATATGTGGTCACTCTTCCAACAGGATCGGTTGTCTGCGTGATGCGGCCGTTACTGTCATACGTGAACGTAAGAGTATCGCCGGTTGAAGTCGTTACGCTCGTCACCAGATCGTCGGTGTAACTAGCCCTAACCCGGTTGCCGTTCAGGTCCTGAATGTAGTCGAGGATAACGCGCGCCGCGTTGTGCGGATCGGCGGCAAAATGATAAACAATTCCGCTTTGTTCCGTGAGCAGAATGCTCCGGTCGGACGAATTCGACACAAGGGTGGCGTAATCCCCGATCCCGCCTATGAAGTGCCCAGGTGAACTGGGATTCGGCACGAAAGCGCGAACCGATCCGTTCGGGTATTGAAAAAGGTAGCCGGTTCCGGTCGTCACTCCCGAGATGTCAAAGGGATGGCTGGCGCCGCGTCCAAATGCGCCCAGGAAATACCGCCTCGAAATCGTGTTCAGGCCAGCTTTCATCAACTCGAAGGATTGCAACTGGCTGATGCGGTATTCCTGAATCCCAAGCTGCCCCAAATACGTGGCGTCCGCGGCAAGCGCTGCGTTGTAACTGCCCCACGTGGAGCCAACCTGAGCCGTGAAATTCGCGAAGATCGCGGACCAGGCATCCGGGGAGATCCAGGACGGCCGCATGCTGCTCTTAGCGCTGCCCCAATCGATGGTCGCGGCGGGATCGGTCACCGTATAGAGCCCGAACTGGACATTGCTGCCGGTTCCGGCCGTGAAGTTGAGGGAGACGCTCCCTTCGGCTCCTGCCGGCAATACTCCGGCAGGTCCCCCAGTCTCATTGATTCCAAGAAACTGTCCCTGTCCCGGAATGGTTGTGTAAAGCGTCTGATAATTCGGCGAGACGCGGGACAAATCGGCCGCCGCAAACGTAGTGACGGCGCCGGTCGTGGTGAGGGCCATTAGTGGAGCAACAACATCGGCGCTCCCTGTATTCTGATAATGAACGGTGACCACGCCGCCGTAGCCGGCGCGAACCGCTTCCGGGACCTCTATGTTGTAGGCAATCTGCCCTGCCGCCACTGGCTGCGCCGGGAGAGCGGTTACCGTAAGCGCGTTTTTCAGCGTTAAGGTGCTGCCATTTTCGGTCACTTGCGCGCTATAGAGGCCGGCGGCCAGCCCTGAGGCGGCAAACGTGGCGTAGACGTGAGCGGAATCGCTCACGTAGACCGAGGAGCCGGTGTAGACTGTTCCGTTCGCCCCGACGATCTGATACGTCGCATGAGCGCTCAGTTGCGCTCCGATGAACTCGATCGTGGCGTTGCCGCTATTGACGATCGAACCGGGCTCAACAGAACTGAGCGAGAACTGTTGCGATGACGCCGAAATCGTGAAAGGAGCCGGCGTGCTGGGCAACCTCTGGGCATACGCCGTCACGTAGTAGATCTGGGTGGATGTGTTCGGAATCTCAGCGCTCACGCTAGGCGCGTTCCACGGCTGTGCCTGAATATCGAATTGCTGGGGAGTGGGCACATAGCCTTGACCGATGAAAAGCTGCACGCCGCCAGCATTTCCGCTGAGGCTGAGATTGGTCCCGATAGTTTGGCCCGGTCCAGGAATGAGCTTGTACCACCACGATTGACCGGCAGCGGCAAAAGAATTCGACAACGCGGCGCCATTGACCGGTAGCTGAGGCAAATCAATGGCTACGTCATTCAACGAGAGAGCGGAATTGTTCGAGATGTTCTGCCCCTCAAATATGTCACCCGCCGTATTCGTCCTGACTTCCCACCGCTGATTGCCAACTGTACTTCCCGGAACCCGAATCGTGGCTGTATTTGTAGAGCTCGAACCGGGACCCATGACGGCGCCGTTACCAACCAGAACCTGGGCTGCAAACAGCTCCACGGGGTTTGCGCCGGGATTCTGAACAAGATAGATGCTGTCATGCCACGGCCCAATCACCGTGCCGGATCCGGTATTTATATCCGTCCACGTAATCTGCACCTGATCGCCCGCGAGCGCGCTCGCCGGACCCGTCACGGAATTGACGGTGAAATCGATATTCGATACGCCGTTTTGAATGAACTCGTATGCGCCCATGTCCGGGTAATTGCCATTCGCATCCGCGATTCCCTTCTTGTTGGCGGTTTCCGGGTCGTTATACCGTGGATCGCCGGCAATATCGGTGAACGAATAATTCGCCGCCTTTCCGTCCGCTGCATCGATCGCGGGCGAGCCGTAATTCAGCCGGTAGTTGCCCTGTGGCCCATTTACATAAACTGGATTTGCCGAGATGTTGCCGTTGCTTCCTGTTGGATCGGAAACGCCGCCGTAATTAGCCACACCCGGCGCATTGGCCCAGACGTCGGAATGGCTGACCGAAAGGAGGTTTCCGCCGCAACAAACTTCGACGGCGCCCCAGCCGCTTGTCCCGTGGGTGTTGGAGATGATCGTATCGGCGATGTCCACTGTTCCACCGTGGACGAACACGCCGACGCCGTCATTGTCGAATGTGTCGTTGACCGCGTGGACGGTCGAGCCGGGCCAGGCATTGATTCCGCGGCCTTCCACTCCATTGATGACGCTGCCGGACACCGTAACAACATCTCCGCCACCCGGGTACCCGGTAAGGACTCCATCCCAAAAGGAATGAGCGATGCTGCTGTTGGAAATTGTGACTTTGGATGAACCAGTCGACTGAATCATCCCGATCACGTTACTGCTGTTGACCGGACCGCCGCCGTAAGACATCTGCACATAGCTGAAGGAGGCCGTGGCGCCATTCACCACAATGGAGCCCCAGTCACCCGCACCCGGCGATGTCGCATTGCCGTCTCCATTGGTGTCACCGCCCACGGAATCGTCGTTAAGAGAGGTGAAATAAATCGGCTGTGCAACGGTCCCGTTAGCGATCAGGGATCCCCACGTCTGGACTGTGATCCCGGTGTTGGCGGCAAACTTCACGATTGCGCCTGGCTGAATCGTCAGCGTAACTCCACTTGGGATGACTACGTTCCCCGTCACCTGGTAGAGTTGAGGCCCCGCCCATGTCTGGTTACCCGTCAGCGCGCCGTTCTCAATGGCCTGCCAATAGAGCAGCACGGTGTCGCTGTTTGCGTTGAATTGCCCGTTCCCCTGTATGGAAACCCCATCCCACTGGGCGCTCGATGGCACGTCCGTGCCACCATTGAGGGTCGTATCCCCACCAACGGTGCTATCGTCAATGCTCGTGAAAACAATGGGCGCTGTGCTCGTTCCAGTGGCATTGAGAATTCCCCCCGCCTGGACGGTAATTCCAACGCCCGGAACGAGCTTGACGATAGTGCCGGGTTGTATCGTTACTGTGACTCCGGCCGGAATGAGCAGGTTCGCATCAATGACATGTACGGTATCGGAACTCCACGTCTGATTGCTCGTTACCGTGCCTGAATGCCAGGTCACCGAGTTATTGACCAATACGCTTTTATTAACCGACGCGACGACGCTTCCGCTTGCGTCCAGGAACGTCAGCGTGAGCTGGTAGTTTCCGTCAGGGACTGTTGTCGTGTCCCAACTCATACTGGAGTTCGCATTAAGGCCTGTGCCCATGATCTGAGTAACCGGGCCGGATAACGCAAGCTTTGCGCTGGCAGATATCCCGTGTGATGAAGGCGCAGTCCAGGAGAGAACCTCGACTCCATGAAAATACGTCGTGTTTGGGAGTAGCGAATCAGCGCCCCCGGCGGTCACGCTTACATTGTCGAAATAACTCGTGCCCTCGCCTGACGAGAGCGAGAGGTAAGCAAGCTGAGACTCATACGAGTTGGACGGCGCCTCGATCGTATCGAAGTATTGATCATTCAGCCAATAAGTCAACCGGACGGTTGAAGAACTTGGTCTCTCGTACGCGATGCGCACCTTCACCCAGGTTTGTAGGGGGAATTGGGGACCTGTATTGTTATTTCCATCAAGGAAGTGCCCATCGGAGCTGAACGTGGCCAGGGTGCGTACCGGGGATGTCCAGGTGGGTTGGGTATTCAATTGGACTTGCGCACGGCTCGGATGACAACCACTCAATGTTTCGCGACCGTTATATGCATAAAACTGGATCGTGTATGACGCGGTGATTTTCAGGGGACGATGAATGAGGGCGCCCCAGCACCCCCCCACTTGCCCATAGAGCTGCGCCGATCTGGAAGAGAGGAACACTGGCGAGTTGACTACCCGGGTTCCGCTATTCCCGCTCGCGGTCCAATTTGCTGAGGGGAAGTTGCCCGGCGAGTAGGACTGGAAGTCGTCGATCCAGCCGCCGTCCGGTCCCACGATGTAGTTGGCGATCGCAGCGCTGCTGGCGAGGTAACCCGGGGCGGCGGCGATCGCCTCAAGCGTCTCGGCCGAGCTGACCGTAAGTGCCCCCGTGTATACAGTCGAGGACATCGTCGGCGCACTGCCATCCGTCGTGTAATAGATCGTGGCGCCGGGTGTAACGTCGGTGATTGTTAACGTCTGAGCATTGGAATAAACGCCCGAGGCAAGGGAGATGCTCGGTGTTGCTGCTTGCGCTGGGCCGGTCTGGGACTTGGCTTCCGGGCACAGTATTACCAGTATGGTTCCGAAGATGCATACCGTGGTCAGGTATCTTAAGCTTCGCCGTCGATACAGGCCCCATGAGGTTGTGGTGAGCACATATTTCTCATTTCGATTGGCCACTGCTGTCCTCCAATGCCGGAAGGTCCACTACTTGCACCCAAGCCCCGCCGCCGTGAACGCCCGAGCCGAGCCCACAGTGCTTATCTACTGAGGCGCCGACGACGTTTTGTGCTGCATGGCCGAAGACAGGTTGATGCCGCCGAGAAGGTCGGAAAAGTTTCGATGTGGCTTGCGGCGCCTTTCGGCGGCGGACTGGCAAAGGGGCACTGATCGAGGCGCCCGGTACGGAGATCCACAACCTGTGACCATCGAAACAAGGCGTCCGTTTGTTATCTTTCGAATCCAGTCGTTGAGAATATCCCCGATGAAACGGCTTCCGGAGGCGCTTGCAGGTACCCTCCAGAGGCCGCAACGATGCGGAGAAACCGAACTCACCATCCGCGGGGCGCCCTTGGTTTGCGTAATCGGGACCGGAGTGGTTATGCCAGCTCGCCCATGCGCCTGCATACCGTTGAATTCGTAGTCGTCGATCGCATGGACCGTCCCGAACCGAACTGAATGCATAACAGGAATGCATCGTCACTTCAGCGAAATTACCACCCCGGCGGGAGTCACCGCGCCGCCAACCGACGCCTGCAAAGAGACGTCCCCGCTGCTGAGGCCCGCGGGGATCGTCAGGTTGATCTGATAGAGCCCCGCGCTTGACAGGCCTGCAAACGTCGGCGTTACGTTCACTCCACCGATGAATATATTGACCGCGTTGGCAGTTGACGCCGCTCCGATGAACGCCTGGCCCGCAGCCACCGGACGGTTGGTCGCCCCAAGGCCGACCGCGAAAAGTTCTACCGAATCGCCGGCCTTCGCTGCAACCGTGGGATACCCGAGTGAACTGCCTGTCGGGCCAATGATGTCATAGGTTCCGCCACCGTACGCCCCAGCGCCATCGTCCCGTAGAATGATGCCCGCCACATGCGTATGGTCCAGCAAATTCCAGGAAGGCGCGAACGGAGCCAGCGTCACAGTCGAGGTTGCCGTGCCGTTCGGGGATGTTACGACTACCGGCACCGCCCCAGTCGCGGTATCGTCTGGCGCCTGGAGATTAATTTGTCCGGGGCTGACAAGATACAGATAAGCTGGCTTTCCATGGATCGTCACACTCGTACCGCCGAGGGAAGTCGGAAAATCTCCGTCCCAGATTTTTGTCGATGTAGCTAGGTTACTCCCGTAGATGGAAACCCATTCACCCGGCTGGATGGTTGTGACGGTACTGTAGAGCGGAACGACCCCGCCCGACGGTATCACCGGATTGGTACTCGGGGTTAAAACACGAATCCGATCATTATTTGTATCCGCTATGTAGACATTTCCGGCCGAATCCACGGCAAGCACCGACGTGGCGCAGTAACATAAATTTAATTCGGCGGCCGTTGCCGGACCGCCGTCTCCACTGAAGCCAGAGACGCCGTTTCCGGCGATAGTTGTGATGACTCCTTTTGTAACCTTGCGGACCCGTACATTCCCGTCGCAGTCCCCCAGACATCCGTAGTTAAGTCCCTCCGCGATGAAGAGATCTCCGGAGGAATTGACAGCGATTCCGTCCAGCGTGCCGAGGTGGGCATCGACAGCCAGTCCATCGTCGCCGCTGAATCCGGCTGTGCCGTTTCCCGCAACTGTCGTAATCACTCCATTGGAAACTTTGCGGACGCGATTGTTGGAACGATCGGCGATGAACAGGTCGCCCGCCGAGTCTATCGCAATGCTGGTGGGCGCGCTCAATTCCGCGCTCCTGGCCGAACCGCCGTCGCCGGAGAATCCATCTGCCCCGGTTCCCGCAACTGTTGTAATCACCCCATTCGTAATTTTGCGGATGCGATCGTTGAATGTATCCGCAATGAATATGTCACCCTCAGCATCTACTGCAATACTTGCCGGGCTGTTTAGCTGGGCGCTGGTCGCCGGGCCATCGTCGCCGCTGAAACCTGCGATTCCGGTTCCAGCCACCGTCGTGATCACGCCCTTCGTAACTTTGCGGATGCGATTATTACCGGTATCGGCAATATAGAGGCTGCCATCTCCATCCACCGCCAGAGCACCCTGGCCATCACCACTGCTGAAGTACATACTGAGCTGAGCGCTGACGGCTGGACCATTGTCGCCACTGAAACCCGTGACGCCATTTCCCGCAACAGCCGTAATCACCCCATTGGAAATCTTTAGAACTCGGCTGTTGCTGTCGGCAACATAGATGTTGCCATCAGCATCCGCGGCCGCGTCCGACGGAAAGTCCAACTGTGCGCTCGTGGCTGCTACGTTGTCGCCGCCGAAGCCCTGCCCTCCGTTTCCTGCAACGGTGGTGATTACCCCGGCCATAACCTTACGAATGCGCCGGTTGAACAAATCCGTGATAAACAGGTCGCCAGCCAGGTCCACCGAAATGCTCGTCGCAACAAGGTCGGCGCTGGTAGCGGGCCCATTGTCGCCGCTGGCGCCAAAGTTGCCAGTGCCTGCTACGGTGAAGATGACCCCATTGGCGATCTTACGAACCCGATTACCATCAGCGATGTATAAATTCCCGGCGGCATCGGCCGTCACTCCACTCGGACCACTTAACGAGGCGCTGGTGGCGGAGCCATTGTCGCCACTGAAACCACGTGTTCCATTGCCTGCGACGGTTGTTATCACCCCATTCGAAACTTTTCGAATTCTGCTGTTCTGGGTATCGGCGATAAATAAATTGCCAGCCGAATCGATTGAAACACCCTGAGGTATGCTCAATCCGGCGCTCGTAGCCGGACCGTTATCGCCGCTGAATCCCATGGTCCCGTTACCCGCCACGGTCGTGATTACACCGTTCGAAACTTTTCGAATACGTGAGTTAAATTCGTCCGCGATGAATAAGTTCCCGGCCGAGTCGACCGCGATGCCCCAGGGACTGCTTAGCTGAGCGCTTGTCGCGGCGCCGTTGTCGCCGCTGAAGCCGGACGTTCCATTTCCAGCGACGGTTGTGATGATCCCATTTGACACTTTTCGGACGCTATTGTTACCGCTATCTGCAATGTAAACGTTGCCCGCCGCGTCCAGGGCCACCCCTGCGGGGTAGTTCAACTGCGCGTCCGTGGCGGAAATATTATTCACTGACGGCCCTGCGGTCCCATTTCCCGCGACCAGAGTAAGAGTACCTGTTTTGGCATCTAATCGAATGACCGCGTTGAGGTCCGTAAAGAAGACGTTTCCTGACTTATCCACCGCGATGGACGAAGGGCCATAGAGGCTGGCTGACGGTCCAGAAACATTGATCGGCAGCCCGCCGCCAGCAAAGGTGGATATTGTGTACGTAATTGAATCGGCTGATTTGACCGGTAAAGTGAAGATCCCAAGGAGAAAGACAGCCAGCGCAGTCGTACGTACCATGGTGTGGAAGTATAACATGCCGAATCTGGCTCTTCTGGATATATTGCCGGCATATTTCTTCTGGATATATTGCCGGCATATTAATGACGCTGTGAGCCTACGGTCGAATTCAGCGCGCCATTCCCCACCAAACGCGGTTCTGCCATCTCGACGGATCACGACTGGCGTGAAAACACGCGATCACCGTCAGTTCCTCGCTTTCCACCACAAAAAGCAGTGAATAAGGAAACCGCCGCAGGAGCGCACGTCTCACATTTCTGAAAACAACAGGGAACTGCTTCGGATTGGCGCTTATCCGCGCAACCAACGCGTCAATCGCGTTACGAAACCTTCTGCCTAATCCAGGGACTTCGCCCTCGTACCAGTCCTGCGCGCCGGTCAATTCCGCGCGTGCAGCCTGAGTGAAAATGACCGAATACACTACGGGCAGCGTTGTTCCAGTTCAGCCTTCAGCGCGGCCCAGGTAATCCCCTCGCGGCGATCCCGGTCCAGCGAAGTCAGACGGCGGGCCACTTCTTCCTGTTGCACGTCCGTCAACGGAAACTGCTCGTCTTCCAAGCTATCCCAAAGCTGTCCGATTAACTCAAGACGCTCTGGCGGCGAGAGCCGGGCAATTTCATCCTGGCTAAGTATCTCCATCGCTCTGAGAATACTGAACCTGCCACACGAAAGCAACGGTCGTGCATCTATTAGCCACAAATGACGCGATCACGTCGATATTCTCGATCCCGAAAGCGCTGCAACGGATTCCTAGAAGACATTCACGGCATCCCGAAGGATGTTCTCCCGCAAAAGCGGCTTGAGCGTTCGCCGATTCACAACATCCGCAGCCCCTTCCAGAATCTCATTGATATACAGCTTCACCCTCGCGTAGTCGAAAATCCCCATAGCCCGATCACGATCCAGCTCAATCAGCACATCGACATCGCTATCCGC
>CAZWTH010000026.1:0-1835 GCA_964636715.1 uncultured Solibacteraceae bacterium | reverse complement strand
AACGGTTTCGAACCGGACCTTGTCGCCGGCGTCGACTACTTTCGTACCCGCAACAGACGGAGCGGCGGGGGCCTGCTCAGCAGCGGACTTCATGACGCCAAAAGGCGTGCGCACGAAGTTCCAGCGCTTTCCGTCTTTGTCTGTCCACTCGTATGCGCCATTGGGCCGCAAGACCGCGTCTTTCGGAATCTCGATCACCTTCGGTGTGGCGGGCTTGACGGCCGCGGGTTTCGCGGTTGTTTTTACCGTGTGCGCCGTTTTCGCCACAGAGGCCGGAGCCTGCGCGGCGAGGCCGGATACGGCAAGCAGCGCGATTGTCAGTACTTTGTTCATGTCGTTTGTTTCCGATCGTTTCAAAATTGCTATTGGCGAACCCATTTGCAGCCCATGACGCCGAAGGGCGTCTCCACGCCGGTCTTTTTGTAACCATCCACTACGCTTCCGAGCGCCGAGTTATCGCCGGAGACACATCTGCGCGTGGGCGCATCCGGCGTGCCCGATTCCGCGCCCAGAGCGCTCGAATCGGGAGGCTTCGGCGCTTCGGCCGGACGCGAAACCGCGGGACCGCTCGATTGTACGCCAACGTTCGCGGGCGCACTTCCGCGGGGCGCCGCCAGTTCATCCAGATTGCGCTCTACTTCTCTGCCGTCCCACTCGAATTTGATCTTGTGCAGATCGAGCGCAATGACTTTGAACTCGCCGATTGTGTCCCCGGTCTGCACGGGCTTGCTGGGCTTTCCGGCGTACTCCGCCATGATGGCTTTCACCCCGCTCGGCAAGCCGAGAACGCCGTACACAACGGGAAGCGGCGGCATAACCTTCGGCGGCTCGACTTTCGGCGGATCCACGACAACGGTCGGATTGCGGTCTTTCGAAAACAGATTCTTTGACGCGACGTCAGCATATGCCGCCGACTGGACGGCATCCGGCTTCTTCGCGGGCGTCATGGGCGGCGGCGTAATCTTCCTCACCGGTACGTTGACAGTCGCCTTGCGTTGAGCCTTTGCGTCTTTCCAGACGGTGGCGCCCTGCCAGACGACAAGCGCAAGGCCGGCGGCGAGACCGGCATTCAGCGCGACCAATTTGGATTTCCCGGCCATCAGAACGCGCCAATCCCTTTCTTTTCCGGAAGCAGCTTCTTCGTCACCACGCCCGCCAGAGTCATCCGGACGGTCACTATTTTGTCTTTGAGGTTCGTGGCCGTGATGCGCTCGTCGGAAGGAACAATCAGCTCGGGCTCGCGCGTCAGATCGGCCAGAAAATTCAGGAGCTGCTCGATGTGGCAATCGAATGACACGGTCGTATAGACAAGCGCGTAGTCGCCGAATGCGCGTGGGGCGGGGAAGTCGCCGCTGTGCACGTCGATTTCGTTCGCCTTGCCGATGCGCTGCGCGGTCTGGAGCACTTCGGATTGCGCTTCGGCGGCGGTCCCCCCCGGAACAATGCCACGCTCGCGATCGGCGAGATCGGCGTCCGTTTGCTTCAACAGGGCCTCGCGCACCGGAAGGCTGGCTGCGACCTGGCGCAGCCGCGCCACGCGCTGGCGAAGCTGATCCGCGCTCATGGAAACGGCCGCTGAGGTGGGCGCGCTGTTGTCCGGCAGGACGACGTACTGGACGAGAAGAAAAACGGCGAGAGCGCCGCCCAGAATGGCCAACGCAGTGCGGTCGCGTTTGGAAAGATTCATGGCGTGCTCCTTCCCGCGCGTCCCCGGCGCATTGTCCTGATGCGGAACTGATCTACCGAACCGTTGCGCGTGACGGACGTTTCGAATTGGGAGTTTTCAAAAAGCGGCGAGCTGTTGAGCAGCTTCAGGAGTGGCGCCGCCTGGTCGG
>CAZWTH010000025.1:0-18215 GCA_964636715.1 uncultured Solibacteraceae bacterium | reverse complement strand
CCGCGTGGAATTCTAGCACCGTTCGCGCGAACATCGGTAGAACGTGCGATTACCGTGCACGCCGCGCGCGGCGATAATGTGGGTTGTTGAATCGCCGGCCTCCGCGGATTACTTCGAACAAAACGCAGCGCGCAATCGCGCGCGACAGCGCCCGTCCCCACAGAACGCGCGACGAAGCGTTCCGAAGAGTGATTCTTTCGATACCGAAGGGCGCGGTCGCGACGTACGGACAGGTCGCGGCCGCGGCAGGTTATCCGCTCTATCATCGGGCGGTCGCTCGTTTTCTCCGCACGACGCCGGGTTCGCAACTTCCCTGGCAGCGTGTGATCGGCGCTGGTGGCGAAATCAAACTACGGCAGGAAGCCGGGGCAGAGCAGAGACTGCGGCTTCGGATGGAGGGGGTTGCCT
Source organism: uncultured Solibacteraceae bacterium (assembly GCA_964636715.1). GTDB lineage: Bacteria > Acidobacteriota > Terriglobia > Bryobacterales > Bryobacteraceae > BOG-234. Next base: position 17,807 of record CAZWTH010000025.1, on the reverse strand, counting down.
TTCGCGGGAAACGGGTAGATATAGAGAAGCACCAACATACATTCCGGACGTGGGAACTGGATTAGGCGGTATTTTACCAGCTTTTTGCCAACCTCGATCCACGGCCCGCCTGGAAACGCGACAGCAAGCGGACGCTGCCGGCGCGCACGATCAGCGCCTCGAAGCACGAGCACAGCAGCAGGTCTATGAGGTGTTCAGTCTCAGCGAAGCATTTTCTCGCGTCCATACAGTACAATCAAGGTAGCATCTGATGTCCGGGAACGTCCAATCCGCCTCCAGTCATGAGCCGAAGAGGGACTTTTCAGGCACAAAGGCACTCCATGCGGATATCGTCAGGGAGATCAAGAAGCACTCGTTCTACCTGAAGCCGGGCGAGAAAAAGCGGATTAAGATCGCGTCCGAAGCGAAGAGAAGGGCGTCCGAAAAGGCTCCGCAGACGGCGTATTCCGCTGTGCTGAAGCGTGCGATTGAAGTGATTGGCGATCAGGCCGAAGCCATGCGCTGGATGGGTACTCCCGTTAGATCTCTGGACTATTCGACGCCAATATCACTTCTTCCCACGCGAGAGGGGCGGAAGGCAGTCCTCGCCACACTGGAAAAATTAGAGCACGGCGTGATGTGACGGCTTGTTTCCGGCTGTCCTCATCGAAATTCTCCCCATCCTCCGGAGCGGGTTCCGCGCTGCATGGCGGCAGGTGGAATCCAAAAGGTTTTGAGGTCCTCTACGCGGCCTCGAGCATTTCGTTGGCCGCACTGGAGGTGCTGGTGCACTATTCCGTGCTTCCTCTGGATTTTGTATTGACAGAGATTCGGCTGCCGTCGGGCCTTGCCATCGAAAGCGTTGAACTGAAGGATCTGCCCGCAAACTGGAACGTGGTCTCGCCGTCGGTCGCCACCCAGGACATCGGACGGCGCTGGCTGGAGCACGGCAAGTCGGCTGTAATGTCCGTGCCATCGACGATAGTTCCCACCGAACTCATTTACGTTCTGAATCCCGGACACCGGGATTTCGAACTGCTCGATTTCAGGGCTCCGGTATCTTTCCGATTTGACTCCAGGCTTAAATAAACACACTGCTGCTGGTTCGGGATGCATCGGCCCTGGGTTCGTGGTCCCGTGAGCGCCACGCGACAGACCGGCTTCTCACGCGAATAACAGCAACATCGTCACCGCCTGTTTGCTTTGCTCTTCATAAACGCGAGCACACCATCCTCGTCCTGTCCTCGCAGATCCGGAAAACGATCGCGCACAAACTGAAGCCCCTCCTGTTTGAAGGACGGCCGCTCTCCCATCGCCTGCAGCAGGTATTGAAACCCTGCCGGTTCATCCGCAAGAATCAGTTCTTTCGCGCATGAGATACGAACGCCGGCCTGCGTCGTGTCGCGAGCCGCCTGTTTGAGCAGGGGCAGGGCAGCATTGCCCCACGCGCGATGCAGACTGTAGGCAAGTGAGGTATCCATCGAGTTTGGGCTGGCTGGATTTATTTCCGTCAGAAGCCCGGCCAGTCTCGGCAGATCGCGTACGTCGCCGATCCAGGTCAAAGCGGTTCTCGATTGTCCTTCCGCCTTGCCGCTTTCGATCATCTGCCAAAGAAGATCCCGCGCAGCGTCTGTTTTGAGGGAACCGAGAGCTTCGGCGAGAAGCTGATGCAGCCGGGTATCGGAACCATCCAGAATCGCGGGCGCGGCGTCCATCACCATCGCGCTGAGCTCGTTTCGGAATTGCGCGGTTTTGCCCCAGTCGTGATTCTGACTCCAGATCAGATATTGCAGAGTGCCCGCTTTTACCTCGGGTGAGCCCGCGCTGAGAAAACCCGGAAGCGTGGATAGGAAGGTTTGGTTGCCGCCTGGAGGGAGTATTTCCGCTTGATCCAGCATCCGGGCAATCTCTTCCGTCGGTCCTTTGTCTCGAATCAGCGCATCCAGGTCTTTCGCCACTAACGCGGTGTCGAACATCGTAAGACTGCCGGCTACATACCGGCGGACAAGCTCATTGGAGTTATATAGCTCCGGCAGGATGGCGTCCAGCGCCGCCTCATCCGGCATCGCCAGCAATCCTGGTATGGCGTCGCCGATCAGCATCCCTGGCGAAGACGGCATCTTCGCTGTCTGCTCCCGAATCCAGTTGCTCCTTTCGCTCTCCGAGTAGGGCAGCACTTCAATTTCGGTCCAGTCTGACTCATCCACCTGAACCTCCTGGATCTGAGCCTTCGCGAACTCGAGCCGGGTACCGATAAAACGAACTTCATACCTGCCCGGCGCGTCGAAGCGATATTTCAGATGAAGCGGGAGGCGGTTTCGCGGAGAGTCTGGCGGGGCAATCGAACCATTCAAGGGACCAACGATCACGATTGGTCCCGGTGGGTTCGGAATTTCCAGCGGTTTCAAAAGGACGCCGTTATGCCTCACCTCGAGCCTGTCGCCGCCGAGGTTCCCCGGGTTGAACCCGTAAGGATAAGAAACGTCGCCGAACGGCCGCTGCACCGATATCCAGATGGGCATGTGTACATAAGCAGGGCCTTCGAGAGACAGAATGACTTTGGGTTTGCCGAAAGGAACCGCCACCGCGGCGCTGCTGATACCGTTGACGGTCACGACGATGGCTGCCTCTCCCGAAATGGGGGCGGCGGCCGGGATCCGCAGATTGATCTGCTTTTCAAGGACAGCCAGCAAACCTGCCGGAACACCTCCCACGGTTACCTGGGCGCCACACATCGTAGTCGGATAGACTCCTCCCCCGGATGGCTGCTGCTGAGAGCACGTGCGATCCAGAAAATGCCCATAGATCGTCACAAAATCATCGGGCATCAGTGAATGCGCCGGGACCACGCCGGCGCGCGTAAAGGAGGGCACCGCGGCCTGGGCGGAAAGACCGGCGGCGAGCGCCGCGGCGAGGAAACCGATCCGGCCGGAAGTCATGAATTGTAGACCCCGGCTGTGGCTTCTGAGTTCCAGGGGAATTCAACATGCCGCCGCTCCGGACGCCTTTGCAACTGCATTTGTCGAGCGGTGTGTAACGAAGAGCGAAAAAAATTCGTCGTGATATACTCCGTCTGTTTTCAGGAAAATATGAGTCACCACTACTCGTTTCGCATCGTTTTGGCTGGTTTATTGATCTTCGCCGCGCCTGGCTGGGCGCAGCGTGGTGGCCGCGGCGGCGCCGCCGCGCGGGGCGGAACATCGTCCGCGCGCCCCGTCGATATCACCGCCAAGAGCTCTTTCGATATGGCGTCCGTCGAGCGCGGCGGCAAGATTTATACGGCGCAATGCGCCTCCTGCCACGGCGCGGATGCGCGCGGCGGCAAACTCGCGAAAACCGATTCTGACCTGATGCGATCCGAACTGGTGGTGATGGATCACTCCGGCCGCGAACTGCCTGGTTTTCTGGCGCTTGGCCGCCCCGATAAAGGCATGCCGAAGTTCGAGCTCTCGCACGATGACGGCGTCGATCTCGCGACGTGGCTGCATTATCAGGTGACAGTGACGGTGGCAAGACAGGATTACCAGCGCCACAACGTTTTCAGCGGCGATGCAAAGGCGGGCGAGGCCTTCTTTAATGGACCGGTCGGGAAGTGCAGCACGTGCCATTCGGTGACCGGCGATCTGAAGGGCATCGGTCAGAAGACTGGCGGCGACGCCGGTAACCTGCAGGCCTCTTTTCTCGGAGGAAGCATCGGAGGAGGCCGTGGTCGCGGCCGGGGCGGCTTTGGCGGAGGCGGTTTTGGCGGACGAGGCGGTGGCGGCGTCACCGGCAACGTGACCGCGACGGTCACGTTGAAGAGCGGCGAGAAATTCGAAGGATCGCCCGTGCTGATCAACGATTTCGTGGTGGAGATCCACCAGGCGAATGGCGAAAACAAAACCTGGCTGCGGAACGACGGTTGGCCGCACGTCTCCGAGGCGAATCGGCTGCAGGCCCACATCGATCTCATGAAAAAGTATACGGACGACGACATTCATAATCTCGCCGCCTATTTGAAGGACAAATAAGAGAACCCTCATGACACTTCGTTTCATTTCTCTGACCGCGGTCCTCCTGCTCCCTGTTGCCCTTGGCGCGCAGCTTCTCGATCCCGCCGTTCTGAAGAAACCCGCCGCCACGGACGCGTGGCCCACCTATCATGGCGATTATTCCGGCAAGCGCTTCAGCACGCTGACTCAGGTCAATCGCTCGAACGTCGGCACGTTGACCCTGGCATGGGCCGCGAAGCTCTCGGCGACGCAGGAGAGCGCCACTAACGTCGGCGGCCCCTGGCAGCCGGGAGACCCGACCTACTGGGGCGGCCCGACCGATACTTTCCGCATCGCCGGTTCGCCATTGATGGTGGATGGCGTAATGTATATCTCGGTCACCGACCGCGCCTGGGCCGTCAATGTGCGAACAGGCGAAGTGCTGTGGAGCTATTTCTACAAGAGCCGCGGCGGCCATCACAACAATGCCAGCAAGGGCATGAGCATGTATGGCGGCTGGCTGTTTTTCGAAACGCCGGATTGCGCGCTGGTTTCGCTCGACGCCAAAACCGGTAAGGAGCGATGGTACAAGCAACTCGCGCCCGTCGAAATGGATTATTTCTGCAGCTCCGCGCCGCTGGTGGTTGGCAATCACGTGCTGGCCGGAATGGGCGGCGACGCCCGCGACATTCAGGGAAGACTGGAAGCGCACGATCCGGAAACCGGCGATGTGCAGTGGACCTGGTATACAACGCCCCAGAATCCCGGCGATCCGGGCTACGATACGTGGCCGGACGATTACTCGCGCCGGCACGGCGGAGCGGGACCGTGGCAGCCGCTTACCTACGACCCTCAGTTGAATCTCATCTACGTCTCGACCGGCAATCCGAATCCGGTGGGAGCCACGCAGAGCCGCAAAGGCGACAATCTGTTCACGTGTTCGATTGTGGCGCTGAATCCCGATACCGGGAAGATGGCCTGGTATTACCAGACTTCTCCTCATGACGCCCATGACTGGGACAGCACGGAAGCTCCCGTCCTGTTCGATGCGCCGTGGCAGGGTAAGCCGCGCAAACTGGTGGCGCAGGCCGCGCGCAACGGTTACTTCTTCGTGCTGGACCGCGTGACGGGCGAGCACTTGCTGACCGCGCCGCTCGTGGATCCGGAATTCCTCAACTGGGCCACCGGCATCAATGCGAAGGGCCAGCCAGTGAACAATCCGAAAAAGGAATCGAGCGTGGATGGCGTGCTGGTGGGCGCGGGTTCGGCGACGAACTGGCCTCCGCCCAGCTTCGATCCCCAGACCGGTCTTTTCTACGTGGGTACGTCGGAAGGTTTCAGCATGAGCTATCTGGTGGATACAACGGACCGGCCGGAAGGCTATGGCTTCACCGGCGGCGGCGCCGGACAGTCCGGTGGACGTTCCGGTATCCGCGCAATCGATTATCAGACCGGCAAACTGAGGTGGATGCACGAAGGCGGCGGCCCGCAGGGCTTGCTGTCAACAGCCGGTGGCCTGCTGTTCGGTAATGACGGCTCTTCGAATTTCTGCGCGTTCGACGCAGCCACGGGCAAAATTCTGTGGCACACCTGGATGCCCACGCTGACGAGCAATGGCGCGGAGACGTATCTGGTGGATGGCCAGCAGATGATCACGGTCGCCGCCGGCGACACCATCTACGCGTTCCTGCTAAACCGCTGAGCGTAGCGGAACAGGATGACTGCCAGATTCCGGGCGCTGCTTCCGCTGATCGCGACAATAGCGGCGCCTCTGCTTGCGCAGCAGGGGGGACCCTCCGCCGCGCTTCGCAACTTCGATAGCGAACACAATCTCGCGGCAAAAGAGCGCCTGCTGATGAGTATTACGGCCGAAGGCCCTGCCGTGGGCCCTGCGCTGCTGCGTCTGGCCCAAGCCACAACGAATGCGGATACCCGATGGATGGCGATGCGTGGAATGGCAACCGTCCACTGCGCCAGTTGTGTTCCGTTTCTGGAGACATCCCTCAAAAATTCCGATCCGGTCGTTCGCGCCAATGCGGCCAGGGCGCTGGGCGACCTCGACGCAAAACAGGCGGCGGACGCTCTTCGCGCTATGTTTGCCGTCGAAAAAGACGGGGGCGCAGTGGAACAGTCTTCTCTGGCTTTATCGCGGCTGGATATCAAGGCCGCTGTACCCGCTATCAGAAAAAAGATCCCGGAATTCACCGGGCAAACCCGCGACTGGCTCATTCAGGCTTTGGGCCATCTGGGCAGCGCCGCCGATGTACCCTTCGTTGCGGGGTTCCTGAACGACCTGACCACTGGCCAGATGGCCACCGAAGCACTGCAGGAACTGACGGGGGTGGATTTTCAGATCCACCACTCGGGACTCAGCGGAGTCCCCTCGCAGGAGACGCTTCGCGCACAAGCCTGGTGGAGCTCTCACAAAGACGCCTGGCCCCGCTGCGACGATTGTTCGCGGAAGTAACGCGCCATGGTAAAAAGGTGAAGGTCTTGCGCTAATCGCCAGGCCGCGCGATCGGATCGTCCGCTTCCGGCGCGTATCGTTCCCACAAAACTCAACACAGGAATCGCACATGTTTGGACGTGGAGCTTGGGCTATCTTCGGGCTCGGTAAAGACTCGCTGGAAACCTTCAGAACCATACTGGAAGACCGCGCCGTCATGGTGACCGCCTCCCAATTGGCGGCCGCCGCTATCACCCGCTATTCCAAAGCGGACACGGTCGGCGTCAATCCTTTCAGTGGTCCGCGCCTCGATGAAGAGCACCCTCTCGATGCGGAGTGGGAGCCGGAACTTGCAGGGTACGCCGGCTCGGAGGTGGAGGAGCGCGCAGGCGTCACCCTTTCCGACGAGATCCTGAACTGCGGCGGCTTCGGCGTCACCGAGGCGCAGTTCCGCATTCATCCCGAGATGCCCTGGTATGGCCTCTGGGCTGTCGTCAACGAATGGAAAGACGTCAGCGACGTCGCCTCCGTTCGGGAGCAGGGTTCCTACCGGCTGCTCGAACGCCCGTATAAATTTCTCACCGCCGCTGACAAGAAGACGGTGGAAGACGCGACCTTCGGTATCACCGCCGCCATCCGCAAGCAAATTCCGGTGCTGGTGGATTTCAACGAGGGCCGCGTCTATATCGAAAACACCAGCAAGAAACTGATCTATACGGTGACGGTGATTCTCAGGCGGCTTGGCCTCGATATTGTCTCGGTTGCCTGGAACTATCCTCGTCCCAACTGGCCCGAGACAATCCTCAACAAGTTGTACGAGAACACGCAGTACCAGCGTGATTTCCAGAAGCGCGCCGAAGAGGCTGCGAGGTTCAAACCGAGCGAGATCGAAAAGCTGGAAGACCGGGAAGTCGAGAACATCGTCGCAAACTATTTTTCGATGACGCAATTGGGCACGGATATCTGGGTGGGCATTTCCGGCCCCGCGCAGGTGCGGCTGCACAGCGCCAGTCAGCCCATCGGAGTTCGGGCCGCTACCAGCGCCACCACGCTGCTCGGCGTGGCCGATGACAGCGCCATCGTCTCCGGCTCCCTGACTTTGCAGGAGATCGCGTCGGGTACCAGCAAAAAGGGCGTGGAGTATACGTTCCGCAAAGATCTGCTCCGCGTCGACGTGAACGATCGCATGAATCTCACCGAAGTCGGCGCGGCGATGATGCGCGGTTTTGACATCCCGTCCTTTCGGAAAGACATCCTGCGCGAAATCCGGTATACGAAGAATGTTCCCTCCATCGAGCAGTTCTGGGCCAGTTGGCTCCAGGAAATGGGGAACGCGCTGCGCGCGATCGAGATGACCTTCCGCGAAATTCTCGAGCTCGACGGGAAAGAAGAAGCCGGCATTCTGCCGATGCAGACTTCGACCGCGGAAGCGTTGATGGAAGCTGTCAGCGCCTGAAAATGTGGGGCGGGTCTTCCGGCCCGCAAGCCGGCTTTCCAGCCGGCTGGACTCGCTGGAAAGCGAGTCCGCAGCCTGAAAAGCTGCCCCACGTTTTAGCGGTTCCCGGCCAGGCTGATCGTATATCCCTTCAGCGGTTTATCGTCCGCATCGAGAAAACGCGCGCAGAAATCCGTTGCGCCTCCGCCGTTCACGATGACGGCTCGTATCACATTCGGCCCCTTCCGGAGAACCAGACGTCGCGACACGCCATCATCCACCACGGTTTGACGATCGTTGTAAAGCGCGACTACCTTCTGGCCATTCACCCACCAGACCGATGCCGCGTTCGAGCCAATCGCCAGCCTCACGTTGCTGATTTCCCGCGGAGACTGGATAACGGTGACCGCCCAGAACAATACGTCCGACGTGGGTTTTCCGAGCGCGTGCGCGAAGTGGTACAGATTTACGTTATAGTTCTTCGTATCCTCGGCGTGCCACGCGAGTTCCTTCCCGTCGACGGAGACTTTATCTCCGTCATGCGGAAGAACCGTCATTTGATTGGGGAAGTACTCCTTTTCCACCTCTTCCTGCACAACGGTCTGCGTGAGTCCTCTCGATGGGATCGGCTCGAGAAGCATCCATCGCGTGATAAAGCCCGCGGCGTCCGGGGCCTTGACCGGCGTGACCGGTTTCGACAATGAAACCGGCGCCACCTGAGCCATCATGCACGAAGCCACGGCGATCGAAAGAATGATGAATATCCGAAAGTAACTCATGGGAATCCTTCGCGGAGCGGTTACGGCGTCTTGAGGAGCCAGCGTTGTTTATCGCTCGCCTCGTCGAATTTCTCCAGCGTCGCGAAACTGCTTCCCAACGCCGAAAGGGCCATCGGCTGCGCCGTATTCGGAATCGACTTCGGCATGATGCGCCAGGTTCCGTCCGTCAATTGCTCAATTCGCCACAACTGCTCCGGAGCTCCGGTAAAGGCCGGCAGCACAACCAACTCGGCATCGGCCGTGGCGGCCAGCGTCCGTTCTGTTCCGGCAATGCCGATCCGGAAATAAGGCGAGCCCGGATATCCGCCGGCATTCGGCGCCGGCGTGATGGACCACTTCTGCTGCGCCTGAACCATATAGTTAGCCAGGCGCGGATCGATATTTCCGGCCGGCCACTTCTCCGAAACCTGGGATGCTTCCTGCGATGGAATCACGCCGCCGCTGCCTCCGAAAATGCCGCGTCCGCCGCCGCGCGCCGGTCCGCCTGGGCCCTGCGCGCCGGATGCGCCAAACGCCCCGCGGCCGGGCCCCCGTCCGCCTCCAAACCCGCCCCTTCCGCGCGGGCCGCCCACGGGAACTCCTTCGACGGCCAGTTCCAGCGCAGTGCCGGTGCGTACCGACTCGATCTCGTAGGTACCCTGCTTCAGATTCTCTCCGGCCATCGGCCAGCCATCCCTCCAAAGCAGCGGGCGGATATCCAGCACGCTGGCGCCGCCGCGATCGAGATCGGCCTCCCAGTGCAGCGAGAATCTCTGCACTCCATCGCCGGAATCGAGCAGCCCGAAATGACCCGGCCCTACCACCCTGCCGCCCGAGCCGATCAGAAGCTTTCCGCCCCCTTCGAGCATGTCGATTCCCATGTTGTCCAGAAATGGACCGGTCACTTTTCTCGCGCGTCCCATCCGGATGTTGTAGCCCGAATTGGCGCCCTGGCAGCAACTGCCGTGCGTCAGAAGCAGGTAATACCAGCCGTCATGGAAGATCATGTCAGAGGCTTCGCCATTGATCGCAATGTTGTGCGGAGGATCGTTCGGGTTGAGCCGCTTGCCCGTTTTCGGATCGAGCTCGACCAGCCGGATGTAACCGAAATACGAACCGTAGGTGAGCCACAATCTGTGGTCCGTGGGATCGAGAAAAACGCCGGGATCGATGGCGTTGGAATCCTCCACGCCGTCCGAGGACGCCACCACGCCGCCCTCCTCCCATTTGTAATCGGGCGAAGCCGGATCCAGGCTTTTGCTCCAGATCATGTTGACCGCGGCTTTGGGCTGCGCTCCGATGTTCGCGGCCACATACATGTAGTACCGGCCGCCGATGTGAATCACGTCGGGCGCGAGTCCCCGGCGCGAGGGCGCCGCGCCGGCGCGCCACGTCCAGCCATCGTCCGAAACCAGCGAGCCTCCGCCCGTTCCGTAGACGTAATACTTGCCGTCGCACTGCGCGATTGTGGAAGGATCGTGTATGCCGATCTGCCCATCGACCGCCAGTGCGGCTGACGCGATGGCGAAAAACGATACGCCAAGCGCCGATCGCAACGCAATACTCATTGCCGTCATCTCCCTATTGCCTGATCCCGTTTGGCGTAAAAGTCCCGCCGCTCACCAGAAGATTGAGAATCTCTCTCTGTCTCGCGGGGCAGGCGCGACCTTTATCCGGCGTCATGTTGTCGTGCTCGGATTCGATCATCGGCAACGGCTCTTTCGGTCCGGAGATCTGATTCAGAGCGGTCCACACGCCGGCCGGGGGCGACGTCGTATCGATGTAACCCATCCCCGCCATCACCGGAGCTTTGATGTGCGAAGCGAAATTGACGGTATCGAAGTAAAGCGCCGTCTTCATGACATCCGGATTATCCGAAGGCCAGTTCGGATAACCAGCCTTACGGCCGTGAAGGTCGGCGTTCGTATCCGCGCCCGCCGGGACGCACACCAGAACCGCGCTGATCTTCTCCGGACGCAGCCCCGCAAGCATCAGGCTCTGTTGCCCGCCCATGCTGCCGCCCATTAACACCAGGGTCTTGCCATCCCAATCGCTGCGCGTCAGCAGATAATCGAGGACGCGCGAATCCCGCAGATACATCTTCAGAAAATAGGACGTCTCCCGATCCGTGTTTCCAACCGCCTGGTACGCGCGCGGGATGTTGCCCGAAGGATCGGTGGGCACCTTATCGTGCGAGTCCACGTCGATCGAAAGCCATCCTTCCGAGGCGCGCTGCGCGATCGGCCGGGCATTCAACGCGTATACTCCGGCATACTGCAGCTGAATGACGGCGGGGAATTTGCCTTCGCGGGCGGGCTTCGCAATCCACCCATGCGCCTTCGATCCAAGCGCGTCCATTTCGAACATGTTGAGCTCCACGCCCGCCACATCCGTGGGCGCCGGAGTCAGGACCGCGCCGATCGGCACTTTGGCCTGCGCTTCGAGTTGCCCGGCCCAGAACGAGTCGAAGTCCGCGGGCCGGGGCGCCGAGAGAGTCAGTTTCTCCGGTTCAACGGCCGCCCCCACGGCGTAGAGTCCGGTGTTGCGGCCCGTGTTGCCGCCGGTGAATTGCGGCGCGGCTCCTGGGTTTGCCGCGGGATCCGCATACGCTTCCACGGCGACGTAAATCATCTCGGGTTGATCCGCCGTAATTTCAATCCTGTCCTTCCCCGATGACAGATCCAGCTTGCCTTCCTTCAGAACCACCGCGTTATTGCGGCGGATGGTCCACTTATACAAATAGGTTGGAGTCACCGGCCCAGGGGTCACGGTCCACCCGACGGTCTCGCCGGCCTTGTACATGTCATCCGCGTGATCCGGAGTGAACGTGAGTTGCCGTGCGATCGGCGCGCGCTGGCCCAGCGCCAGCATCGGAAGAAACAGCCAAACCAGCTTGCGAATCATTCTTTACTGAGCTCCGCGGCCCCGGCCGCCCGGCCCGGCGCCGGCTTCGATATTGTCCACGTGTTTCGTCAAATCGCGCGCCACCCCCACGATCATAAATTCAAGCGGATCGCTCCCCGTGTTCTCGAAGGAATGCACCTCGCTCAACTGAATCGGTATGGCATCGCCTTCTTTGATCGGCGCCGTCTCCGCGCCTCCGCGTCCGCCGCCCATCGTAGCTGTTCCGGAACCCTTCATCACGTAATAAAACTCGGCGACCTCATGATGCAGATGCGGTCCCACCGATGCTCCCGGCGAGAGCACCAGATGATCCACGTACGCCCACGACGTCGAAAACACCGTGGGATCGAGAACGCGGCGATACTGCGCCGTTCCCTTGCCACCGTTCATCGCGTTTACCGGACGCAGCAGCGAGCGATCGAGCCGCATCGAAATAAACTGCGGAATCGCATCGAGCGGGGCGCCCACGCGGGTATCGTTCAGATTAAAAGCGTCGTATTGATCCTTCACCATCGAGACGTTGATGTTCAGCCACTGCACGGGCTGGTCCGTCGGATTGTAGATCGCGTGGGAATGGCCCATCAGGCAGGGCGCGCCCGCCGGTCCCTTCAGAAGGGAAGTGTGGCCATCGATGGTGAACTGCGCTTCCCCATCGAGAATCACGAACATCTCCTCGCACTGGTTGTGGAAATGCGCGCCGATTCCGCTCCTGGGCTCAATGACGCCGCGATGCAGGAACTGGAGGTTCGGCTCGATCGTATGCGCGTCGAACAGCGCCGTAAAGTCGAGCGCTCCCGCCCCGCCGTGAACCGCCGGACTATGCCGGAAGCGCGAAGGATCGCTGTGAGCGATTCTCGAAGCCAGCGGCTCGCGCCCCGCCACGGGAAGAAACGTCAATGCGCCCAGCGTGAGAACGGAGAGAGATTGGAGAAGCTTCATGGCTGAATCCTTTGTTGCTTCGAGTCGGGCTATTTCGAATCGGACTATTTCGAGTTGAACAGCAGCGTCGAATAATCCTTCGTGCTCAGCGTGTTTTCCACCGTGGGCCACACTTTTTTGTGGATGTCGGAATGAATCCACTTCTGGCGCGCTTCTTCGCTCACATACGTCAGTTGAAAGCGATAATTGATGCCCGCCGGCGCGGCGCCCGTGTAGACTTTCGCCAGCTTCAGCAGTTTCACATCGATGTATCCGGGAAACTTCTCGGCCGCCGGTTTGAAAATCGTGTGAAAGTTCTTCAGCATCTCCGCTTCCCGTGCGGCGGATACGGTGAGATCGCAATAAAGAACAATCGGATTCGCCGCCGCCGTCTGTGCGGCAAGAGCGCCTGCCCCCGCGGCGGCGAGCATCGTGGTCATGCAGGATCGTCGATTCATAATGGAACCCCTCGGTGTTTTATTGGAAAGTCTGGTAAAGCGCCTTCTTGCCGGCTATATTGACGCGGATGCGATAAACGCTTGTGCTCGCGGTGATGTAAAGCGATTTTCCGTCGCCGCCCCATCCCACGTTGGCGGCGGTTTCGCCCGGCTGAATCGTACCGATATGCCGGCCGTCCGGGGAAAAGACCCAGATGCCTTCCGGCCCGGCCGCATAGACGTTGCCTTGCGAATCGATCTTCATCCCGTCCGGAATTCCCTGTTCCTTCGCGTTCGCGAGATCGAAGAACATCCGGCCGTTGGAGACGGTTCCGTCCGCCGCCACGTCATAGCGCATCCAGAAGCGCTTTTTTTCGTCCGAATTCGAAACGTAAAGCGTTTTCTCGTCGGGAGACAGGGCGATGCCGTTTGGCCGTTCCAGATCCTTCACAATCGCCTTCAGGGCGCCGTCTTTATACAGGAAAACGCCGTTGAACTTCAATTCCTTCGCGGGGTCGTCATCCTGCTTTGCAAGCCCGTACGGCGGGTCCGTAAAGTAGAGTGCGCCGTCGGACCGGTACACCATGTCGTTCGGACTGTTGAACCGGTGGCCTTCGAATTTTTCGATCAAGGGCGTCATGGACATATCCGGCGCTACCCGCACAATTCTCCGGAGCCCGTGCTGACAAAGCAGTGCAGCGCCATCCCGGTCGTCAATCATGCCGTTTGGGCCGCCCATTGCGCCGGGCCCCGAACTCGCGATTCCCCCCGCGTTCTGAATCAGGACCTTCACGTCGCCCGCAGGAGAAACGGAACGCACCAGGTTGCCCGGTACGTCGCTGAACCACAGCACATTCTGGTTCGCTCTCCACAGCGGCCCCTCCGTAAAAGTGAAGCCGGTGGCGACTCTCTCAATCCGGGCGTCTTTCGAAACGAGTGCGTCGAAGGCCGGATCGAGCCGCACAATCTTACCCGTAGCCGCCGCTTCCTTCTCCGCCGGAGCCGTGGGAGGCGGCGCGGAGCAGGAAGTCAAGCCGACGGAGAGCGCAACGCAGCAGGCGGCGCTGAGGAATTTGGTGATCGCGGTCACTGGCAGTTGCGTCCTGAGCAGAGATTTTTGCTGAAGAATGGCATCACATGATTCTGAAACCGGTCGGCGACGGCGCTCGTGTGGGTCCCGGAATAGATTTCGAAAGTATTGGCGATCCCGTACCGGTCGAGCACTTCATGCAGTTTGGTCGTATCCGCCTTCAGGCCATCCTGATCTCCCACGTCGATTCCGATGGCCTTGTACTGCCGCAGATTGCCGATATATTGATCGATGAAGGCGAGCGGCGCATTCGCTGCCCACTTGGCGACGATGTCCGGCCGCGCAACCCCGTTCTCCGTAGCCAGATCCAGATAGAGCGGCGGTTTCTTCGGATCGGGTGACCACGCGGCGGCGGACGCCAGTTGCGCCCGCAGCCCGAACGGCAGGCTCGCCGAATCCGCCGGCGACTTCACTGCTTCGAGCGCCTTGTCATTCGCCGAATTAGGCTGCGCCGGCCCGGCGCCGCGCGTCGAGAGACAGCACGGACTCATGATGTAGAGGCTGCCGAAAACATCGGAATGCTTCATGCCGATCCGGCTGGCCCCATATCCGCCCATCGAGTGTCCCGCCAGTCCGCGCGCCGAGCGATGCGGAATCGTCCGGTAATGCGCGTCGATATACGCCACCAGATCGTGCGCGATGAAGTTCTCGAAATCGCCGGTGGTGACGGAGCTCGAATACATCGATCCGTTATGTACCGTCTTCGAATCGGGCAGCACGACAATCATGTCCTGCGCGCCCTGGGCGAATGCTCCCTCAATGGTCTGCGGCACGTGGATTTCGTGCGTCCATTGTTCCGCGCCGATCGAGTAGCCGTGCAGCGCATACACGACCGGGTATCGCTTGCTCTTGCTCTTCGCGTAATCGGGCGGCAGAAATACGATGACGTCACGGTCCGCGGCATCGCCTTCCAGATTTCCTTCGAGCGACGCGCCATGCACTTTGATGCGCTCAACCGAAACCGGCTTTGCGCCTGGAACCGGCGCGGGAACTTCTGTTTTCACCTGCGCCTGCGCTACAAGCGCAATTCCGGCAAAGACGAACAGAAAAGGGGGACGAAACCGGCTCATTGCCACCTCACGGGTCCCCACTATATCACTGGTCCAGCCAATGATGGAAGCGGTTCCAGAAAAAAATTTGGCGGTTAGTTCTGGAACAGCTTCGGCGCATAAATCGCGAGATACTGCTGCCAGTTTGGCCAGCTATGCCCGCCGCCGGATTGATGGAATTCGTGTTTCACGCCGCGTTTCGTCAGCATGTCGTCCATGCTTTTGACGCCCTGATAGCCGGGATCCTCCGTGCCGCAGCCGATCCACAGCACTTTCAGTTTCCGGTTCAGAGCGGCCGGGTCCGCCTTCTCCCACTCCGTTCTGGCTCCGGTTCCGCTGAACGCGGCGATGTACGCAAACTGGTCGAGGTTGTGGAGCCCGATCGACATGGACTGGCTTGCTCCCATCGAGAGCCCGCCGATCGCGCGGTGATCGCGATCGAGGAACGCGCGGTACTTTTTCTCGACGATCGGCTTGATCTCGCCGATCAGTTCCTTCTCGATTTTCGCGCCATCGTTCGGAGTCGCCGGGACCGGGGGAACCGGTTTGATCTCGCGCGGAATGTGGCCGTACGGCATCACCACGATCATCGGCTTCGCCTTGCCGTCCGCGATGAGGTTATCCAGAATGACGTTGGCGCGGCCGGTCCATGTCCAGGACGCTTCGATCTGTCCGTTGCCGTGCAGCAGATAGAGCACGGGGTATTTCTGCTTTCCGGTCTCGTAGCCCGGCGGCGTGTAGACGTAGAACATGCGCTGGGTTTCCAGATTCTTCGAATCGTAGAACTCGATGTGCACGCTGCCGTGCGGGACGGGTCGGTCTTCAAAGACCGCTTTCGTATCGCCTGGCACGATGAACGAGCTCGTCGGCCCCCAGCGGCGCAGTTCGAGGCGCGAATTCGAAGGATCGGGCATGCGGAGACCTCCGTCGATCGCGAACCCGTAAGTGTAGAATCCCGGGGGCAGGGGAGCGGTGGTCAGACTCCAGACGCCTTTGCTGTCTTTCTCGAGCGGCATCGGCTTTTTGATGACTTCCAGAATTCCTGGAGATCCCATCAGCAGTACTTCCGAAGCCTTCGGCGCGAAAAGCCGGAAGGTCACGCTGCGGTCGCCGTGAATTTCGGGCGATACCGGAACGTTATTTGTGTCTTCGTAAGCGGGGGCGGGGCCTCGCTGCGCCATAACGGGGGCTGTCAGTGCGAGCAATGCGGTGAACGCAATCCATCGATGCATAGCACCAGAGCCTATCACAGAGTCGCGCTGCGGGGGCGGCGGACCTCTGCTGCTATTTCTTCGTCGCGCGCGCTGCTTCAATGCGGAGCAGCATCGGCCTTCGCTTCTCCATCAGATCCGCGAGCGTCGATCGATTGAGTTCCGCGAGAAACGCCTCACTCGCCTGCGACAGCACTCCCCGCAACCGGCACGGATCGTAAATCGGACAACCGTCGCCCTCCGTCGACATGCAGGGCGCCATATAAAAATCCGGCTCTGTGGCGCGTGCGACTTCTCCCAACCGGATCGTCTGCGGATCGCGCGCCAGCCGCAGACCGCCCGTGCGCCCGCGAACTGTCTGCAGATATCCGTGCGCCGCCAGCGTCTGCGCCACTTTGCTGAGGTGCGTTGCGGAGAGCCCGAAATCATCGGCGATCTCGCCCACAGTCGTCAGTTCGGGCGCGCGCAGCGCCGCATGGATCAGCATGCGGAACGCATATTCCGAGTGAAGAGAAATACGCAAAGCTGTTGACAGTTTAACACTGGCCGTGCGATAACTGGTATTTCAAATTCCCCTTTACAGTTTATGAACATGAAGCCCTGGAAGTCCCTTGTCCTGACTTTGGTCCTGAGTTTCGGAGCGGCATCCGCGCTCCACGCGGCAGAGACCGAAAAGTCCCTCTACGATCGTCTGGGCGGCCAACCCGCCGTGCAGGCCGTTGCCAGCAATCTGGTGGACACCATCCTGACCGATTCGCGCGTCAACAAATGGTTCACGCACGCCGCCGCCAGTCAGCAAAACGCCGACGCGTATAAAGCGAAGCTCACTGAATTCATCTGCCAGAACACCGGCGGTCCCTGCCACTACACCGGCCCCGATATGCTGCATGCCCACATGGGCCGCGGCGTGACCAGCGATGCCTTCGACGCGGTCGTACAGGACCTCGTCGCCGTTCTCGACAAGCTCAAAGTCCCGGCGAAAGAAAAGAACGATCTGCTGGCTGTCCTCGGCCCGCTGAAGTCATCGATCGTTCAGAAGTAGTTTGGTTGGCCGCCTTCAAAAACGCGCCTCTTCGGACGAGAACCTGCAGTCTGAAGAGGCGCATTCTTCTAGTGTGGTTCTCTCCCAGCTTTAGGGTTTGTTAAACGCCCTTCTGAGTACTGAAGATCACGTAAAGCGCGCTAAAATCGTGATCAACAGTACTCAAAAATGCGCGGAAGAGGTTGGTTTGTTGTCCTGCTTACATCATTTTTTTCCCTTTCGGCATCCGGTCAGCGCGCTGACAACTACCAGAACGCGCAAATCGTCTGGGACACTTCCACTCTCAATCTGATCCAATCCGGTGGAGTCTATGGACGGATGGTTCGTCTTCCGGATCGTGAAATCCTTTGTGCGTTCGAACTGGGCGGCGCAATTTCCGTCCGGCGCAGCGCGGACGAGGGCCACACATGGAACGCTCCCGTTGTCGCGGCGTCTTACAATTTCGGCAACGCGGCGAATCCGGAACTGCTCATGCTCGCGAATGGTTCCGTTTTGCTTTCGTACAACGAACGCCCGGCGGATGGCGTTCATCCGTACACGATCCGGATCGCGTTGAGCCGGGACAAC
>CAZWTH010000024.1:0-20967 GCA_964636715.1 uncultured Solibacteraceae bacterium | reverse complement strand
CCAGCGCAGCGAGATCCCCTCCCACACGGTGAACCGGCCCTTGTTGAAGCTGAACACTACGAGCACCGCCAGCGGCAGATGCAGAAACACGAGCGCGAGCGCCGCGTAAATCCCGAGCGCGCGTTTCTTCACAGCAGCCCTTTCGTTTCGCGCCGCGTCGTGAGCAGCGCCAGCAGAATCGCACTCGCCAGCATCAACACCAGTGACGCCGCCGCACCGAAAGGCCAGTCCCGCGCCGTCGTGAACTGGTTCTGCACCAGATTGCCCAGCATCACCGATTTCCCGCCGCCCAGCAAATCCGGCGTGAGATACGCGCCCAGGCACGGAATAAAAACCAGCACCGCGCCCGCAATGATGCCCGGCTTCGATACCGGAATCACCACGCGCCACAGCGTGCGCCACGGTGGCGCCCCCAGATCGGCCGCGGCTTCGGCCAGCGCCGGGTCGAGCCGCTCGAGCGTCGCATACATCGGCAGCACGAAGAACGGCAGAAAACTATAAACCAGCCCGAGCAGCACCGCGCCATCGTTATAGAGCAGCGGCAGCGGGCTCTTAATAATATGCAGCGCGGAAAGAACCGTATTGATCAGGCCTGTATCGCGCAGAATAAACAACCACGCATACGTCCGCACCAGAAAGCTGGTCCAGAACGGCAGCAGCACCAGTTGCAGATACAAATTCTTCCGCTTCCCCGCGCGCGAAATAAACAGCGCCAGCGGAAATCCAAGCCCTACGCAGATGGCGGTCGAGAGTCCCGCAATCCACAACGACCGCCACAGAATCGCCAGATACAGCGGATCGGCCAGTCGCGTATAGCTCTCGATCGTCCACGGATACTCCACGCCCCCGTAATCGCCGCGCGTCAAAAAACTATACGCGCCAACAATCGCCAGCGGCGCCGCGAAGAACAGCGCCATCCAGACCCGCGCCGGCAGCAGGAACCAGCTCCGCAGCTTCATTCGAACCGCATCTCGTCCGCGGAGTTCCACCAAAGCCAGACGCTTTCCCCATCCGCGAATTCGCGCCCGCGCGCCACTTCGGCAACAGCGGACTCCCCACTCTCGCACCGCACATGCACATGCAGCCGATTCCCCAGAAACAGCGTGCTCTCGACAATCGCCCGCCGCGCCCCGTTTCCCGAAGCAGGCCGCTCGCGACCCGCATACGTCACCTCCGGACGCACGCCCGTCGCCCCAAACCAGTTCACCGCCCCCAGAAATCCCGCCGCAAACCGCGACGCCGGCCGCAGCCAGACCTCTTCCGGCGAAGCGAACTGCTCAATCCGTCCGGCGTTCATGACAGCCAGCTTGTCGGAAAGCGACATCGCCTCTTCCTGATCGTGCGTCACCAGCAGAAACGTGATGCCCGTACGCCGCTGCATAGCCTTGAGCTCCGCGCGCATCTGCTTACGCAGCTTCGGATCGAGCGCCGCCAGCGGTTCATCCAGCAGCAGCACCTTCGGCTGAAGCACCAGCGACCGCGCCAGCGCCACCCTCTGCTTCTCGCCGCCCGAAAGCTGCGCCGGCATGCGCGCGGACTTCTCCGCGAGCTCCACCAGCGCCAGCGCTTCCATCGCCCGCTGCTGCGCATTCGCCACGCGCCGCTCCCGCAGCCCGAACGCAACATTCTCCACGGCTGTCAAATGCGGAAACAGCGCATAGCTTTGGAAAACCGTGCTGACATCGCGCTCCCACGGCCGCAGCGCCGCGATCGAACGCCCATCCAGAAGAATCTCACCCGCGTCCGGCGTTTCAAATCCGCCGACCATCCGGAGCGTCGTCGTCTTGCCGCATCCCGAAGGACCGAGCAGCGAATAAAAACCGCCGCGCTCAAGCGTAAGCGAAACGCCGTCCACCGCGCGATGCGCGCCGTAGTTCTTCGTCAGCCCCCGCAGCTCAAGCACCGGTTCCATCTATCACGTATCATCGTAGACCGGAACCGGCCGCGCTTTTACGGAGCGACCACCGTGCCGTCCGGCGCGCGATCCGTCCCGTAAGCCCCGCCATTGCGCGGCTCCCGAATCGGATACTTCGCCGCCATCTCTTCATTGATGTCGATCCCCAGCCCTGGCTGCTGGCTGCAATACATATAGCCCTTGCGGATCTCCGCCA
Organism: uncultured Solibacteraceae bacterium; assembly: GCA_964636715.1. Lineage (GTDB taxonomy): Bacteria > Acidobacteriota > Terriglobia > Bryobacterales > Bryobacteraceae > BOG-234. Next base: position 18,856 of record CAZWTH010000024.1, on the reverse strand, counting down.
TCCCCGGCATCATCTCGTGAACAAGCTCCGGAAAATGATTCTCCTCCTGAATCCCGAACGCCGTGCTCGACATATCCACGTGATACGCCGCCAGCTGATTCACCGGATCGTTCTCCCCGCCTTCCTGAAAAGCCGTCTTCACTCCAAACGCCTCGCACAGATTCGCCAGCTTCTTCGCCGGCGTAATCCCGCCGATCGCCGTCACGCGCGTGCGAATGAAATTGATCACGCGCTCCGCAATCAGCGGATAATACTCCGCCTGATTCGTGAACAGCTCGCCCACCGCCTGCGGCGTCGCGCACAACTGCCGGACCTCCCTGTACCAACCCACCTGCTCCGGAGCCAGCAAATCCTCCACAAAAAACATGTGGATCGGCTCCATCTTCTTCGCAAACAGCAGCGCGTTCGCTCCGCTCAGATGCGAATGCACGTCATGAATCAGCTTCGGCTCGAACCCCACCTTCGACCGCACATATTCGAACACCGGAGGAATCGTCTCCACATACAGATCCTCATCGAACGCCTGGCCCTGATACCCGCCCTCCGCCCGATTTCCCTGATTTGCCGGAATGAACCCGCCCCCGCCATACCCGCCTTCCCCATACTGCAGCCGGATATGCCGGTATCCGCTCGCGAACGATTTCGCCACCGCATCCGCCGCCTGCTCTTTTGTACGGCCCTGCACATGGTCGTAGCACGCCACCGCATCGTGCGCGCGCCCGCCGAGCATCTCATAAACAGCCATCCCCGCGCGCTTGCCCTTGATGTCCCACAACGCCTCGTCCATCGCCGCAATCGCCTTGTTATTAACCGGCCCGCCGCGCCAGTAAGTTCGATAGTTCGCCGATTGCCACAGATCCTCAATCCGGTCCGGATCTTTTCCGATCAGAAACGGCGCCAGATTCTTTTCGAGCGCGCTGATTACCGCCGCCGTCTGGTAGTTATCGTTCGCGGACCCGATCCCGTAAAGCCCCGGTTCGCTCGTGATGATCTTGAGAAACACCCAGCGATAGCTACCGCCCGCGCTCGTCGTAATCACCTTCACGTCTTTGATAGTGAGCGGCGGCAGTCCCCGCGTGCGATTGTTGATGTCCTGCGCGGTTGCCGTGCCAATCAGCGGCGCGGCGAGAAGTGTTTTGAGTAATGTCCTGCGATCCATGGGTCCGGCCTCCCCCATCGATCATATTCCTTTACGGCGTCAACCACGCGTCCAGGGAATATAATGAAGCCGCCATGACCCGCGTACTCGTCCTCTACGCCCAGCCTTCCGATTCCACCGCGTTCGAGCGCTACTATTTCGAGACGCACGTGCCCATCGCCAAAAAAATTCCGGGCCTGCGATCCTACCAGGTCAGCACCCGAAGCCCCGGCGTCATCGCGGGCGACCAGCCGCCCTATCTCGTGGCCGAGCTCTCATTCGATAACGAAGCCGCCGTTCATACGGCGCTTCAATCGCCCGAAGGGCAGGCAACCGCGGGCGACCTCGCAAATTTCGCCCGCGCGGGCGTCACGATTCTTACTTACGACGTCAAGGATGTCTGAGCAGCCGGTCGTCTGACACTGGCGCCCGATGATTCCACTGCCGTCCGCGCAGAACCTTGACGATCGTGCTCCAGCGATTAAAGTGGGCCGCCACATTGGAAGGAGCAACCCCAATCGCGGTCGCCACATCGTCCAGTGAGCCAGCCGTAGTCAGATTCCGCAACTGAAAGCACAGCCGGTTTCTCTGCCAGATCTCATCGATCTCTTCCGGCGTGTAAAGCCGCGAAATCGTCGCTCTCTGCGAGTGCCAGACAACCGACTGCGGACAGAACAGCGCTCGGAATCCCCACTTCCGCGCCCGCCATCCCCACTCCACATCCTCCCAGTAAAAAGGCTCGTACGCTTCGACGTCGAGCACCTGCCCGAGCAGCCGCCGCTGAAACATGGAAGCGCCGCCGCCGGAATAGAAGTGCTCCACCGTTTCGCTGGATTCCGGAATCAGATCGTGAATCGTCGCCAGACCGTTCTCCAGAAAAAGCCGGGTCAGATTCGTTTCCTCGCGAAATCGGGTCGAGTCTTTCAGCATGATCTGGGACGCAATCGAAAAGACATTGGCGTCGCGGTGCGCGCCTGCGGCGACGAGCGCTTCCGGCGCCACTCTCACATCGCTGTTCAACAGATAGACCCAGTCGTAGCGCGCTTCCCGCAGACCCGCCTCAATCGCCCCCGCAAACCCGAGCGCCGTATGGGAAAAAATCCAGTGCGCGTCCGGATACTTCCGCTGCGCATCCTGATAAGCCGCGGCCGCGCAGCCATTGACAACCACGATGACCTCCAGCGGTTCCCGCCACAGCTTCGAAGCTTCCTGAAGCCCATCCAGACAAACCAGAAGCTCCGGAATATTCTCCCGCTCCGGAATGATGACGGAGAGCCCCGCGCCGCAAGCTTCGCGTGCGCCATCACGCCCCGATTTCCCACGGAAGCGATTGACCTTTCGCGCCGCACGGTCAAACCGCTTCACCGCGGTCAGCAGGCGCTCGAAGTCTCTCGTCTGGCGCGTAACCTGAGCGGCGCTGACCTCAGATCTTGCCGCGAGCAGCGAGAGCGCGACCCCAAGATCCCGCTGGTCCGTCCCGCTCCCCCGATCCACTGGCCGATAGACGTGGCGAGTCCGGAACTCCACCTGCCACGCCTGCGCCGCCGCAGTGCGCACGTCGAACGCGGCATCGAAAGACATCACCTCCTGCGAGGAATTAACAATATTCCCGATGCTCTCGCCATTGCAACTCAGCGTCAGATCGTTGCCGCCATTCCCGTTACCGGGCGCGAGCAAGCCCGTGACCTGAATCACGGATGCGCCCGCCGCGGGTTGCAGCACCGCCACAGCCTGCTGGCTGCCCCAAATATGCGGCTCCCCCGAAGGTGGATGCCAGCCGTGCCCCAACTGAGCGCTGGCCCCGCGCGCGGCCAGAATTTCCCCGCGAATCCGGCTCGGCAAATACGCCGTCTTCCACGGACAGGTGCGGCATTCCGCCGCTTCGCCCGCTGCGTAGTCCGCTCGAAACCGCTCATACGCTTCGCCATTCCAGATCTCCGCCAGCGATTGCCGCGTCAGATTGCCGAAAGATATCCGGTCGCGCACCTCACAACTCACCACGTCTCCATTCGAGAGCACATGCGCCGTCTCCCATGGATTTTGTTCGCAGGAATGTATCCGCGCGCCGGCCGGCAGCGGGCCCGGGCAAGGGATCGGAACTTCCCCCAGACTCATGCCCTGCTGCGCAATCGAGGGGTCGCAGACGGTGAAAGCGATCTGCGGGAACCGAAGTTTTGCCCGCTCCACCTGCTGCGCGAGCGCCGAGCGGAACGTTTCGCTGTATTTCCCGGCCGCCATCAGCTCATCCGGAAAATCAATCGGAATTTCATCTCGCCGGATCACGGGAAATATCGAGAATTCCGTAATCCCCAGGCGATTGGCAATCCCGGCAACCCGCTCCAGTTCCTGGAGATTACGCTGCATCGCCACAAACGCGAGGTCGATCACCGGACCGCGTTCCACCGCATCGCAGAGCGCCGTCAGACGCTCCAGTCGGGAGAGTTGCGCATCGAACGAACTGTAGCGATAGATTTCCGTGTACGTCGCCGAATCCGCCGCATGCATGGAAACCGTCAGCCGATTGAGTCCGCTGGTACTAATCTGTTTCAGCAATTGCTCCGGCGCCGACGCCAGCGCGGAAACAAGCTCCACCGTCGCTCCGGTCGATCGCGCCAGTTGAATGGCCGGGATCAGCTCCGGGTACACTGTGGATTCCCCGGAGTAATTCAGCAGGAATTTGCGCGGGTCCTGAACCTGACGAACCAAAGACTCGAAAACCGCAAACGGCAAATGTTCGCCACTCCCCCGGCGGCTCTTCCGCGAGCAAAAAATGCAATCGAACGGACATTTGGAGGTCAGCTCGACCCAAAGGATCCGGGGAGTCGCGGCGGGCCTCATGATCGTAGTCTAAGCCGTACTTCGTCGAAACCCCCGCCGCGCCCGCAACGTCTAAGCCTTATCCGGAGTTTTTCTGCGCAGACGAGAGTTCCTCACTCGTTCCCTGTCCCTGTGCGCCGTGGCGCCCTTTGCCTCCCGGCTGAAGGCTGCCCCTGCTCGCCCCTGCTCCTCCCGCGCCATCGACCTCATGGAGAGCTCGAATGTCATTGACATGCTGAGTCTTCCCACCCTGAACTGGTCTTTACTCGACCAGTGGCGTCACTCTCCCGAAGCCTTCACGGCGTCCGGCTTCGCGAAGCTCCGCAGTTCCGGCATCAACGTCTTCCACCCCGCCGTGGCATTCACGAAGGAAGACGACACCTACGAGATCACCAAAGCCTGGTTCGAGGACTGGAATCGCTTCATCGCCTGGCATCCGGATTACTTCCGGCGCATCGATACCCCCGCCGATCTTGACGCAGCGCGCAGGGAAAGCAAAATCGGTATCGTCCTCGGCATGCAGGACGCGAATCATCTGCGCACCGTGGACGATCTCGACGGCTTCCACGCCATGGGCCAGCGCCTGACCCAGATCACCTACAACTCCGTGAACCGTCTCGGCGCCGGCTGTAAGGCCACGCACGATACCGGACTCACCCCCTTTGGCGCCGATGTCGTCGCCCGCATGAACACCATCGGCATGGCGATTGACGTCTCGCACTGCGGCGACCGTACCACCGTGGACGTGATTGCCGCCTCCACAAAGCCGGTCCTGATTACCCACTCCAATTGCCGCGCCATCGCGCCCGGCGTCGCGCGCTGCAAGTCGGACGACGTTCTCCGCGCCGCCGCCCGCAAGGGCGGAGTGTTCGGCATCACGTCCGTCCGCCAGTTCGTCGGAGGTGCGCCGGTCTCGATCGAACACGTCCTCGATCATTTCGATCACGCCGTGAAAATAGCGGGCATCGATCACGTCGGCCTCGGCAGCGACTTCGACCTCGATCCCCACCCGACCTATGACACCCCCGGCCTCAATCACCCGGAGCGCGTTTACGCCCTCACCGAAGGCCTGATCCGGCGCGGATACACAGACGATCAAATCCGTCTGATGCTGGGCGGAAACTTCGAGCGAGCGCTGAATCAGATCTGGCCGGGGCAGACTGTCTGATCTGCCGCCGATTGTGAATCGCGTTCTGGCAATCGAAAGCCAGGCAAGTTAACTCGGCATGGCGGGTCGGAGAAACGCCCGAAGATCCTTCATGAGCAGCATCAACCGCATATCATCGATCGGGCCGGGGCTGAACCCGAATTTGAGATAAAACCGCCGCGCTTGCTCATCGATTGCCTGAACTGACACGGCTCGAATTCCTATCTCATCCGCCGCCGCTTCGATCCGGCGCAGCGCATCCTGAAGTAAGGTCACTCCGAGGCCTTTTCCCTGCTGGGACAAATCAACGGCGAGCCGCGCGAGGACTGCCACGCCAACCGGATGCGCCGCCAGTCCCTTCGCAATCCGCTCCGGCGCATCCTCGCGGCTTATGGCGCCAACCGTAATGGCATGATAGCCACACACAACATTGTCGCGCCGATGTGCTACATAAACTCGTGCGGAATCGTTCTGAACGTTAGTCCGTGCGAACCGTTCGAGCCATTTATTGAGGGGCTCCTTGCCGCAATCGAACCTCCCGAGTTCGTGCGCTTTCGAAAGTTTTTCAATGACGTACTCAGAACCCGACGCCACTACCGTGGCTCAGTAACGGAAGGATGAGAAAAAAGGCGCTTCAAACCTGCCGGAATCCGTGGAGGCGCATCCAGGGCTTTTGTGAAGGCGTTCCAACGCTCTTTCGGCAACACAAAATGGGTCTCATTGGCAATGTCGATTTCAGCTTGTACGCAAAGCGACTGGATGATGTAGTCCGTTAACCTCGCCCCTCGCCGCGTCGCGCCGGCGCGAATCAACGCCGCCTGGCGGCTTGTCGCACGAACGTGAAAGCGCTCTGTTTTTGAGTTGTCGCGTGGCGTTTCGCGAGTCATTTTGGCTCTCTTCCGATTGTACGCCAAATGTGCGCCTCGAAAGGTTCATCGGCCACCGCCACCTATTACTGCACCGCAATCGTACCCACGTTGCTCACCGCGTTCCCAGCCCAAATCGTCAGCGCATACTGCCCCGCCGGCAGCGAAGGCACGATGAAATTCACCTGGTACAACCCCGCAAAACCCGGCGCCAGGCCGGCGAACTGCAGCTTAGCCGTCGCCGTTCCAACTGTCACCGTCACCGAAGCATTTGTATAACTCATTGATCCCGAGGGCGCCGGCGCCCCGCTCGCCACCCCCGGTGACACCGTGCCCAGTCCCGTAGCGTAAACCGAAACCGCGCTTCCCGCCGGAGCCGGCGAACCAACCGAATTCACCGTACCGCCTTGATTCACCACCGCTGCGCGTCCACCATCCAGCAGGAAGATCCCGGGCGCGGCGGCCTGAACCGCGAGCGATCCCGAAGCCACCGCCGACCCGTTCACATACACCGTAAACACCGCATTTCCCGGCGGCACCTCGAACGGAACCTGAAAGTTCACCTGTCCGGAACTCGCATACAGCATCGGCGCCATGTAGCCGCCCACCGTAACCGAAGCCCCGGCCAGCGACGTTGGCGCCGGCAGGCTCGTTGCGCTCTCCGTACCCGCCGCCAGACCCGAGCCGTAAATCGTCGCCAGTCCGCCGGGCGCGACCCAGCCCACGTCACCGCTCGCCGAATTGGCTGCCGGAATCCCAACCGCGCCGGCCGAAAGCAGTCCGTAGACCAGAAGCGCGGTATCGCGGCCCGCATAGACTTTTCCGTTCGCCACCATCGGAGCGGAATATTTCACGGTCTTGCCTGGCGCGGCGTCGGTCCCCGAAGCGTAGAGCTCGCGGCTCAGATCGTTGGCGTCGTAAGCGTGCAGGCCCACGAACGGCTCCAGGCTCCACACGATTCCATTCGAATTCCCATTCGAAGAGATCGTCGGCACGCATCCCGGATATCCGTATTTCTCATACGACTGCGAAACCGGCGCCGTCGACATCTGCGCATTCGAGATCGAATACGCCCCCAGATGACTGCCCGATCCGCAGTAGTAGATCGAATGGTTAAAATACGCCGGATTACCGAACAAAGACGGCATCCCGCCGAGTACCGACTGCGGAATCTGGCTGTCTGAGCCACTGCTGCTCAGCTTCCCCATGTTGTCGCGGTCGATCAGATAAATGCGCCCCTCTTTGCCCGCGCTCGTCATCAGATGCGGATGCGCCGCGCTTCCTGCCTCATCGCCGATCAACGCCACGCCCGCCGACCCCGTGTCGAGGTCCGCTCCATTCAGCGCGGCATAGTTGAACGGCGTGAAGTAATCGGCCACGCCCAGTCCTCCGGTGCTCGAAAGCTTGATGTAACTTTCGCCAAGATTCTGATTGCCGTCGAAATCGCCGTTGGCGGAGACGATATAAATGTTCCCGTTCGCATCCGCCGCCGGCGCCGCGCCCCCATTCCAGAACGAGCCCATGTTGCCGTCCGGCGTATTGTTATAAACCGATACCTGCTGCAGCGTTCCCGCATCGTAACCAATCAGCCAGCCATGATAAGCGCCGATGTCGCAGTGTGACGCCCACGCCGTATAGATCACGCCATTCAGCAGCATCAGTCCTGGACGCTGCTTGTAATTTCGCGGATTGAAGACAACGGTGGATCCGCCCTCGCCGGTTCCCGGATACGTAGCCTGAATCGCCACGGGACTCCCCGCCTTCTCGGCCCCGGTTGAAAGATCGAGCGCGTGCAGACGCTGGATGTAGTTTCCGCTTTCCCTCGTCATCGCCACCACATAAATAGCGCCCCGCGATAAATCGATCACGGGCGTACTCGTAATGCCGATCTCCGGCGTGATCTGGCTGCAGCCCACTTCATCCGACGAGACAGTGACCGCGCCGCTGTTCGTGAACGTGTCCTGCCACAGCGCCCCCCCGCCAGAATCTGCATCGAATGCATAAACCGAATCGTTTTCGGTCGCCGCATAGACAACATTGTGCGTGCCCTTGCCGGGGATATTGACATTCGCCGCATAGAGCGGCTGCCCGTAAATCGCTCCGTCAACCGGCAACGTGTAAAGCAGACCGAAAGTATTCGCGCTGACGTTGGATTTATTGAGGATGGATTCGCTTGTATTGGCGCCCGTGCGCCCCAGATCGTACTGGTAAGTCGTCACGTTGACCTGCCCGGCGAGGCTCAGCGAGGTTACGAAAAGGCACCAAAAAACGCGTCCGGCATGTGACATCGGAACCCGTCCTGCACGAATAGTGCCAACTATCCGTTTGTCTGGACTGACGTCATAATGAGAAGTGCTCTGCCTCCTCGCCACTCCATGATCCGGCCGGTCCTTTTTGCGCTGCTGCTCGTCCTGCCTCTGGCCGCCGCCGATACCGACACGGAACAGTCCAACGCGATGAAGCGCCTCGCGGACGTTCTGGCAATCGCTCAGGACAACGCCGTTGAGCCCGTCAACCTCGACCAGGCGTTCTATGGCGGCGCGATTCCCGGCCTCCTTCGCCATCTCGATCCACATTCGTCGTTTTTCGATCCGGACCAGTTCGAGCAGCTCAACCAGATGGAGCGCTCCACCAGTAAAGGTTTTGGCACCGTGGTCTCTATCCTTCCGGGGCGCGTCACCGTCCTCCAGACGCTGCCCAACACGCCCGCGGCGCGAGCCGGCATCGCGCCGGGTGATGAGATTCGCGGAGTCAACAACTACTCGCTCGCCCGCCTCGAGCCGGAACAGATCATTCAGCTTCTCACCGCGTCACGCCAGAAACCCGTGGAACTGGCGGTGCGGCATCCGGGCGCGCTGCGCATGGTGGAGCTTCGCCTCGTCCCGCAGGAAATGCAGACGCCCAGCGTGGAGCGCGCGTTCGAGCTCCAGCCGGGCATTGGTTACATTCGCGTCGCCGCGTTTGAAGGCAGCACGGGCCGTGACATTCACGCCGCCATCGAGAAGCTGGGCGGCGAAAAGCTCAAGGGTCTGGTTCTCGATCTTCGCAACAATCCCGGCGGACTGGTGACATCGGCGCTCGAAACCGCCGCGCTGTTCCTGAAGCCTGGCCAGGTGATCCTTTCCGTCAAGGGCCGAAACGTCGCCGAAACCACGGAGCGAGTTCCCGAAGACGCTGTGCCCTACGCGTTTCCACTGTCGATTCTCGTCAACGGTAAAACCGCAAGCGCCGCCGAGATCGTTACGTCAGCCATGCAGGATCACGATCGCGCAACCGTGATCGGCGAGCCGACGTTCGGCAAAGGTCTGGTCCAGAGCGTTTACCCATTAGCCGAAAAAACCGGCCTCGCGCTCACCACCGCGCTCTATTACACGGCGAGCGGGCGCTCCATCCAGAAGCCGTTTCGCGAAGAAGGCTTTGCGCTGGGCGAAACCGCCGCGCATCCGAATGAGCAGGCGGAATTCAAAACGGATAACGGCCGCTCCATTCCAGGCGGCGGCGGTATCGTGCCGGATATTGCGGTCACTCCGCCCGAGTTCACGCGTTTCCAGGCCGCGCTCGAAGCGTCCGGCTCGTTTACCAGCTTTGCGCTCGAGTATGTGAAAGACCACAAGATCATGGATGGTTGGCAGGTCCCGCCGGAGATGCTGAGCCAGTTTCAGTTGTGGCTGGGCGAGCATCAGATTCAGCCCGCGCTGACGGAGTGGCTCCAGCAGCGCGATTTCATTGCGTCGCGCCTCAAAGAAGAGGTCTACACCGTCGCGCTCGGCGTGGAAAAGGGTGACGAAGTGCAGGCGCAGCGCGATCCCGAAGTGAAGCAGGCAATCGAGTGCGTCGTGAATCCCCCGGCATTTCTCGGAAAGCGATAATACCGGTATGCCTGCAAGCGTCGCTCCCGATCAGGAAAAAAATCCGTGGCTGGCGGCGGAGGCCCGCTTCAATCACGCCGCCGAAAAGCTCGGTCTCGATGAAGGCATCCGCAAAGTTCTCGGCAATCCCACGCGTGAGCTGACCGTCAACATTCCGGTGCAACTCGATGATGGCCGCATCGAGCTCTTCACCGGTTATCGCGTGCAGCATTCCATCGCGCGCGGCCCCGGCAAGGGCGGTATTCGTTTTGCGCCGGACGTCAGTCTCGATGAAGTGCGCGCGCTCGCTTCGTGGATGACCTGGAAGTGCGCGGTCGTCAACATTCCTTTCGGCGGCGCGAAGGGCGGCGTGATCTGCAATCCCGCCATGCTTTCCGATGGCGAACTGGAGCGCATCACTCGCCGGTACACGGCGGAGATTCTCGATATCATCGGCCCCGACCGCGACGTCCCCGCGCCGGACGTCAACACGAACGCGCAGGTGATGGCGTGGATCATGGATACCTACTCCATGCACATCCGGCATGCCACCACCGCGGTGGTCACGGGCAAGCCGATGGAACTGGGCGGATCGAGGGGGCGCACGGAAGCGACCGGCCGCGGCTGCATGATCGTGACGCTCGAAGCGCTGAAGAAATTCGGTATGCGTCCCGAAGACACGCGCGTGGTGATTCAGGGCTTCGGCAACGTGGGCGGTATGGCGGCGCGCCTGATGGCGGCGCGGGGCTTTCGCATAGTCGGTCTCATCGAATACTACGGAGCGGTTTACAACCCGAATGGTCTGGATATCCCGGCGTTAGCGAAGCACCGCAAAGAAACCGGCTTCATCACGAATTTCGCCGGCGGCCAAAACATGGATAAGGATCAGGCCTTGACCTTGGAATGCGATGTCCTCCTGCCCGCCGCAACGGAGAATGTGATCACTTCGGCCAACGCCGATAAGCTCCGCTGCAAAATCCTCTGCGAAGGCGCGAACGGCCCCACCACGCCACTGGCCGACGAAATCCTCGAGAAGAAGAACATCTTCGTCATCCCGGACATCCTGGCCAACGCCGGCGGAGTAACGGTGTCGTACTTCGAATGGGTCCAGGACCGTCAGGGCTTCTTCTGGAACGAAGACTTCGTGAATTCGCAGCTTGAAGAAGTCATGGTCCGCAGCTTCCACGCCGTCACGGAATACGGCGAAAAGCACAAAGTAGATAACCGCACCGCGGCCTACATGCTCGCGCTCGACCGCGTCGCGTCCGCCTCGAAACTCCGCGGACTGTACGCCTGATTGGCTGGAGCCTCTCCTTCACGCGCAGGAGTCCTGGGTTCGGGTCCCTGCGCGCCCGCCATTCGATTCAGTTACTTATGCTACCGACAGTCGCGCATCGGGGCAAATTCTGCACTTAGAGCACCTGCTTTTGTTGTGACCTCCGGGGACGGTGCCAAAGAGATCACGCTGCCGTGAAGAGGTGGGAAAATTCCGATGGCGTCGTGTCGGGGCGCCTGCTTCGTGTTAGTGTCTCAAATGAATGGCACTGCTCAGATATCATCAGGTTGCCGCAAAAATCTCCGTTCTCATTTCCATGGCGATGTCGATCGCGAGCGTCCGTGCCTTCCAGCAGGTTCCGTTGCCCCAGTCGTCCGGTCTGTCCGGACACGATTCAATAACTGTCGTTGAGCATTCGTCGCCCGAGGAGATCGAGGAAGGAAAGCTGAATGACATTTATGAAGCGACGGCACAACTGCAGAGAAAAGGTCCCTGTACGCCGGAGATCGTCCAGCGCTATCAATCCGAGGTGATTCCGGCCGTCAGGAAAGCGACGTTTAACGTCCCTAAGAACAAGTTCCTTTTCCTGGTCAATCGCGACATCGGTAATTGTTATCTACGCCAGCAGAAGTTTGCTGAAGCTGAAGCATCTTTCCAGGAGGTCCTGCAATACGCCCCCATCTGGCAGGGCTCCGACGATTCGGCCTATCCCATCAATTTTCGTGAAATCGCAGCCGCCCAGATGGGCCAACAGCGCTGGGCGGCGGCGGAGCAATCGCTATTGAAATCCATTGCTCTCTTTGACCCGCTCATTAGCGCTGCTGAGAAGTCGGACGCGATCTTCACTCTTAACTACCGGGGTTCACAAACACGCAACTATGGGCTGCTGGCGGTGGTCTATTTTCGCGAAAGCCGCGTTCAGGATGCACTTCGAGCTATAGAGAAGGCATACGATGATGTCACCAAATACAGCCTCGATCAGCAATCTCGAAACGAAGTTGAGAGCATAGGCAAGGCCATCGCCAACGCGAGCGGAGACTCCAAAGCGCAAGAGCTTTGGTCTCGGCGCGGACTTGCCAATTAACCGGTAGAAACCATCCGACAGCGCGACTTCAGAGATCCTCGCACCGCTCTGGCTTTCGCAAAAGGTCCGTTCGAGTCCCTGCCCCCCACCATTTGTTTTGCTTTCGATTTTCATTCTTCAGTCTGAGGCCCCGCTGCCGCGGACACTAATTGTCGATTGTCCTGCGCTTCCGCGCCAACGTAAGGTCGAAGGCGAGCTTGATTGTTATGACACCAGGCTTCGGGAATTATGTCTGAAAACGTGCGAAGATGAACCCATCCCGACCTCCAATAAGGATTAAGCACCTATGAAGCACCAACAGCCAAAAGCACGCCACGCTGCTGCGCGGCGACTGGGCCTCGTCATGGCCTCTGCGTTTCTAGCCGTCGGCGGATGCAGTACTGCCCTGGCCGCAGATACCGCTCCCACGTTTTCAAAGGATGTTGCCCCGATCCTTTATGCCCACTGCGTCACATGCCACCGTCCCGGACAAATCGCTCCGATGTCGCTGATTACCTACGAGCAGGTTCGTCCGTGGGCGCGGTCCATCCGGGAGAAAGTGGCAGCGGGTGCAATGCCGCCCTGGCATGCGGACGCCTCACACGGACAATTTCTGAATGACCGCCGTTTGAGCGATCATGACAAGAACGCCATTTTGCGTTGGGTAGAGGCGGGTGCGCCCCAAGGCAACCCGAGCGCCCTTCCGCCTGCTCCGGTTTTTAGCGAGGGGTGGCAGATCGGTCAGCCGGATGTCGTGCTCTCGATGCAGGAAACCTATAATCTGCCCGCAACCGGGGCAATCGCTTATCAGAATTTTACGGTGCCAACCAACTTCACGGAAGACAAGTGGGTGCAGGCGATCGAAATCCGGCCGGGCAATCGAAAGGTGGTCCATCACGTTCTTCTGTACTCCACCGAATCGCCGGATGATGCGCAGGCGGGATTCACGCCGGTAATTCCCGCTGCAGTCGGCCGCGGTCGTGGCGGGCCCGCTCCGGACATCCTCATTGCATCAACGGCCCCCGGAACCAACGGAATGGTGTTCCCGGCCGGCTCGGCGGTGAAGATTCCTGCCGGCGCCGTACTGCGATTTCAAATGCATTACACGGCGACAGGCAAACCAGAGACGGATAGATCGAGCGTTGGCATAATCTTCGCGAAAGAACCGCCGGAAGTGAAACTGATGAACCGCGCGTTCCTGAACCCTCAGCTCAAGCTACTCCCAGGGGCGGAGGACACGGCGGTTGACGCGGCGATCGAGTTCAATCAGGACGCTCATGTCTTTGCTCTTTTGCCGCATACGCATCTTCGCGGTAAATCCTGGGAATATCGGTTGGTATACCCGGATGGGCACAAGGAGATCGTTCTGTCCGTCCCCGCGTATGATTTCAACTGGCAGACGTATTACGTATTCGCCAAACCCTTGGCCGTGCCGAAGGGGGCGCGGCTTGAGAGCACAGCCCATTACGACAATTCCGCGAACAACAAATCGAACCCGGATTCAACCATTGAAGTGCATTGGGGCGAGCAGACGTGGGATGAGATGCAATACACCGGCATTACCTACTCCCTCGACAAGCATTAGAGGAGATCGTTGAATCGCCGCTCATTCGTACTGTCACTTGCTGCGTTGAGTGATTTCGGGGCACGGGCGCAGACTTCCAGCGCTCTGAACAGGGTGTTTGTATGTCCCATGGACCCGGACGTTCGCCGGCTCAATCCAGGGACGTGTCCCCGATGTGGGATGAAGCTGGTCGAACAGCTTCCGGAACCGGTTGAGTATGAGATGGATCTCAGCGTTGCGCCGGAAGCTGTGCGTCCGGGGCAACCCGTCAATCTGACCTTCGTAATCCGTGATCCCTGGAAACGGAAACGGGTAGCCTCATTCGCGGTTGTCCACGAAAAACTGTTCCACATGTTTATTGTTGGTGAGGATCTTGAGTTCTTTCTTCACGACCACCCGGTGTTACGCGCAGACCATGCTTTTCACTACGATGGTCTGATCGTGCCGCGAGCGGGCATGTATCGGTTACTCGGCGATTTTTATCCATTGGCCGCGACGCCGCAACTCGCGGTGAGCACGATTTTGGTGGCTGGAAACCCTCCGTCGCCGCCGGCGTTTGACCTCAGCGTCCGTTCGCAGGATGCTTCCAACATGACGGTCCATTTCAGGACCGTGCCGGAAAGAGTGATTGCGGCGGTCACTACCCAACTCCACTTCAAACTCCCGAACTCAGGCTCTAAGGCTTACGGTCTGGAAAAATACCTGGGCGCCTGGGGGCACATGCTCGTTGCCAGTGACGACAAGGTCGATCTGATCCATACACATCCATTTCTTTTTCAAATCGACGAAGAGGGCGGACCAGCCATACAATTTAACGTGGTCTTTCCCCGGCCTGGCCACGATTACCGCGTTTGGGTGCAATTCCAGCGCGAAGGAATCGTCAACACCGTGCGCTTCGATGTTCACGCCTGGGACGTTGATTGATGCTCACACCCGCGCAATCACTAAAAGGGCTAACGCGGCTGGTGTTATTAGCTGCCTATTGCATTTCATACGCCGCCTTTGCCCCACCCGCGCAAGCCCATGACATTATCACCACGCCCATTACGTGGACGCAGGATCTCTCGCCGATATTTGCGAAGAAATGCATGGCCTGCCATAGTCGCGCCGGGAGCGCATTTCCACTAACAACCTACGCGGAAGTGCGCCCGTGGGCCGTCGCAATCCGCGAGCAGATACTTGCCCGGACAATGCCGCCCTGGGGCGCGGTGAAAGGGTTCGGTCAGTTCGCCAATGATTTCTCGCTGACCCCGGAGGAAATAGAACGAGTTGTCGATTGGTCCGAAGGGGGAACGCCCGAAGGTTCGCTGAAAATTGCTCCGCCGAAGATCGTTCAATTGATGCTGACTGCTTCGCCGGCCTTCCGAATGCTTGTGGTGGAACGCGATCTGACATTGACCCAATCGTTCCGGTTGGCCGCGATCCGGCCGCTTGCTGTTGTCGCCAACGTGGACATCCGGATGGTGGCGGAACTGCCGAACGGCGCAATTGAGCCGCTTCTTTGGCTAAAGGACTATACGCCCAAATTCCGGCACGACTTCCGGCTACGCACGGCTCTCCTCTTGCCCAGGGGAACTGTGATCCGCGGCGTGCCGGCAGGCAGCCGCCTCGCGCTGATCGCTGGTGGCCCAACGCCATCCCGGCCGTGAGCGGCAGAATTCGCCGCCGATTTCCTGAACAACCACACGGTCGCCGGCCGCGTTCAATATCCGCTCAATCGGCTCCAGGTAGGGCTCACTGCTGAGTTTGAAAGTCTGGTGATGTACGGGAAGAATGAGGTTAGCCCCGGCGTCATTCGCCATCTGAAACGCCTGCTCCGGATTGCAGTGGGCATTGATCCACGGGTCGTAAGCGCCGATCGGCATAATCGCCAGATCGAATTCTTTCGAAGAGCGCAGGCGGCGGAATGAGTCCGTATAAGCCGTATCGCCGCCAAACAGCACTCGATGCTTCCCAACCTCGATCACATAGCCGTTGTATCCGCGGTGTACGTCGGTATGGGTTCGCGCTCCCCAATGCCGGACTTCAAACGCGCGAATCGAAGCGGCGCCCACCCGCGCGGTTTCATCCCATTTCAACTCGTGTACTTTCTGATAACGCTTCACCCGCAGCAGATCGCTGGTCGCCGCGGCTGTCACCACCGTGGTTCCGCGATGTTCCAGCGCCCGCAGACTCGGCCGGTCGAAATGATCCATGTGGGCGTGAGACAGCAAAATCACATCCGCCCGCGGAAGATCTTCAGGAGAAACCGCGGGCGCAACCAGCCGTTTCATGCCGATCGTAACGGGCCCCAGCCCAATTCCGATCCTCGTGCTGAACACCGGATCGGTCAGAATCGTGAAGCCGTCGATTCGAAGCAAGACCGTGCTGTGCCCGATCCACAGCGCATGGATACCGTCGTCAGTCCAGGAAGAAAGATCGGGTGTTCGCGGCGACGGCCGCACGTCGCGCGCCCGGTCCTCGGACATTCTTCGCCACAGCAGCGGCCCTGCTCTCCGGGCAAATTCCGCCAGCTTCGGCACATCACGGATGGTCGCCATTCACTTCATTAGACGCGAACGGCGCGATGGGGGTTCAGTGTTACTGGACGTCGCCGCCGAGACCGGCGTACTCGTCCTTCACGGCAATCACCTTGTTCCCGGCGAGGGTCACAAACGTGATCTTCCCCGGGGGCTTGCCGAACTGCATCCAATCGGTATCCAGGCCGTCCTGCGTCGTCTCGCGGCCATGGTGTTCGGACTGTCCGAGGATCATCTTTACCTGATCGCGCGTCATCCCGACCGTGACCCGCTTCTCTTTGATCGCCTTCTGCATTTCCGGCGACATCGTCTCACTGAAGAGCGTCGCCGCGGAGTGCGGATCGAAATCCATGATCGGCGCGAGCATCTTCTTCACCTGCGCTGAAGTCAGATTCTCCATCGGCTTCTTAAACACGATCACGATGTAGCTTCCAAACGTCGGTGAGCCCGAGACAGGCACAGGGCCGCCATCGTTGGCCGGCTGTTGCCCACTCGGCGAACCCGTCATCCCGCCGTTGAGCTGGATGTGGTCATACCACTTGCGTCCGCTCGTCAGACCGCCGTTGATATCGAACAGCAGCTTGTCGCCCTCAAAGGTGACTCTTGTGATCTGGATCTGATCGCCGGGCTTGGCGGCGTGTCCAA
Source organism: uncultured Solibacteraceae bacterium (assembly GCA_964636715.1). GTDB lineage: Bacteria > Acidobacteriota > Terriglobia > Bryobacterales > Bryobacteraceae > BOG-234. The sequence goes on along the minus strand of CAZWTH010000024.1, from coordinate 1,973 downwards.
ACTGGCGATAGGCGTCTTCCCAGTATTTGAGGTTGAACGTCCCATCCGGATAAAACTCCAGCGGCTTTTTCGATTTCGCCAGCGGCACTTTCATCGTGGCGTATTCCGACATCAGGCCGCGCAGCAGTTCGATTCGTTCGTCGTCCGTGAGCTTGTCGGCGGGGCCGAGGACGCCCGCCTGAGCGGCGCAGGAAAAAAGCAGCGTCAGGATGGCGATGGAGACGGTCGCGATTCCGCTACCAGATAAGCGGAGCCGGGCGTGACCGGCACTTTCCAGATCGCGGCGAGCAGCAGCAGAATGATCACGGATGTTACTCCGCTCGCCTCCGGCCCGTATTGTCCGCCGCTCCAGAAATTGCCCGCGTTCCATACCACCTCGTATGCGGTCACTTTTATTGTAAGACCGCTGAGCCCCACCCCGAGGAACGGCAACACGGTGTTCCAGGCGAAATGGATTCCGGCGGGCAGCCACAGATCGCGCGACCGCAGCACCGCGATAGCAAAGACGATACCAAATCCAACCGTGTTGATTGTGCTGAGCGTTGTCGCGTCGGGGTTGCGCGCATGCAGCAACCCAAACAGAGCGGCCGTCGCAAGAATGGCGGCCCAGCGGCCATACCCGCGCACCAGATACTGCAGCGAGAACCCGCGAAATGCGATTTCTTCGCCGAGCGAACCGCAGAAAAGAAGAATCGGAGTAAAGATCGATCCGCCGAGAGAGATATCGGTATTCGCTGAGTGTTGGAAGTGGGCGAAGCCCAGCGCAACGGCGGGCAGAACCGAGAGTGACGCCGCCACCACGCCCAGGCAAATTCCGGTGACGAAGTTCCGGAACGTGCCATTGACCCACGCGAGCCCGATATCGCCAACGCGGCGCGATTCGAAGATCGCCATCGCGAGCGCCGCCGAGACGGCGGCGGAAACCAGAGGAGGGACCGTCAGGGCAATCATCCGGCCGCCCAATGCCTCGCCGACCGGAACCAGGAAATACGACAGGATGCGATAGAGCAGAAAGCAGACCCCGGCGCCGACCAAAGGCATCAGCGGGTCGCGTCCACGCTCTTCGCTCACTTCGGGCCGGCCTCTTTTGCCTGGATCTGAACGCCGCGCGGGGCGACTTCAGCATCGAGAACATTCGCGCCTTCCTGACGAAGCGCGTTCGAAACTTTCGCCTTCGCGCCAGGCTCCACCAGGAACACGACGCAGCCGCCGCCGCCCGCGCCGCAGACCTTCGCGCTGACGCCGCCGGCCTTACGCGCGGTGGTTACAAGAAGGTCGATAAACGGCGTAGTGATGCCTGGGATGTTCTTCCGTCGGTAGCTCCACTCTTCGCGCATCAGGCGGCCGGCGTCGTCCCAGGCATTGGCTTCGAGCGCGCGATGCATCAGATTCGCGATGGCGGCAATACGGTCGAAGTTGCGATGGATCGCGCGGTTGCCGTCGATGTGACCCTTCATGACCTCCCAGTTGTTGATGCCCGAGTTGCGCGGCGCGCCCGTATATACCAGTACGAAGCGCTGGTTGAGTTCGTTCGCTTCCACGGGCAGCGGTTTTCGAACAATGCCCGCAGGCGTCAGCGCAATGGAGGAAACGCCGCCGTACATCGCCGGGTAGTAATCCTGCGCCCCCGTCGGCACGCGGATCACCTGGGCCTCTACGTTTTGAGCAATCTCGCGGATCTTTTCGAGCTTGTGGCCCGCGCCGGTCAGCCGGTTAAGAGCCGTCGCCGTCGAGATCATGAGGGCGGATGAGCCAGAGATACCGGCGCCCGCCGGGGCTTCGGAGAAGCACTCCATCACGAACCCGCTATCCGGCGAGAAGTGGCGGATGAGCCGCGCCAGAATGGGCAGCTTATAACGCCCCGCGGCCTTCAGATGGGCGAGAGATTCGAAACTCTCGCTGCTGTTCTGGTCTTTCGAGCGCAGAACGATCTTCGGGCTTTTGTGCGTGGTGATGGCGCAGCCGGTGTAGCG